>CAJXMR010000008.1 GCA_913056305.1 uncultured Ralstonia sp.
GCAAATCAACGGCTGCGCGTTCTGCGTGCAGTTCCACCTGAACCTGGCGCGCAAGTTGGGGGTGGCGCCGGTCAAGCTCGACCTGGCGGCGGTGTGGCGCGATGCGCCGGTGTTCACGCCGCGCGAGCGTGCCGCGCTGGCCTGGACTGAAGCGTTGACCGGCCTCGCGCGCGCCACCGGCCATGGCGTGGAAGATCATGAATACGATGCCGTGCGCGAGCAGTTCTCGGCGGCGGAAGTGGCCTTCCTGACAGCGGCCATTGCCAACATCCAGGCGTGGAACCGGATTGCGGTGGCGCTGCGCTTTGCGCCTCAGGTGCCGGCAGCATGACCGACGCCATCCGCATGGTCGACGACGAGGCCGATGTCGTCGCGTGCTTCCCACTCATGCAGCAGCTGCGGCCGCATCTGGCCAGCGCCGAGGAGTTCGTCGTGCGCTGGCGTCGCCAAACGGCGGCGGGCTATCGGCTGATGGCGTATTGGCAGGACGGCCGCCCGGTGGCGCTCACCGGCTTCCGCGTGCAGGAAAACCTCGTCTACGGCCAGTTTTTCTATGTCGACGACCTGGTCACCGACGAAACCCTGCGCAGCGGCGGCTTTGGCCACGCGCTGATGGCGCGCCTGAAGGAGGAGGGCCGGCGCCTGGGCTGCGGCAGGCTGGTGCTGGACACACCGCTCGCTAACGTGCTCGGCCATCGCTTCTACTACCGCAACGGCTTGCTGGCGCGCTCGATCCGCTTCTTTACCGAACTCTGAGGACACCCCATGACGACGCTGTTGCACGTTGCCGTCAGCCCGCGCGCGGAAGCTTCGCACAGCCGCCGCGCCGCGCAACTGGTGCTGGACCGTTTGCGCGCAGCCTCGCCCGGCCTGCGCGTGATCGAGCGCGATCTTGCCGCCGCGCCGCTACCGCACCCGGACGCGCCGTTCGTCGAGGCCAGCCTGATGCCCGACGCCAACCGCACCGGCACCCATCGCGCCACGCTCGCGCTGTCGGAGGCGCTGATTGCGGAGCTGGAGGCGGCGGATGCCGTGTTGATCTCCACGCCGGTGCATAACTTCACGGCACCGTCGGTGCTGAAGGCGTGGATCGACATGGTGGTGCGGCCCGAGCGCACCTTCGGGCGCACGCCGTCGGGCAAGGTGGGCATGTTGCCCGACCGCGCCGTGCTGGTGGTGGCCGCCTCAGGCGGCGCCTTCGACGGCAGCCCGCATGCGCAGACGGATTTCCTGATGCCCTACTTGCGTCACGTGTTCGCCACCGTCGGCATCCACCATGTCGACGGGCTGCGGCTGCAGAACCTGGGGCGTGGGCCGGAGCAGGTCGCCCACGCGTTCGAAGCGTTCGGGCGTGAACTCGCCGATCGGATGTTGCTGATGCCGATGATGGCGTGAGCCTGCGTGTGTCTGGCGGCGTCAGTGCACGGCGCCGCCGCTCACCTTGAGGTCAGCCTGCGTGGCCAGCGCGGTGCGCGCCGCCAGGTGGATACCTGCGATCTGCGTATCGAGCGACAGGCTTGGCCGGCCCGGATGGTGCGCCGCCAGCGCGGGTGTGGTCGGCACGTGGATGAAACCCCCACGCACGTGCGGCACATGCGGCGCGCGCGTGGCGAGGTGGTGCATCAGGCCATAGAACAGATGATTGCAGTTGTAGGTGCCCGCGCTGTGCGATACCGCGGCGGGCACGCCGGCCTCGCGCAGCGCGTGCACGATGGCCTTGATCGGCAAGCTGGAGAAGTAGGCTGCCGGCCCGCCGGCCACCACCGGCACATCGACCGGCTGGTTGCCGGCGTTGTCTGGAATGCGCGCGTCGATCAGGTTGATGGCCACGCGCTCGACCGAGATCTCGCTGCGCCCGCTGGCCAGCCCGAGCGCCAGCACCAGCGCGGGCTGCGTCGCCTCGATGGCCTCCACCAGCACCCGGTTGGCCACGCCGAACACGCACGGCAGCTGCCGCGCCACGACGGTTGCGCCGTCGATCTGCGTGCCATCCAGTGCCTGCGCAATGTCCCAGGACGGGTTGGTTGGGTCCGATTCGAACGGTTCGATGCCGGTGATCAGGATGATGGTCATGCGGTGCCTCGCGGTGGTGAGATCGATAGGGATGCAACTATCTGGGCAAGAAAAACGGACGGCAGTGCCGCCCGGCGCGTGTCAATCGTTGAGCGTGGTGCGGACTTCGCGGATGGCCTTGACGGTGCCATCAAACGCCTCGGCCCCGATCTGCTCGCGCAGCTTGCGCGCGACCTTGGCGCTGGCGTTCTGCAAGGCGCTGCCGATCGCCAGCGCGGCGCTGGTGGGGAACAGGTTCCATTCACGGCCGTCTTCCGCAGAGGGGCGGCGCTCGACCAGCCCCTTGGCGATGAGCCCATCGACCAGCCGAGTGGCGGTCGGGCGCGCGATGCCCAGCACGTCGGCCAGCTCGCGGTTGAGCACGCCGGGCTGCTTGAGCACCACGCGCAGCACAAAGCCCTGCGGCGGCGTGAGGCTGAACGGCGCGTACGCGGCCGTCCACTCGCGCTCCACAGCGCGGGCCAGCGCCGTGGTGTTGAAGTACAGGCAATGATCGAACATGGCGCCGAGTCTAGCGCCAGATCGTTAGGGATGCAACGAATTTTGCTGGGCGGCTAACGCGTCGGCGCGGGCGTGACGTCCGCTTGCGTCAATTGCCGCAATGCCTGCTGGAAATACGCGCGATCGTGCGGCGGCAGGTCCTGCAGTGCGCGCGACAGGCGATCGATTGATGCGCCGGCGGCGGTACCCCCATCGGCGCGGGCAAACCACGCGTGCTCCAGCAGCAGGCCACATACCTGCACGTGGCCGTAGCGGTGGCGCCCGCTGTCGTGCTCGCGCAGGCGCAGCGTGGCGACATCGGTCCAGCGTTCGGGCCAGTAGCGTGCGTCGAAGGCCTCAGCAAAGGGGCCGGCCTGTGCGCGGATGTCGGCCAGCGTGAGCGGTGGCCGGCGCGTGTCTGCCCGCGCCATGCGCATCAGCGCCACGGCATTCCAGGCCGATTGCAGCGGACTGCCGTTGCGCTGCGCCAGCCATTCGCTCATGGCCAGCCAGCGGACCGCGTCGATGGTGCCGGCAGTCGGGTCGGCTGCGGCGAGGGCATCGCGCAGCAGCCAGCAGGTCATGCCCAGGTTGGCGGCCACCTGCTGCACGGCATCGGCCGCCTGGCTTTCCAGCGCGGCGGCGAGGGCCGTTTCGAACTGCGCGACGATGCGCTGCGCGGCCTGTGCCCGTGCGGTGGGCTCGATGCTGGCCGGATCGGCATACAGCAACCGCGCACGCTCGATCAGCGCGCTCAGGTTGTTCCACTCGAAGCGGATCTGCGGGTGATAGCGCAGCAGGCTGCGGCCGGGCTCGGCGTCGGGCAGGCGTGCGAGCAGGCCGGCGGCAAGGTCGAGGTCGCGCCGGTCATACGCGCACCATGCGGTGACGATGCGCTCCATGGCCGCCAGGTAATCGTTGCCGAGCACGTGGCGCTGGCGGCGATGTGCGCGCAGTTGCGACAGCAGCGCGCTGGCCCGCGTGGAGTCGCCCAGTCGGCGCGCGGCCATGGCCTCACCCAGCGTGACGAGGGCGCGCTGGAAGTCGTTGTCCGCGGCATCGGCCGCGTGGCGCAGGGCGAGCAGGGCGCCGCCGCGTTCGGCATCCGACGCACTGGCGCCCGCGCCGAGTGCGTGCAGCAGCCGGCCTTCGCGCATGGTGTGGCGGGCAGTCAGGAAGGCGTGCCAGAAGGCGGGGTTGGGCGTGCCCGCAGCGGGGCCGGATAGGGCACTGGCCGATGCCGCGTCGCCAGGGGCCTCCGCCGGCGCAGCATCCGCCGAGGCGGCCGAGATGCCGAGGAATGCGCGAATCTCCGCATCCGTCGCAGCTCGGCCGTCGACCATGCAGGCTACGCGCGCGGCGTCTTCGGCGGTCAGCCAGAACGGCCCCTGGCTGCGCTTGTCGGCATTGAGGAAGCGCGGCTCGCGCTCGAGCGCCTCGCCCCAGCCGGCCTGCACACCCCAGTTGTGCCAGTCGCGAAAGGCGCGGCTGATAGTCATGCGCAGCGTGGTGGCGTCCGACACGGCACCGCGCAGGTCAGCCAGGCGCACCACCGGTTGCTCCGGTGCAATGCGATGCGCGTAGGCCAGGCGCACCAGCAGCCACAGGCTCTGGAACGGCGCGCGGCGTCCGTCGACGGTTTGCGGCGTGGTCAACTCGATGCGCAGGGGCGGCAGCGTCATGCAGGACAGCGGACAGCGAAAAACGAGGGTGCCCGCATTGTGCGCCACCCCGCGCGTTACAGGCGTTACGCGGGTGACGTGCGGCGTGTCGGCCACGCTGGTCGCGGTGCCGCACCGTCCTTACGATGCGTAGCGCTGCCGGACACCGTGGCGGCTTGCACAACACAACCCAGGGAGCTTCTCATGCATTCTCGATGGTCGATGGTCTCGACAGCCCTCGCGCGCGCCGTGGCGGCGTGCGCGCTGGTGGTCAGCGCCGCGCAGGCGCACGCCGATGTGGTGGTACGCGATGACCTCAAACGCCTCTTCGACGAGGCCGGCACCACCGGCACCTTCGTGCTGATGGACCTCAGTGCGGATCGCACCACCCTCGTGGACCCGGCGCGCGCGGCGCAGCGCTTTCGCCCGGCGTCGACCTTCAAGATCCCCAACAGCCTGATCGCCTTCGACACCGGCGCGGTGCGCGACGACCAGGAAGTGCTGCCCTACGGCGGCAAGCCGCAGCCGCTCAAGCAATGGGAGCACGACATGCCGCTGCCCGAGGCCATCCGCCTATCCGCCGTGCCGATCTACCAAGAGGTGGCGCGGCGCATTGGCCCGGCGCGCATGCAGGCCTACGTGGATGCCTTCGACTACGGCAACCGCCAGATCGGCAGCGAGATCGACCAGTTCTGGCTGCGCGGGCCGCTGGAGATCTCTGCGCTGGAAGAGGCGCGCTTCACCAGCCGCATGGCGCTCCAGCAACTGCCGGTGCAGCCGCGCACGTGGGAGATGGTGCGCCGCATGCTGCGTCTGGACCCCGAGCCCCAGGACGGTGACGCCGTCATCTACGGCAAGACCGGCTGGGCCACCGATCACAAGCCAGCGGTCGGCTGGTGGGTGGGCTGGGTGGAGCGCGAGGGGCACGTCTACGCGTTCGCGCTGAACATCGACATGCCGACCATGGCCGATGCCAACAAGCGCATCCCGCTGGCCAAGGCGTTGATGCGCGCGCTCGGCGTGCTGCCCGCGCAGTGAGGCATCGCTCTGATCCGCTATCAGGGAAACCCTGACCTTACGTTCGGATTTGTCCTATACAACGATTGAGTCATCCAGAGTAGTCGCGCCAAGGGCCTCCGGGGGGAGGCTGGACGCGACGCAATGCCCAAGGGGCGGGCGTCGGGGGTTCTTATGTTGAAGCATTGGATCGGGGGTGCCGTCGTCATGGCGGCGGTGGTGGGTGCGGGCCACGCCCAGACGGCGCCGCGTGTGTTGGGCGGCACGATTCACTTTGTCGGCAGGATTGTCGAGGGTGGGTACGCCGTGCAAATGGCGCCGGGCGCCGCGCCTGGCCAGGGCGGGGCGGCGGGCCTGCAGACGCAGGCAGCCACGTCGGATGGCCGCATCGTGCTGGGCTTCAGCTCGCAGGCCAACAAGCCGGTGCCGGCGGAGGTGTCGGTGGAGGCGCGTACCGTGTCGTCGCCCGCGCCGTTGCGCGTGGGCGATGCGCGCAGCGGCGCTGACGTGCATGTGGCCTACAACGGCTTTCGTGCCACGCAGGCCGGTGGGTCCAATCTGCTGATGGGCGCGCGCGGCACGCTCACCGTGTCGCGGCCGGCCGGCACCGAGCCGGCGCTGGCGGTCGTGATGATTGCCTATCGCTAGGCGACAAAAAAAAGGCGGGCTGTGCGCCCGCCCTTTTTTCATTGCAGCATGGCCCGCCTCAGCTTGCCACCGGCCCGGTCGGCGATTGGAACGGGTGGTACTGATACAGCCACGTCTCCGACAGCGGCTTGCCATCCACGCGCAGGAACAGACGCAACTCCACCGGCTCCTTGCCATCGACCGTCAGGTCGAACTGTGCACGCCAATGGCCCGGCACACCGTTGGGCACGGCTTCTGTAAACACATACGAGAACGTGCCGCGCGAGCTGCTCAGCACCGCCTCCGGCTTGACGCCAAAGGGCAGCTTTTCCAGCGGCCCGCCCTTGAACTCCACCATGAACTTGCGCACCCCGCGCGGACGCGGCTGGCCCGGCTGGCCGCCGTTGCCCATGCGCGTGGCCACGCAGCGCGCCAGCGGCGTCGGATACGGCTCGTCGGCCAGCCAGTGCAGGCGATAGCGCAGGCGGTACTGGTTGCCCGCGCGTGCCGGCGCCTTGGGCACCCACATGGCGACGATGTTGTCGTGGATCTCGTCGTCGGTCGGGATCTCGATCAGTTGCACTGCGCCTTCGCCCCAGCCTTCGAGCGGCTCGACCCACAGGCTCGGGCGGCGCTCGTAGTGCACGCCGTCCATGTAGTTGTTGAAATCACGATCACGCTGCAGCAGGCCGAAGCCGCGCGGGTTGTTGTCGCCAAACGCCGAGGTCATCACGCGCGGCGGATCGTTGAGCGGGCGCCAGATGCGCTCGCCATTGCCGGCCCACATGGCCAGGCCGTCGGAGTCGTGCACCTCGGGGCGCCAGTCGGTGGCGGTGCCCTTGGCCGTCTCGGAGAACCAGTACATCGACGAGGCCGGCGCGATGCCGAAGCGGTCGATGTCACGGCGCAGGAAGAGGGCGGTGTCGATGTCCATCGTCACGCCCTTGCCGCGATGCATGACGAAGCGGTAGGCGCCGCAGATGCTCGGGCCGTCGAGCAGCGCGTAGATCGTCACGGAGTCAGCACGGTCATTGGCGGGCGTGTCGAACCATACGTGCGTGAAGTTGGGGAACTCCTCGGCCTTGCCGGCCTGCGCCACGTCCAGCGCGATGCCGCGCGCGGATAGCCCGTACTGATACAGCTCGCCGATGGCGCGGAAGTACGACGCGCCCAGGAAGGCGACCCAGTCGTTCTTCTTCCAGTCGAGCTTTTTCTGGTCGCCCAGGCGGCTTTCCTGGAAGCGGAAGCCCGCGAAGCCCGCGCCGCTCGGCAGCTTGCGCGCGGGGCTGTCGGCGGGCATGTCGAAGTACGACGCGTCGTAGACGATCTCGCGCGCTTCGCCCTTCTCCACCACATGCATGCGCACCGGTGTGCGGAAGAAGGTGCCGAGGTGGAAGAACGTCACCGGAAACTGGCCCGGGCCGTCGGCAAACAGCGCGTGGGCGGTGTCGAACTTGATCTTGCCGTGGGCCTCGTAGTCGATCTTGGCGAGGATGTCGGCCGGCGCGGTGGCGGGCGGCGCGTACGGCTGCGCGGCCATGGCGCGGGCGCGCTCGACCAGCGTGTCGAAATTGAACGGTGTGGCGTTGCCGAGCTTGACGCGGCTGGCGGCCAAAGCCTCGGGCGTGATGCCGAGCGCGGCCAGGGTAGCGGTGAGGGAAGCAGAGGCAAGCAGGGTGCGACGCGTGACCATAGGTGCCTGTGACGTAACGTCAGAATCAGAAGAATCCGACATGGTACCAAGGGCAGGGTTCCGGCCCGTATCAGCGCCGGGCTGCCGCGTCGCGGTGGTCGGGCGTCGAAAACCCGAAGAGGATCGGAACCCAACGCCAGCGAATGTCGCATCTGCGGCATTTGCAGCGTCTGCGCGCGTCGACTGCGGCGGGCCGGGCGGGGAAGCGCTGGCGTTCGCAGCTGGGCTTCCACCTCGCCTACGCGTTCGTCACGCTATTTGTCGACGGCTTTCACCAGATCGAATTGCCTGCCATTGAACTTGTAGTAATAGGTTCCATGGCCTTGCTCATTCCGGCTGCCTTGCGCAACCAGCAGGCAGCTATCCTTTCTGAAGGAGAGGGGCTCGGTGACTTCCAGCGGCCAATCGGAAATGGTAAAGGGCAGCATGACGACATTGCCGCTCTTGGTGTCGACGGCGCCGCCCATGACACACCCGGCACCACACCCCCAAGAGGCCAAAACATACTGCCCCGCGAAATTGATGGGCTGCCTTGCCGCATCTCTGAGCCGGGAGGCAAATCGACGGCTCTCCGCCGTGGATAGCTTCACATGCACCGGCTTCTTTGGGGTGGAAACGGCCACTTGGCAATCTTCAAAAGACGGTGTGCCGGCATCCGCCAGAATCGGGGCGGAATAGATCGCCAGGGCAAGGCAAATGAGCTGTGTGGCTGTCCGCATGATTAATACCAGTGGTGCGTCTTCCAGAAGGTTTTCGCGCTGCCAGCCGTATGGTACCGGCCGTAAATGTAGTGGATGCCGCCTTGGCACTCCTCCACGGCATTACCAAATGATTTTTCCCCGTTGGGGTTCAGTGCATATTGGGCCTGGAGGAGTTGGAATAAGCCTCGTGCGGTTGAACTGGCATTGCGAACGCCAACAACGCCACTGGACTCTTGCGCCATGATCCACAGCAGGTCATTGAAGTCGGTCGCAGGTACTTTCTCCTGCCGCATGGCCTCCCTCAGCGCGAATTGGACATTTGCAGGAACAATGTCCGGCGATTTGGCCTGCCATTCATGCTTGGCACGCTTGACTGGGCGATGCGCGTGGTTATGTTTCGTTGCCATAATATTTGGTGAGGGATTTCAATAGAAACGATCGATAGTACGCTTCGCCAGTCCTGGCATGCCAAGTGAGTTTGCTTTTCGTCAGATATAAGAAAGCTCCCAGCGGATATCCACTCAACCGCCATGGATGCGCACGGGGAAGCCGGCATTTTTTGCGCAAACGCCGTGGCGTCTTGTGGTGTCAGGCGGCAGTCAACGGCGATGCCAGATGATCGGCCTACAGTTGCGCGGCCGGCTTCGGTTCTGGTCGCGGGCAACCTGGGCGGCATTTCAGCCGCGCGCCTTGCTGGTCGCGACCCGCACCGGCCGTTCGTCGCAATGCTTTTGGTGTTGCGGTGGCAGAGCACCATACTGCCGGGCACGACCTCAAGGAAGAAGCGAAGATGGCGCACCTGCAACGCAGTAGTCGATGGTTGGTTGGCGCTGGCATCGCACTGGCACTGTCTGTGGGCATGCAAGACGCCTCCGCTGCTGCGCCTTGTGACGCACCCACCCAAATGAATGACGGCTGGCAGATCGAAGCCAGCCCGCAGGCTGCCGGCTTTGATGCGACGCGCCTGTGTGGCGTCCTACGCGATATGGCCGACGGCGACCTCAATTTCCACAGCCTGCTCGTCGTGCGCCACGGCCAGCTGGTGGCCGAGGTCTACCGGCCCGGCAAGGATGAACGCATCAAGGATCTCTTCCGCAGCACGCGCACGTTCGATGCAACCTCCATTCACGACGTCCGCTCGATCAGCAAATCGGTGACGAGCCTGCTGTGGGGCATCGCGCAGGCGCAGGGCAAGACGCCGGCGCTGGATACGCCGGCGCTGTCGCTGTTTCCGGAGCTGGCCGATCTGAACCGCGACGGGCGCGAGGCGATCACGCTTGGGCAGATGCTGTCGATGAGCAGCGGCCTGGCCTGGAACGAATGGAACGCCACCAGCCTGCTGAACGGCGATGAGTTCGGCCTGATGTGGCACACCTCGCAGGCGCACTACGTGTTCGATCGGCCGATGGCCGCGCCGGCCGCGACGCAGTTCAATTACAACGGCGGTAACACGGCAGTCCTGGGGCAGTTGCTGGCGGAGCGAGTCGGCATGTCGCTGCCTGAGTATGCGCGCCAGAACCTCTTCGAGCCGCTGGGCATTACCCATTGGGAGTGGGTGGACGATTTCCGTGGCCGCCCCATCGCCTATGCCGGGCTGCGGTTGCGCCCGCGCGATCTTGCCCGCATCGGGCAACTGGTACTACAGCACGGCCAGTGGCAAGGCCGCCAGATCGTGCCCGCCGAGTGGATTGCCGAATCGACGCGGCCGCATATCGATACCGGCATGGGCTTGCAGTACGGCTATCAATGGTGGCTCGGCAAGGTGAGCGCGGCCGGCGGCGAGCAGGCGTGGATCGGCGGCATCGGCAGGGGCGGGCAACGCCTGTGGATCGTGCCGGGGCTGGACATGGTGGTGGTCGCCACCGCTGGCGACTACAACCAGCGCACCATCTGGAAGCAATCCGAGACGCTGTTCCAGCAGGTGATGACGACGGTGCGGCCGGCAAACTGACAGCCGCTGCCCTATGATGGCGGCTCGCTGATCCGACTGACCACTGCCGCCATGTCCGATGCCATTACGCTCGCGCCCGTCGAGCTTGCCAAGTCATACCGCCTGCTCAATCACGGCCCCACTACGCTGGTTACCAGCGCACACAACGGCGTGCGCAACGTCATGGCCGCCGCGTGGGCGATGCCGCTGGACGTTGACCCGCCCAAGGTGCTGGTGGTGATCGACAGCCGCACGCTCACGCGCGAGTTGGTTGAAGCCTCCGGCGTGTTCGCGCTCAACATCCCCACGCGCGCGATTGCCGACACCACGCTCGCCGTCGGTACGCTGTCCGGCCGTGAGGGCGACAAGTTCGATGCGCTCGGCCTCGCCTCTGTGCCGGCCCGCACCATCGACGTGCCGCTGGTGGCCGGCTGCGCGGGCTGGCTGGAGTGCCGCGTCATTGCCGAGCCGCACAACCAGAAGCGCTATGACCTCTTCATCGGCGAAGTGACGGCCGCCTGGGCCGACCCCACGGTGTTCAGCCACGGGCGCTGGCACTTTCCGGATGCGCAGCACAAGACCGTGCATTACCTGTCGGGCGGCGCGTTTTTCGAGACTGGGGATGAGTTTGTGGTGGAGGCCAAGTCATGAGCGATGCCATCACCATCCGCCCGCTGGCCGAAGACGATGCCGCGGCCTTCAAGGCGCTGCGCCTGAAGGCCACGCTGGACGCCCCCACCGCCCTCTGGCCCACCTACGACGAGGAGGCCGTGCGCACGTTGGAGGACACGCGCAACCGCATCCGCGCGACGGATCACCAGATCGTCTTCGGTGCGTTTGCCGGCGACGAACTGGCCGGCATTGCTGGCTTGCGGCGTGAGGTGCTGGCGCAGGTCGCGCACAAGGCGGTGCTGTGGGGCGTGTTCGTTGACCCGGCGCATCGGCGCGCTGGTTTGGCCAGCCGTTTGCTGGAGGTTGCCATCGCGCATGCCCGCGCGGCGCAGGTCCTGCAGATCCAGCTCTGCGTCAATGCGGAGAACCCGCGCGCCCAGGCGCTCTATCGCAACGCAGGGTTCGAGACCTTTGGCGTTGAGCACCGCGCCGTGCGCGTCGGCGGCCGCTTCTACGCCGAGGAGCACATGGTGCTGCGGCTGGATGCCGAAGCGGCAGCGCTCACAGCGTCTTCGTCATGAACACCCGGCTGGCGCCGGGTGGGTTGCATGGGATCTCGCCAAAGCGCTGCCAGCCGAATTTCTCATAGAAGCCTGGCGCCTGGAAGCTGATGGTGTAGAGCACGCCGGCCTTGCAGCCGCGCTGGCGGGCTTCGTCTTCGGCCATTTGCAGCAGGTCCGCACCCAGCCCCACTCCGCGCAGGTTTGCGGGCAGATAGACCAGGTCGATAAACAACAGGCCGAGCGACGTGCGCCCCGTCAGGCCGCCCAGCACCTTGCCGGATGCCTTGTCGTGCACCAGCACCGCCAGCGCCCGTCTGTCGTTGATGCCGGTGGTGTCGATGTTGAAATGGTCGAGCCCGCTGGAGATCAGGGCGACGGCGTCCGGGGGCGGGGTGTCCGTGGTGGATAGGCGAATGGGCCGCATGGTCCTGTGCGAGGGATGAGGGAGGCGGCACGGAGCGTGCCGTCCCTCAGGATACTTGCACAGTATGAACATGCGGCGCGAGTCATTGCCCCTGAGTTGTCCTTAGCTCGCCTTGGTGATCTCCACCTCCTGAGCTGTCCACCCGGCCACCCGCTCGCTGAGCGACAGGCCCAGGCCCGTGCGGGTCGGAACGATCATCCGCCCGTCGCGGGTTTCCAGCTTTTCATTGAACAGGGGTTCCAGCCATTCGAAATGTTCGACCCATGGTTCGCGCGAATAGGCAGCCGCCAAGTGCACGTGCAGCTCCATGGCAAAGTGCGGCGCGAGCATAAGCCCCGCGTGATCGGCCAGCGCGGCGATCTTGAGGAACGGCGTGATGCCGCCCACGCGCGGGCCATCCGGCATGAGGTAATCCGCGCCGCGCTGTCGGATGAACTCCCAATGCTCCGATACGCTGGTGAGCATCTCGCCGGTGGCGATGGGGGTGTCGAACTGCGCGGCAAGCGCGGCGTGCCCTTCGGCGTCGTAGCAATCGAGCGGCTCTTCGATCCAGACCAGATTGAACGCTTCGAAGGTGCGGCACATGCGCTGCGCGGTCGGGCGGTCCCATTGCTGGTTGGCATCGACCATGAGCGGGAAGTCGTCGCCCAGGTGCTCGCGCACCGTGGCTACACGGTGCACGTCGAGCGCGCGATCGGGCTGGCCGACCTTGAGTTTGATACCGCCGATGCCCTTGGCGCGCGAGGCATCGGTGTTGGTCAGCAACTGGTCGAGCGGCGTGTGCAGGAAGCCGCCGGACGTGTTGTAGCAGCGCACGGAGTCGCGCTGCGCGCCCAGCAGCTTGGCCAATGAGAGGTTGGCGCGCTTGGCCTTCATGTCCCACAGCGCCACGTCGAACGCGCCGATCGCCTGCACGGCCAGGCCGCTGCGCCCGACCGATGCGCCCGCCCATGCGAGCTTGTCCCACAGGCGCGCGATGTCGTTCGGATCTTCACCGATGAGGACGGGGGCGATCTCCTTGGCGTGGGCAAATTGCCCCGGCCCGCCCGCGCGTTTCGAATAGCTGAAACCCAGGCCACGGTGTCCGTCGGCCGTGCCGATCTCGACAAACAGGATGGCGATTTCCGTCATCGGCTTCTGGCGGCCAGTGAGGACCTTGGCGTCGCTGATCGGGTTGGCCAGGGGCAGGAAGACCGAGCGGATGCGGATGTGCTCGATGCGGTCACGCGTGAGGGTGCTGGCGAGGAGAGCGTCGGGGCTGTTCATGGTTCAGTGCCTGGTTGAAACGGAAAGGATGGAATGCGCGCCGCGGTGCCGTTACGACAATGGCTTGGCCGGCGCGTGTGAGGGGAGGGGGCTTGCATCCGGTGTGGGCTCGGACGGCAGGCGTTCGAGCTTGCCCACGATCAGGAGATAGGAGAACGCGCCCAGCAGCGCAAGGCCGGCGACATAGGTGAGCGCCGCCTCGAACGAGCCGGTCTGCTTGATCATCCAGCCGATGGCCAGCGGCGTGACGATGCTGGCGAGATTGCCGCACAGGTTGAAGATGCCGCCGCTGATGCCCATGGCCTTCTTGGGCGAGACATCGCCCACGATGCACCAGCCGAGGTTGCCGATGCCCTTGGCGAAGAACGCGATCGACATCACCAGCACCACCACGGCAGTCGACTGCACGTAGTTGGCGACGACGATGCTGCTGGAGAGCGCCAGCCCCGAAATGATGGGCACCTTGCGCGCGGCCGTCAGGCTGAAGCCGCGCTTGAGCATCCAGTCCGACCACACGCCGCCGATGAGGCCGCCCAGGCAACCGGCCACCGCCGGAATCGATGCGACCAGGCCCACCTTCAGGATCGACATGCCCTTGGCCTCGATCAGGTAGGTCGGGAACCAGGTCAGGAAGAACCACGTGATCGAGGTCAGGCAGAACTGGCCGATGTAGATGCCGACCATCATCCGGTTGGCCGAGATGGCCGCGACTTGGCGCCAACTGAACGGAGTGGGGCCGTCAGCCAGGGTCGGCAAGCCGCCGCCGGCGGAGATGTAGTCGAGCTCTGCCGCATTTACGCGGCCATGCTGGGAAGGCTCCCGCACCACATGCAGCCACGCCAGGCCGATCAGCACACCGACCGCACCCGTGGTGAAGAACACGTAGTGCCATCCCCACTTGCTGACCGTGAAGGTCATGACCGGCGTGAACACGGCCAGCGCGAAATACTGCGCGGACTGGAAGACCGACGTGGCCAGCCCGCGCTCCTGGCTAGGGAACCACATCACCGTGAGCCGGCTGTTGCACGGGAAGGCGGGGGATTCCGCCACGCCCATCAGGAAGCGCAACGCAAACAGCACGAAAAACGCTGATGCGGCAAACAGGTGCACGTAGCCCTGCAGGAAGGTCAGCGCCGACCACGCGATCAGACTCACCCCCAGCACCACGCGCGCGCCAAACCGGTCCAGGACCAGGCCCCCCGGAATCTGCATGGCGGTGTAGGCCCAGCCGAAGGCCGAGAACGCAATGCCCATGGTGAGGGCATCGAAGCCCAGGTCGTGGCGCATGCTCGGCGCCGCAATCGAGAGGGTGGCGCGATCGACGTAGTTGAACACCGTCACGATGAAGATCATCGCCAGGATGAACCATCGCACGCGGGTTCGTCGCGTTGGGTTGGGTGAGGCGGTCATGGCGGTCTCCGGAATCGTTCTGCGGCCAGCTTGTGTGATTGGGCGGGCTTTTTCTGGGGGCATTGCAACACAGCGGTGTTGGAGCCCATTATTAGATGATTGCGCAATCATTCAAGCAAAATTGATTGCGCAATCATTCTGGTTTACCCTCTAGTCCTTAGACCAACAGGGAAGGGCTCAACAAACGTCTGCCCCACTAGAGTGGCGCCGACAACCAGAGAACGAGCATGGTGCGAAAGCTGAAGAATCGGTCACCGGAAGCGGTGGCGAACGGAGCCGGGAGTGTCACCCTGATCGATGTTGCACGCGTGGCCGGCGTGGCCCCCATGACGGTTTCACGCGCGTTGCATCGCCCCGAACTCGTGCGGGAGGCGACGCAGAAGAAAGTGCTCGAAGCCGTGCGCGCAACAGGGTACGTGCCGAACATGCTGGCCGGCGGACTGGCCAGCAGCAAGAGCCGGCTGGTTGCCGTGCTCCTCCCCACCATTGCCAGCTCGATCTTTGCCGAGACGGTGCAAGCCTTGATGGACGGACTATCCACGGTGGGCTATCAGACGCTGATCGGCCTGACGGGCTACTCCGCCAGCCGCGAAGAGACGCTTGTGGAGGCATTGCTGGGCCGCCGCCCCGACGCGATCGTGCTGGCTGGGACCGACCACACTGGCGCGACCGCCGACCGCTTGGCAAGAGCGGGGATTCCGGTGGTCGAGATCTGGGATCTGACCGAGCAGCCGATCGACATGGTCATCGGCTTTTCACACGAGCGGGTAGGCGAGGCGGTGGCGCGCCATCTCGTGGGAAAGGGCTATCGCCGCTTTGGCATCGTGTCGGTTGACGATCCGCGCGGGCTGCGACGGTGCGAGAGCCTCAGGACTGAGCTGGCCAAGCACGGCCTGACCGATTGCCCATTCGAGGTGTTGCCCGCGCCAGCAACGCTGGAGGGTGGCCGGCGCGGACTTGCCCGTATGCTAGGGCGCGCCAGGCCCGAGGTCATTGTCTGCAGCTCCGACACCTTGGCCGAGGGCGTCCTGATGGAGGCCGCCAGCCGGGGCCTCGCCGTGCCGCGTGATCTTGCGGTGATGGGCTTCGGCGATTTGAGCATGGCGGCGCAGCTCCATCCTGCGTTGTCCACCGTCAAGGTTGGCGGCGCCGACATTGGCAAGCGGACCGCCCAGGCGTTGCTCGATCGTTTCGAGTCGGGCGCACACGACACACCGCTGCGCGTCGACACCGGATTCACCATCATCGATCGGGACAGCGCGTAAGGCCGCATCGCGGCGGTGTGTTAGCGATCGCTTGGCGCATCCGAGTCAGATCCTTGTCACGAACCCGATGCTATAAAACCCGGGCCCCTCCGCTGTTCCCCCCAAGGAGACTCCCATGCCCGCATCGGTCGATTCGTTTGAGGTGAAGGTGTACCAAGGCGACAGCGCCGTGCTGTTCGCGTTTGACGTGGCGGAGGCAGACCGCGCCGGTCTGGCCGGCTTCGCCATCCAGTGCACGCCGCAGGGCCAAGCGCCGTACTGGGTGCCCAACCGGTTGGCCTTCGATACGCCCGTGCATGCCGATGCGCCGCTGCAGGCGGGCAAGTATGCGGATTCCATCGACGCGCCGTTCCAGTCGTTCCACTGGGTGCACTTCCCACCGCATGCCGCCGGGCAAAGCACCTACACCGTGCACGCGCGCTACTTCGCGTCGACCAATCCGGTGCAACTGGAGACCCGTGCCACGCGCACGCTCACGGTATCGCTCAAACAGCCGATG
Organism: uncultured Ralstonia sp.; assembly: GCA_913056305.1. Taxonomy (GTDB): domain Bacteria; phylum Pseudomonadota; class Gammaproteobacteria; order Burkholderiales; family Burkholderiaceae; genus Ralstonia. The sequence goes on from CAJXMR010000008.1 coordinate 16,222, forward strand.
ACCGATTGGGCGACCGTCGGCATGGTGCGCGGCTATGTGTCGTCGCAGGCGTTCATCGACCACTACGGCGGCAACACGGCGCTCGCGCCCGACAACCGCGCGCAGGCCAAGTCGCCGCTGTTGTACGACACGCAGCCGTATCTCGACAAGTACGTCTACCTGGGTGCGACGGGCCGTCGGCTCATCATCGATCTGCTCAACCAGTGCAAGGCGTCCGACGGCTACGGCATCGACGTGCTGGCCTATGACCTGGACGAGCCGGACATCATCCGCGCGATTGCATGGCTGGCGCAGAACGACCGCACCGTGCGCGTGATCCAGGACGACTCCGTCAGCACCGGCGCACACCCGACCGGCCATGGCACGCCGGATGCGTTCGAGACACAGGCCACCGCGCTGTTCAAGCAGGCTGGCGCGGAGGTCCGCCGCACCCACCTCGCACGCTTCCAGCATCACAAGGCGATCCTGCTGCGCGACAAGACGGGCAACCCGGTGCGCGTGCTGGCGGGCTCGGCCAACTTTTCGCTGCGCGGGCTGTACGTGCAGGCCAACAGCGTGCTGGTGTTCGAGCAGAATGCCGCGCACCTGTATGCCGACGTGTTCGACGAGCTGTGGGACCTGATCGGCCAGGACGGCGAAGGCACCGCCGGCAGCCGCAAGGTGGCCGTGGGTTTCCGCCAGGATGCGCTGGCCGCAGATTGGCACCCGGTGCCGTCGGCCGGAGCGCCGCGCGCGCGCTTCGCCTTCTCGCCGCACGAGACCGATGCGCTGCTGACCGAAGCGGCGGACCGCGTGAAGAGCGCCACCTCGTCCGTGCTGTTTGCCGTGATGGCGACCGATGGCGGCGGCGCGATGGTCGATACGCTCGAACACGTGGTGCCGCAGAAGGCGGGGCTGCTGTCGCTGGGCGTGATTGACAAGGCGGGCGGCGTGAGCGCGTTTGCGCCGGGTCGTGATGTGCCGTCGCAGACGGTGTCGTTCGCTTACCTGAAGGACGAGGCGCCCGCGCCGTTCAAGCAGGAGGTGGACGCCGGCACCGGCCAGCATATCCACCACAAGTTCGTGGTGTGCGATTTCAACGGTGCCCAGCCGGTCGTGTTCTGCGGATCGTCCAACCTGTCACGCGGCGGCGAGGAGCAGAACGGCGACAGCCTGATCGCCATCTACGATCCGGTCATTGTTACGGCGTATGCGATCGAGGCGGTGCGGCTGTTCGACCACTACCGCTTCCGCGCGAGCCAGGCGAGGGCCACGGCCGAGCATCCGTTGCTGCTGCAGCCCACCGGCGCCTGGGCTGATCCGTACTACGATCCGCACAACATCAAATACACCGAGCGCACGCTGTTCGCCCAGTCGACGGAGCACGAAGCCGCGATGGCTTGAGCTGTCGCGCTCACACGCGCCGCTGCCGATCGCCCCACCAGGCATCGCGCAGACGGCGCTTGGCAATCTTGCCGTTGTCGTCGCGCGGCAAGGCTGCTGTGAACTCGATCTGGCGCGGGATCTTGAAGCCGGCAATCTGGCCGCGCAGCCAGTCGATCACGGGCTCGGCCTGCAGGCCCTCGCGCCCGGTCTGCACCACGGCGACGAGGCGCTCGCCGTACTCATCGTCGGGCACGCCGAAGACGGCGCAGTCCACCACATCGGGATGGCGCAGCAGTGCGTGCTCGATCTCGGCCGGGTAGATGTTGACGCCGCCCGAGATGACCATGTCCGAGGCGCGGTCGCACACGTAGAGATACCCCTCCGCATCGAGGTAGCCCATGTCGCCGAGCGTGACCAGGCCGTCGCGGTCGATCTTGGCGCGCGCTTCGTCGTTGCCACGGTAGGTGAAGTCGGGGTAGGCGGGCTGGCGGCTGTAGATCAGGCCGACCTCGCCGGTGGCGCAGGGCGCGCCGTCTTCGCGCAGGATGCGCACCTGCGCATCGCACACCGGGCGGCCGGCACTGCCGGGGCGTGTGGCGGCATCGCGCGGGTCCATCACGGTGATCATGCCGGTCTCGCTGGAAGCATAGGTCTCGTAGATGACCGGACCGAGCCAGTCGATCATGCGGCGCTTGATCTCGGGCGCGCACGGGGCGCCGGTGGAGGCCACGAAGCGCAGCGAGGAGAGGTCGTAGCGGTTGCGCTCCTCTTCTGTCAGCTTGAGCAGGCGCACGTACATGATCGGCACGAGGTAGACGGTGTCGATGCGGTAGCGCTCGATCTGCTCGAGCACGCGCAGCGCATCGAAGCGCGGATGCAGGACGAGCAGTTCGGCCATCTGCGCGGCCTGTTGGGCGAAGAGGCTCGGGGCACTGTGATACAGCGGCGCGGGCAGCAGCGCGCGGCAACCCGGCACGATGCCGAAGGTCGCTGCCACCACCGCACGCGCCTTTTGCAGATGCGCATCGAGTTGGTCCAGCGGCACCGCGCGCCGCACCACGCCCTTGGGCCGGCCCGTGGTGCCCGACGTGTAGGCCATGTGCCCACGCGGCGAGACCAGCGGCCCGTCGTACGGCGTCTGCAGGGCGAGCCAGTTGGCGTAGCCGTCGGCGCGGTCGGTGCCTTCGGCGTCCACGCGCAGCAGTTGCACGTGCGGCGGCAGTTGCGGCGCGACCGCATCCACCAGGTCGCGATCGCCGATCAGCACCTTGGCCCCCGAATCACGTACGAGGAATTCCACCTCGGCCGGCGTGAAATGCCAGTTGATCGGGCAGAACTGGCAGCCGGCGATGCGGCACGCGTGCATCACGTCGATATAGGCCGGCGCGTTGCGCAGCAGCACGCCGATCACGTCGCCTTCCTGCACGCCCATGCGGCGCAGGCCGCCGGCCAGGGCGGAACCCCGTGCGATGAGGGTGTCGGCGTCGGTGGGGCGGTCGTCGAAGATGAGGTGGGCGGTCATGCGTGTCTCCGGCTGGTGATTTTTTTCGGGTATTTACGCAGCATGCCGGATTGAGTCGCACTGAACAATCCGCTTACGATTGCGCACACTGGTGAATGCCATTGAACAACACTGCCCGCCCATCTGCTCACCTGCCCGCGCCATGGACCTCAACCTCATCCACCTGTTTGTCGAGATCGTGGAAGCGCGCAGCTTTACCGCTGCCGCGCAAAAGCTGGGCATGACGCGCTCGAACCTGAGCAACCGCCTGAAGGTGCTGGAGCGCGAGACCGGCGCGCAACTGCTGCGCCGCTCCACGCGCAGCCTGGAGCTCACGCAGGCCGGCGAGACGCTGTTCGAGCACGGCCGCCGCATGCTGCAGGAAGTGGAGACCGCGCGTGCCTCCATCGATGGCTTGGGCCAGACCGTGCGCGGCCACGTGCGCGTGAGCGTACCGACGGGCCTGGGCCGCTTCTTCCTCGGCGCCATGCTGCTCGACTTCGCGCGCGAACACCCGAGCGTGACGCTGCGCGTGACCTTCAGCAACCGCGTCAACGACCTGATCGCCTCGGAGATCGACGTGGCGTTCAAGATCACCTCTGCGCCGCCGCAGGACACCGTCGCGCGCGAGGTCTGCCCGATCGGCTGGAGCCTGTTCGCCACGCGCGATTACCTGAAGGCGCACGGGCCCGTGGCCACACCGGAGGCGCTGGCGGGCCAGTCCATCGTCTGCCCGCCGATGCCGGGGCGGCGCCTGACGCTGGCGCTCGCGCGCACCGTGCGCGGCAAGACCACGCAGCACAGCGTGACGGTCGAGCCGCGCATGCAGTCCGAAGACTTTCCCTTCCTGGCGGACGCGGTGGCGCGCGGCATGGCCATCGGCCTGCTGCCCAACTACGTGACCCGCGCCACGGCCACGCCGTTCGAGCGCGTGCTGCCCGGGTACGAGGTCGGCGGGCTCGGGGCGCACCTGGTCATCCTCACGCTGCCCAACCGCTATGCCTCGCCGGCGATGCGTGCGCTGATCGATTTTGTGCGGGAGCGTGTGACGGTGCTGGCGTCGGATTGGCGCTAGCGGCGGGCCGACACCTGCCGCGCCAACCGATGCGCGCATCGGTTGTTGCGGGTGCACAAGATCGTGCTCAGGCAGATAACGCACTGCAAATAGCCAATATTCGCTGGCTTGCCTTGTCCAAGATCAAAGCGCGCACCAAAATCGGAACAGGCGGAGCCTGCTAAGCACGGGCCGCCACCGCTCCCCCACGCCATCCTCCGATCGAGGCTGCGCTGTTCCGCATTCCATCGAGGAAGAATTCATGCCCGTTACCCATCCGTCGCGCCGCGCGTTCCTGAAGGCGACCGTCGTGGCCGGCGTCTCGGTGTATATCGCCCCGCTGGGCGGCCGCGCCTTCGCGGCCCTGTTCGAAGAGAAGATCCTGACGCCGGTCCAGTGGGATCCGAAGTCCGGCACCCCCAAGTTCCGCATCGACGGCATCGCCAAGGTCACGGGCGACAAGGTCTTCGCGCGCGACATCCGCTCGCGCGACATGCCGCACTGGCCGCAGCAGCAATCGCACGCGTTCATCCTGCGCACCACGCTGGCCGACCGCACATACGAGGGCTTCGACCTGGGCCTGCTGGGCGATGAGCTGAAGCCCGACCGCGTCGTCACCGCGGATGACCTTGCGCGCGACGGCGTCGTCTTCCCCGCCTTCTACGGCGACGACATGCTGCTGCCCGCTGGCAAGACGCCCGCGTACCACGGCCACGCCGTCGCCATCCTGATCTACCACGACTTCGCGCGCTTCCGCTTCGCGAAGGACAAGCTCAAGTTCCAGGACAAACTCATCCGCTACGGCGCGCAGACCGGAGCGCTGGAGCGCGACCCGTGGGGCACCTTCCGCTTCGTGCGCGTGGGCGGCCCCACGCCGTATGACGATGACGAATTCTCCAGCCTGAAGAACGCGCCGATCTTCCCGAGCATGATGCGCAAGCACGCGCCGGTGTGGCCCGACGGCGTCGACCACGGCAAGCTGGGCGAGCAGGGCATGTTCTACGCCAACCAGATCCGCGAGGAGCTGGCCAAGCCGCCCGCCGACTGGCTGGTGCTGGAGCGCGAGTACAACACGCAGTCGATCGACACCGCCGCGCTGGAAGCCGACAACGCCAACTGCTGGTACGACACCGCCACGCAGACGCTGCACATGGTCGTGCCCACGCAAAGCCCGGTGGAAGTGGGGCAGAGCACGGCCGAGATGCTTGCCAAGGCCAAGGGCGCGTTCCCGGTCAAGCAGGTGATCGTGCACCCGTGCTACACGGTCGGCTACGGCTCGAAAGACCATTACAACTTCCCGTTCTACGGCCTGGTGACGGCGCTGTACGCCGACGGCAAGCCGGTGCGCCTGGCCAACGACCGCTACGAGCAGTTCCAGACGTCTATCAAGCGCCACGCGTTCAAGATGCGCTACCGCATCGCGGTGGACAAGAACACCGGCCTGTTCCAATCGTTCCAGGGCGACTTCGAGGCCAACGGCGGCGGGCGCGCCAACTTCTCGCCGTCGGTGGCGATGGTGGGGGCCACCGCTGCACAGTCGATCTACTACTTCCCGAAGAACGACCTCGCCACCGTGGCGATTGCCTCGCGCGCGATCGACGCAGGCTCGGCGCGCGGCTACGGCACGCTGCAGAGCATGGCGGCCACCGAGATGATGGCCGACGAGTTTGCCGAGCAGCTCAAGATGGACCCGATCGAGTTCCGCCTGAAGAACGCGCTGCGCTCGGGCATGAAGAACACGCAGGGGGCGATTCCCGCTGGCGCCATCCGCGTGGATGAGGTGCTGCAGGCCGCCAAGGCGCACCCGCTGTGGGCGAACCGCGCCAAGAAGAAGGCCGAGTTTGAGGCGGCGCACCCGGGCAAGCGCTACGGCGTGGGCTTCGCCTGCGTGCAGAAGGATTTCGGCACGGGTGCCGAGTCGTCGTTCGCCAAGGTGGAGATCCGCGCGGATGGGCAGATCACGCTGCACCATGTGGCAGCCGAGATCGGCACCGGCATGTCGACCTCGCAGGCGATTGCGGTGGCGCGCTGGCTGGGCCGGCCGGCATCGGACGTGCGCGTGGCGGTGACGGAGTGGCCAGACCTGCCGGTCGTCACCAGCGGCGATCCGTACCTGATGAGCCAGGCCGATCAGGACAAGGTGTCGGCCAACCCGCGCTGGTCGCCGGCGTATGCATCGCCGGCCAGTGCGACCAACTCGGCGTACTACTTCACGCACAGCACGCGCGAGGCGGCGCGCATCGTCTTCATGCACGGTCTGTGGCCAGCAGCCTTGGCGATCTGGAGCCAGGGCTTTGGCGGCGGCCAGGCAGCCTCGCTGGTGGTGCGCGTGGAAGACGCACGCTGGGTGGACGGCAAACTCACCGCTGACGGCCTGCAACCGCTGCCCTACGAGCAGATCGTCGCCAAGGCGCACGAGCTGGGCCTGGTGACCGGCGCCGTGGTGCACGTGTTCAACCGCTGGCAATGGAGCGAAGCCGATTTCGAAGTCAATGGCGCGGCCACGCGCGTGCCCATCGACGGCCTGTCCGTACGCTATGGCGACGGCGCCGACGAAGCGCACAAGGCCCGCATGACGACGGCGGGCGGCTACCACGTGCTCGATCGCAAGAAGGTCACCATCGCGTCCACCCAGCGCAACAACGCCACCGTCACGTACTACAGCGCGGTCGGTACGCTGGTCGAGCTGTCGGTGCACGAGGCCAGTGGCAAGGTGGAAGTGCTGTCGCACCACTCGATCATGGAATGCGGCTCGCAGCTCTCGCCCGATCTGGTCTCGGGGCAGTTGCAGGGCGGCGTGGCGATGGGCATCGGCCACGCGCTGCACGAGTACCTGCCGCTGTATGAAGACGGCCCCGGTAACGGCACCTGGAACTTCAACCGCTACCACCTGCCGCGTGCCAAGGACGTGGCCGTGTGGACGCAGACTGGGGCGGTGCTGCCGCCTCTGTCGGAAACCGATCCGCCCAAGGGCATCGCCGAGGTGGTGATGATCCCCGTGGTGGGCGCCATCGTGAACGGCATCGCGCATGCCATCGGACACCGCTTCACCAGCCTGCCAGTGACCGCGGACAAGATTCAGGAGGTACTGGCATGAGCATCGCAACCCAACCGCTGACCCTGCACCTGAACGGCAAGGACGTCGGCCCCGTGCAAGTGCCCGAGGGCCTGATGATGATCGACTTCCTGCACGAATACGCGGGCCTCACGGGCTCGCGCCTCGGTTGCGGGCAGGGCGTGTGCCGCGCGTGCACGGTCATCCTCGACAAGCCGGACGGCACCAGCGAGGAGGTGCGCACGTGCATCACGGGCGCGCATTTCTTTCAGGGCAAGAAGGTCCGCACGGTGGAAGGCCACGCCACGCGCAATGAGCGCGGCGAAGTGGTGTCGCTCTCGCTCGTGCAGCAGAAATTTCTGGAGCACTTCAGCTTCCAGTGCGGCTACTGCACGCCGGGCTTCGTCAACGGCGCGACTGTGCTGGTGGAGCGCCTCAAGCGCCAGCCGGTGGCGCGCGAGCAGCTCGACGAGACCATCACCGAGGCGCTCAACGACCATATCTGCCGTTGCACCGGCTACGTGCGCTACTTCGAGGCCGTCAAGGACGTCGTGCTGAGCACGCCTGGACTCATCAAAGAGAGCAAGTGATGCCCATGGTCCAACACAACCTGCTCCAACTGGCGCGCACGGCCATGCTGTCGCTGCTGGCCGCCGCCTCGCTGGCGGCCTGCGGCGACCGTTCCACCGACATCCCGCCTGCGGCCGACCAACCGCCGCCCGCCAAGCTCACCGGCGCCGACCTGATCGCGCGGGGCCGCTACCTCGTGCGCGCGGCTGACTGCGCGGCCTGCCACACGAGCAAGGACGGCGCGCCGTTCGCGGGCGGTGTGCCGCTGGCCTCGCCGTTCGGCACCTTCTACGGCAGCAACATCACGCCCGGCAAGGAACACGGCATCGGCAAGTGGAGCGCCGACGATTTCTACAGGGCCCTGCACGACGGCGTCACGCCCGACAAGCGCCTGTATCCGGCGATGCCGTACACGTCCTATCGCGGCCTGTCGCGCGGCGATACCGATGCGATGTATGCGTACCTGATGCAGGTGAAGCCTGCCGCCGTGACCAATCGCGAACACGAGCTGCGCTTCCCGTACAACATCCGCATCGCCATGGCGGGCTGGAACGTGTTCTTCCTGAAGAACGCGCTGCCCGATGCGTCGGTGGGCAACTCGGCGGCTTGGCTGCGTGGGCGCTATCTGAGCAACGCGCTCGGCCACTGCGCGGAATGCCATACGCCGCGCAGCTTTGCCGGGCAGCTGAGTTCGGGCCAGCCGCTGGGCGGCTCCACGCTGGGCCGCATCGCCGCGCCAGACATCACGCCCGCCGGCCTGGCTGCGCGCGGTTGGACGGCGGCCGACGTGCAGAGCCTGCTCGGCACCGGCATCGCGCAGCAGGGCTCGGCCTTCGGCGAGATGTACCCGGTCGTGCATCTGAGCACGCAGTACCTGAGCCAGGCGGATCTGGCCGCCATGTCGACGTACTTGCTTGGCGACAAGCCGGCCGCGCCGCAGCCGATCAAGCTCGTGGCCGCCACGGCAGACAATGCGGACCAGCTCAAGGCCGGCCGCGCGCACTACCTGGCCGTCTGCGCCGGCTGTCACGGCCGCGATGGCGAGGGCAAGCCGCACGTCGCCGTGCCGATGCTCGGCAACAGCACCGTGCGCAATGCGGATGCGCGCAACCTGATTGTCTCGATGCTCGACGGCATTGATGAGCAGCACTTCCCCGGCACCGAGGCGATGCAGGCGATGCCCGGTTTTGCGCAGATGGGCGATGCCGAACTGGCGCAGCTGGCCAACTACCTGCGCGCCGGCTTTGGTGGCCAGCCGGCCGACATCACTGCCGATCATGTGAAGGGCCTCCGGCAGTAAGCGGCGGACCCACGCAATCGACGCCCGCCCCGGGGCCATGCCTGGGCGGGCTTTTTCTTGGCTGATCGCCGATGTGCAGGGATAACAAAGGCGCTTGCCGACCCGAAGCGGTCACTTGGATGGCGCCGACGGGTCGGAAACAAGACCTCAGACCGAATTTAGGTAGCGGAAACAGACCAGTAGGTCCGCGTATTCGTGAACTCGCGAATACCTGCCGATGCCAGCTCCCGCCCATAGCCGGATTTCTTGGTGCCGCCAAAGGGGACTCGCGCATCCGATGCAGTAACGGCGTTGATGAAAGCCGCGCCGCTTGTCACCCCCTTCGCAACGGTAAGAGCCCGTTCGGTTGACGAAGACCACACGCTTACCGAGAGACCAAAAGGCGTCGCATTCGCAAGGCGCATAGCATCTGTGTCGTCCTTCGCGATCGCAATGGCTGCGAGCGGACCGAATGTCTCCTCGTCAAACGCAGCCATACCGGGGCCGGTACCGCCCAGAACTGTCGCTTCGTAGAAGTTGCCCGGACCTTCGACAGACTGACCTCCGGCGAGCAGTACTGCCCCAGCCTCGAGAGAACGCCTGACCTGACGATCCAGCGCATCCCGAAGGTCGCCACGTGCGAGCGGCCCCATCTGCGTTCCGGCTGCACCAGGATCACCGACCACAAGTGCGCGAGCGCCATTGACGAAGCGCTCAGTGAATTCCGCTGCGATGGATTCGGAGACGATGAACCGCTTGGCACAGACACAGCTCTGCCCTGCATTGTGATAACGCGCCTTTACTGCGGCCGCCGCTGCAGCCGGAACATCCGCGTCATCAAGAATGATGAAAGCATCCGAACCGCCGAGTTCGAGCACGGACCTCTTCGATGCTCGTCCCGCGGCGGCACCCACTGCAGCCCCGGCGCGGTTCGAACCCGTCAGGGTTACCGCAGCGATTCGATCGTCCTGGATCAGCCGGTCGATGACATCTGGTACATCCGGCTCCGCCACCACCATCGTTGTCACCACGCCTTTGGGCAGGCCGGCATCGATGAACAGTTGCTCCAGCGCCAAGGCGCATCCCGTCACATTGGGAGAATGCTTCAATAGCACGCCGTTGCCCGCGGTAATGGCGGGAATCGCAAACCGCATGACTTGCCAGACAGGAAAGTTCCAAGGCATGACCGCCAGCACCAGTCCAATCGGCTCGTAGCTCACCCATGCGTCGACTCCGTCGATGCTGGCCTTCTCATCGGCCAGAATTCGAGCAGCATTGTCGGCGTAGTACGTTGCGGTGACCGCGGATTTCTCGAGCTCGCCGGCTGCCTCCGCCTTGACCTTTCCCATTTCGGTTGTGATCAAGTCCGCGAAAGCGGTGCTTTGACGTCGAAGCTCATCGGCCAGTCGGCGAACGACTTCAACGCGCGCGGATAGGGGTTGCTTGCCCCATGCCTTGGCCGCGGCGTAGCCATCGTTGACGGCTTGCTCGATCTGGTTGGCAGACCACGCCTCATAGGTGTGCAGCGGCGCGCCGGTTGTCGGATTAAAGGTAGTGATAGATGTCGTCATGGCTCTGCGTCCTGCCAAATCTTGGGATATTCGAATGCTTGTCTGCGCGCCTGCGGTGCAATGCGCAATGTGTCGTCAAGCGTGGTGAAAGAGCTGGGTGCTCAGCGTGTTGACCTGGCTTCCTTTTACAACGCACCGGTCCGCTGCCGCGCGCCATTTGGCGAAGTGAGGCGCGGCGCGGTGGGCGTCGATAGCGGCCTGGTCCTCGTACAGCTCATAGAACACAAAGTGCAGCGGATCCTTGATGTCCCGCGTTACGTCGAAGTACTTGCAGCCAGCCTCGTCGTTGAACGTCCGCTCGGCGTTCTCTTTGATGGCCGTGAGAAACTCGTCGAGTCGTTCCGGGTAGACGTCCAGCGAGACGATAAGCGCGATCATGTTGCGTTCCTCTGGGGTTAGGCGAAAAGAAGTTCCGGCAATGCCGTGCCGGTTTCGGTGCCGAGCTTGACCAAGCTGCCCCACGTTGTGTCCGCGAGCGAGATTCCAGTCTCAAGTAGCCGAGTCGTATTGCGGTCCTCAAGCTCGCCAGGGAAGAAGATCTCTTCGATTCCGTGAGCGGTCGGAACCGCCTTGACTTCATCAATCAGCGCTTCCATCCGCTGTTCGAATTCAGCCAGGGGCATCATCGACTTCACGTCGATGGTGATCAGGAGATGACCACAGCCGCTGGTTTTGTTCGCCTCGTATGGGCCGGCGACGTTTGAACCGAAGTGGCTGCCCGTCAGGACACCTGCGAGCACGTCCATCATGAAGGAGATGACGTAGCCTTTGTGCCCGGCCATCGGCAGGATCAGCCCGTGGATTGCGTCCCTGGCGTTGGTCGTCGGAACGCCGTTCTCGTCGGCAGCCCACGTATTCGGGATATCTACGCCGCGCTCAGCCGCGAGATAGATCTTCCCGCGTGCCACGGCCGTGTTCGCGATGTCCATGACAGCGACACCACAGCGGCCGCCCGGCGCTGCAATTGACCATGGGTTCGTGCCGATGCTCTTGGCCCGCCCGCCCCACGGCGCCATGGCGGGGCTCGCATTGGTCGCAAGCAGTGCAATGCACCCTTCCTTGGCCGCCATGCGCGTGAAATAGGCCGCTGTGCCGAAGTGGTTGGAATTGCGAACGCCAACAGCGCTGATACCGTGCTCGCGTGCGCGCCGGATCCCGAGCTCAACCGCCTTCGCAGTCAACACCTGGCCGATTCCATGGTGGCCGTCCATGACAGTGATGGCCCCTCCGTCCATGACGATTTCCGGTTTGGAGGCCGATGTCATGACACCGCTGCGCAGGCGGTCTACATACCAGGGCAGACGAAGCATGCCGTGCGATGAATGGCCCCAGAGTTCTGCGACGACCAGGCTGTCCGCCAGCAGGTGCGCATCGGTAGAGGGCACGCCCAAGGACTCAAGAACGGCTGCTCCGAACTGGGTGAGCTGTTCCGCTTGAACGGTGTGTGGCATTTGAATCTCCTAGAAATGCCGAATAACTGAAATCCGCCGGAATTCGCTTCTCCGAGATGGAGGGCGTCCCCGTTAGTGCTGCGTCAGCTTTTGCCGTGCTCCGCTGCCACGGGATTGGTGACGCCCGTCGCGGTCAGCGTGCGAGTCGCGTCGACCGTGGCGTAGATCCACAGGATCTTCATTGGCTTGGTTTTCGAGAGGTTGCGGAAGCGGTGATTCACGTTCGGCGGAATGAACGTCACGTCGTGCGGCTTGAGTTCGTACTCCAGTCCGTCGATGTCGAGAATCGCCTCGCCCTCCATCAGCACAACGCTTTCCTGGCAGTTATGGCTGTGGAAAGGAATCTCCACGCCTGCGTCAAACGACGTGTAGCCGGTGATGAAGCTGGTCGTTCCCAACTCTCGCGAAACGAGGGGCGTGGTTCGCGCGCCGCCGCCGCGTTCATGGGTCGGCAATGCTTCGGGCTTCAGCAGGACTGCGCCGGATGGGGTCTTGGTGGTCATGTGATATCTCCAATCAGAAGTAAGGGTGTTTGGCGACTAGAAGTGCGACGGCAGGGAGTCGAGTCGCCTCATGCGCCGGAAGCAGCCGGTTGGGGTGTATGGACGTGAATCATTGGCCTGCGCGTCATGGTCAACGTGATCGCCGCACCAGCGACTAGCAACATGCCCGCGATGCCGAAGGCCCAGTCATAGCTGCCAGTGGCCGCAATGACGTAGCCCGTGGCGATCGGCGCAATCAAACCGAAGATGTTGCCGCCCACCACCACAAACGCCATGGCCTTACCGACATCGCGCGAGCTCGGCAGCAGGTCGTTCAGGAGGGCGAAGTTCAGCGACGTGGTAGAGGCGATGCCTGTCAGCGTGATTGAGAAGACCACGAGCAACGCCGTCAGGTTGGTCATGAAGGGAACGGCAAGGATCACCGCGCCGGTCATCATGGCGAGCGCCACAGCATTGCGACGACGGCCGGTGGCCACTCCACCACGCTTGACGTAGATGTCGCTCAGCCTGCCCGCGAGCACGCACAGAATCACGGAAACCGCGTACGGCACGGCGGCGAACATGCCCGTCTTGGAGATCGAAAGATGCCGGGTCGCCTGCAGGTAGCTGGGCAGCCAGGTCAGGAAGAGATACTGCGTATAGACGTTGCAGCCTTGCGTCAGCGCAAGACCCCACAGGGTCGGTGTCTTCATCAGAGCGCGAAGACCATGCGTTTCCTGGCCAGCCGGCACGGACGACTTGACCTCGCGCTCGCGCACGATCTTGTCGCGCTCTTCCTGGCTGAGCCAGGACGCCTTTTCGGGCGAATCAAAGAATACGAGCCACGCGGCCAACCACGCGAAGCCGATGCCACCGGCGATCCCGAAGGAAATGCGCCAGCCAAAATGAGCAACCAGATAGGCAAGCAGCACAGAGCAGATGGCCGGCCCCGCATAGGAGCCACTGTTGAACAGCGCCGTCACGACACCGCGTTCACCAGCAGGAACCCATTGCCGGATGACCTTGGCGCCAACCGGATTGCTGCAAGACTCCCCGCTCCCCATGACCAGGCGGGCCGTCAACAACGCTGCGAAGCTCGTTGCGGCTCCGGTCAGTGCAGTTGCCGCGGACCACACGAAGATGCCGAAGCCCGCAATCCGCTTGGTACCGAAGCGGTCGAGCAGTAGCCCCATGGGCAGCAGAAACAGCGCGTAGCTCCAGATGAACGATGAGAAGAGGTAGCCCATGCTGACCGTCGAGAGCTTGAACTCGGCCGCGATCGGTGCCGCCGCGATGGAGAGCGCGATACGGTCCATGTAATTGATCATGGCCAGCGTGAAAAGGAAGGCGGCGATCCAGCCGCGGCGATAAGACATCATGGTCTCCTGTTGGGCACTTCGAGTGCCTTTAAAGTATTTTGTGACTACAAAACGCAGTTAGGGTCAAAAAAAGGCGACGGAGTCGCCGTGGCCTAGAACAACATGAACATCAGGTGGCAGCCGTTGCCGTTGCTGCCGCCTCGGCCGTGAACACATTGCCGGCATGGACCTTGGAGCGCCGAGCGCCCTCTATGTGCTCACGCAGCAGCGTCGCCGCCTTCAGCAGGTCTTGATGACCAATCGCATCCAGAATGGCCAAGTGCTCCATTGACTGGATCTGGCGCGGTTTGCGCGCCCGGGCTTGTCGATACTCGACGAGCCGCCGAAGCCGGTCCATCCGCCTGACCGACTGGAGAATGAAGCGGTTGCCTGACCACTTTGCGATGGTCTCGTGCAGTTCGCTGTTGGCCTCGAACAGCTCGACAGAGGTCATGGTCAGATAGCCACCGTCCACGATGACTTGCTGTCGCCGGCGCAGCTCGGCCAATTCCACCGGATCACAGCGAAACGACGGGGACAAAATGCCCGTCGGTTCAATTGCGGCGCGGAACAGGTAGCTTTCCTCGTAGGCCTCGACCGAGTCGATCATGGGCAGGAATTGCCAGCCTTGGCCGACTTGCCGCTCCAGCCAACCTTCCTCCTGCATCACCGACAAAACCTTGCGCAGCACGCTGCGCGCCACGCCGTACTGGCGCATCAGATCCGCTTCCGACACCACATCCGGCAGCCGGCGGGCCAGGCGATCCTCGGCGATCTGCAGGTATAGCGGCTCGTCCGGTTCTTCGAAGAGCTGCGCCGCAAGATCGTTGAGTTCGCGTGCTGGCTTTGCCAGGAAAAACCCACGGTTGTGGTCGTAGAACACCGCGCCAAGCTCCGCCAGATGGCGCAGGGCCACATTGACCGGAGTACGGGATGTCCCGATTCGCTCCGCCAGGATGGATTCAGCGAGGCGTTCGCCTTCCGCCAGATCGTCTCGTCTGGCCAAAGCAAGGATTTCCCGGGTGACTCGGGTCTGAAGCGGCGTCAACGGCATGGAATGGGACGGATGCAGATGCTCGACATGAGGCATGGAGTCGAGCGTGCCGCGTGTAGCAGCGCGAGAACTCGCTCCTCCTGATGTCGATTGTGCCATTCCCACAGCCGTCTCCTTGACGTGATGAGGCCTACGCCCACATGCCTCGGGTTTACGCCGAGGTTTTGTGTGTTTGCGTATAGCGTTTTATGATCATAGAATGCATTTCGGTGGAGCGCAAGAAGGATGAGCCGCTGCTGGCGGGCTTAACGTCATCGTGATTGCCCACCTCTGGTGGACACAGGCGCGTGATGCGCGCGCAAGCCTCCACCCCTAGAACGGAAACCAGGAGACAAGGGAATGAACCCAGGAAGACGCCAGGCGATTCAGAACCTGGCCGCGCTGACGACAGCGCTCTACGAACTGCCGACCGTCAACGCGATGGCAACCGAGCGGACTGCCCTATACGCCTACATTGGTTGCCGCACGACCAAGGAGCGCAACGCGCGCGGCAAAGGTATTGACGTTTATCGCGTAGACGGCAAGACGGGTGACTGGAAGCACGTGCAACTGGTCGAAGGAATGGACAATCCGTCGTTCCTGGCGCTGGACCGAACCCAGAAATACCTTTATGCCGTGCACGGAGACCTGAGCAACATCAGCGCATACTCGGTGGATCGCGCGAGCGGCAAGCTCACGTTCCTGAATCGGCAGTCGACGGAGGGAAAGAATCCCGCGCATCTCGCTGTCGATCCCACAAATCGATTCGTGATTGTCGGCAACTACGCGACCGGTTCAGTCGTCAGCTTGCCGATCCAGGCAGACGGAAGCCTCGGGTGCGTTAGCGATCTGGTCCAGCTTCCTGGCAAACCAGGGCCACACCGTACGCAGCAGACCAGTTCCCACCCACATGACGTGCCGTTTGATCGCAGTGGCCGATTCTTCATCGTGCCAGACAAGGGGCTCGACCGCGTCTTTGCTTTCCGGCTTGATCCCGCCAACGGCAAGATCACGCTGGCGGATCCACCCTTTGCCCAAGCGCGGGAAGGCGCCGGGCCGCGCCATGTCACGTTTCACCCCACGAAGCCGTTGGCCTACGTGATGAACGAACTGGATTCCACCATCACGACCTACCGTTACGACGCAGAAACAGCAGCGCTAACACCGGCCCAGATCGTCCCGACGATCCCCGAAAGCTTCACCGGCGACAATACCGGCGCCGAGATCGAGATCGCGCGATCCGGCAAGTTCGTGTTTGGCTCGAACCGTGGGCACGACAGCATTGTCACGATGAGCGTGGATGCCGATAGCGGCCTGCTCAATCCACTCTCCTGGACGTACACCCAGGGCAAGGGGCCGCGGTTCTTCACGGTTGACCTTGCAGGTAAGCTGCTCTACGCGGCAAATGAAAACAGTGACACCGTGGTCGGCTTCCGCATTGATGAAGCGAACGGAAAGCTGACCCCGTCTGGGCATGTGGTTCAGACCGGAAGCCCTGTGTGCTTGGTTTTCACACAAGCGCCGTAAGGCGTCGCTCGTCAGAGGTTGAAGTGGAGGCAGTGGGATTGGCCGGCGCAACAGCCAAGGCTGTGACCTCAAACGCCTGTTACTGACGTGAGCGCCACAACCGGATGCGAGGTGATTCCTCGCGCCGCCCCCTATTGGCGACAACGCAAGGATGCGCCGCTTGCAGGACTACCGCGATACCACTGTCTCGATTTTTCGCATGAATCGGTACCGACTGTCTGTGGGCATCCTGCTTATTGTTGCCGTGCTTGTGGTCGCCAACCTTCCACGTCCGTCGATGGCGTCTCGAAAGCACCTCGTCATCATGGTGAGCGGGGCTGCCAAGATCGTCTATCTGCCAGCCATCCTGACACAGCGTCTGGGCTATTTCCGCGATGAGGGGCTGGACGTGGAACTCGTCTCCCGTCCGGCTGGTGTCGACGCAGAAAACGAGTTACTCACCGGTTACGCCCAAGGCGTCGTTGGGTTCTACGACCACACCGTCGACCTGCAAACCAAAGGACGCGAAGCACGGTCGATTGTGGTTCTCAGCAACGCCCCCGGGCAGTTGGGGCTGATCGCTGCAAACACCCCCCGAACTGCAGAATCGATGGGCGACCTCCGCGGATATGTGCTCGGTGTGACAGGCCTCGGGTCTTCTTCCGGGTTCTTGACCCGCTACCTGATGAGCCAGCAAGGGCAGAAGCCCAGTGACTACACGCTAGTGCCGGCGGGTGCGGAGGAAACCTTCATTCGCGCGGTTCGCGACGGACATGTAGACGCAGGCATGACGACCGACCCCACAGCGTCCCTGCTAGTCTCAACCGGGCAGGCTCGTCCGGTACTCGACCTGCGAACGGTTGACGGAACACGAGCGATTCTGGGCGGCACCTACCCAGCTGCCTGCCTGTATGTGCAGACCGAGTGGTTGCAGGCGAACCCCGACCTTGCTGACAAGTTGGTCAGAGCGTTTGTGCGGACGCTGCGCTTTCTCCACAGCCACACGGCTGAGGAAATCGCTCAACGGCTTCCGCCTGAATACCTGGGCCCGAACCCTCGCCTCTACCTCAAGGCGTTGGCGATTGCGCAGCCCGCCTTCAGTTGGGACGGTCGGATGCCTCCCGATGGGCCAGCTACGGTGCAACGGATACTCTCCGTGAGCAATCCGAGTGTTCGCGATGGACACGTGGAATTGGCCCGGACCTACACGGACGAGTTTGTCGCCAGCATTCGTTGAGCATCCCTATTCGATCGTTGGCACGCTCATTGGTCTCCTACGCCCCAAAGAATGCGCTCGGAGCTTACAAATACAGCCGCCGGTGTGTTCGGACGGGCCGCCACTCTGGCCGTCACTTGGACGACTTGGCCGACAGCACCTGGCTGACCCGCTCCGCCGCCGGCATGGGAATCGAGAGCACGAGTGAAGTGGTGATCGTGCCGAAGCTGCCGATTCGGTCGATGACGGCCTCCAGCTCCGCGCTCGACCGGGTCAACACGTGGAGGATGTAGCTGTCCGACCCGGTGACGCGCATGACTTCCACCACATGCGGCGTTTCGCGAAACGTCTTCAGAAGACTCGTGCCCCGTTCCGCCGAAGCCCCGATGCGGATGATGGCGTTGATCGGGAAGCCCAGCCGTGTCCAGTCCACTTCAGCGCGATACCCCTTGATCACGCCGCGCTCCTTCAGGCGTCGGACGCGCTCTGCGCAGGCTGGCGCCGTCAGCCCGACTTCTGCCGCGAGTGACTTGTAGGGAGCCCTGCCATCGCGCAGCAGCATCTGCACCAGCTTCAGATCGATGGCGTCGAGAAAGTTTCGGTCCGGTGTTTCCATGAAAACAAAAGATGAAGGCTGCCTGGACTTTCGATTCTAAAGCTCAGAACCCAGCAAGATGAAGCAAACTTTCTCCAGTCCTAATCTTGTTGTGGAGTGGAGCATGGGTACCGTAACAACGGCGGGTTTCGCGTTCGTCGAGTTTGTCTGTCCAGAGCCTGAGGCGCTGGTTGCCCTGTTCGGGAAGCTCGGGTTCAAGGCGCTGGGGCAGCACGCGCAAACGGGAGCGGTGCTGTTGCGCCAGAACGAAGCCGCCCTGATCGTGAACCCGGTGCCGAACCCGTTCCGGGAGGTTCACGGGGCGTCCGCGCGTGCGATTGCGATCCATGTGGACAACGCTGCGAACGCCTTGGCCCAGGCACTGGAGGGCGGGGCGCGCATGGCAACGCCGGCTGAGGCTGGCGCCTTCGTCGTCGACGCGCCGGCCATCGTGGGGATCGGCGACAGCCTGGTCTACTTCGTCGATCACGATTTCGAGTCGGTGTTTTCGACAGCGTATCGGCCGGGGCAGCCCGTGGCGGTGGCGGATGCCGCCATTCAGGCAATCGACCACACCTCGAATATCGTCAAGCCGGAGAACCTCGACCGCTGGGCCGACTTCTACAAAGACACCTTCGCCTTCGTGCTGAAGCAGTACCTGGACGTGAAAGGCCGGCAAACGGGCATGCGTGCCCGGTCGATGGTGAGCCCATGCGGGAAGGTTTCCATCCCGATTGCGGCCGCTGCGCACGACCAACCCGGCGTGCTGAACCAGAACGACGAGTTCATCCGCGACTACCGCGGCGAGGGCATCCAGCACATCGCCTTCCTGTCGTCGAACATCGAGCAGACCATCGCGGCCATGGAGGCGGCCGGGCTCGACTTCATGGAGGCGCCGCCCAAGACCTACTACCAGAACCTCGATGCGCGGGTGCCCGGTCATGGGCAGAACCTCGACCGCATGGAGCGGCGAGGCATCCTCGTCGACGGCAAGGGCGACGGACGCATCCTGCTGCAACGCTTCACGCGCCGCCAGATCGGCCCGATCTTCTTCGAGATCATCGAGCGGCGCGGCGAGGACGGCTTCGGCGAAGGCAATTTCAAGGCGCTGTTCGAATCGCAGGAGCAGGACCAGGTTCGGCGTGGATCGCTGCACGCCTCGTAGGCAGGTCAGCGCGACATTCTTTCTTTTCTCAAGGGACTCACCATGCAATCTTCCAAGACGACCGTCGCTCTGCCGAATCCCCACCCCGTGTTCGGCAGCACCGAGGTGTTCAAGACGTTCAACTACGCGCCGGCCGTTGCGGCGGGCGGCCTGCTGTTCATCGCCGGCCAGATCGGCATCCGCGCCGATGGCACGGTGCCCACCAGCGTGGAGGAGCAGATCGATCTCGCCTTCCAGCGGCTCGGGGCGATCCTGCAGGCGGCCGGGCTCGGCTTTGCGGATCTCGTCGAGCTGGTCAGCTATCACGTCGATGTCGACAAGCAGCTCGCCGCATTCCGCGAGATCAAGGATCGCTACATCAAGGCAGATGCGCCGGCCTGGACCATCCTGGGCGTGGCTGCGCTGGCCAGGCCGACGCTCTACATCGAAATCAAGGCCGTGGCCGCGACACGCACCGCGTGATCGGTAGAGTCAGATCGCACAAGAGAACGCAGATGACCAAGACCTTCGCATCCCGTGGCGACACGCAAGTTAAGGCCACCACCTTCACCCAGCTCTCCGAGAATGCCTATGCCTACACGGCGGAGGGCGACCCGAACTCCGGCGTCGTCATCGGTGACCACAGCGTGCTCGTCGTGGACACGACGGCGACCCCCGCCATGGCGCAAGACCTGATCGCCAAGATTCGCACGGTGACGGACAAGCCGATCCGGCATCTCGTGCTGTCCCACTATCACGCGGTGCGTGTGCTGGGCGCCTCAGCCTTTCTCGCACACGGGTGCCAGCAGATCATCGCCAGCCAGGGAACCTACGACTTGATTGCCGAGCGCGGCGAGCAAGACATGCAATCCGAGATCGAGCGGTTCCCGCGCCTGTTCGCCGGCGTGGAAACGATTCTCGGTCTGACGTGGCCGACCCTGGTCTTCGAGCAAGCGATGACGTTGTGGTTGGGTGGCCTTGAGGTCCGGATCGCGCACCTCGGGGCGGGCCATACCAAGGGCGACACCGTGGTCTGGCTGCCGTCGCAGAAGGTGTTGTTCTCGGGCGATCTGGTCGAGTACGACGCGGCTTGCTACTGCGGTGATGCCCACCTTGCGCAATGGCCGGCCACATTGGAAGCCCTGCGGGCGCTCGGGGCGGAGAAGCTCGTGCCCGGTCGAGGCCCCGCCTTGCACTCCGCGAAAGAGGCAGAGGATGCCATCCGTTACACCCACGAATTCGTCACCACGTTGCTTAAGGCTGGCCGCGAAGCACGCGCCCAAGGTCTCGATCTGAAAGGCGCGATGCGGCACGCGCGCACCTTGATGGATGCGCGATTCGGCGGCGTCTTCATCTACGAGCATTGCCTGCCGTTTGATGTGTCCCGTGCCTTTGACGAGGCGGGAGGCATCGCGCATCCACGCATCTGGACAGCCCAGCGCGACAAGGACATGTGGGCAGCGCTCCAAGAGTAGCGGGCGTTCGTGTGCAGGACTTGCGCCAGTAGGCGGCAGTGCTGCGCAATCCGAGCCCGCCCTGCGTCATGCCCCGGGCGGGCTTTTTCCTGGAGCCTCTCAGATGCCCGTGAAGGCGTGACGCACCAGCAGCCCCGACAAGACCAGCATCGTCACCCCGACCAGCCCATCCAGCACCTGCCACGCCCGTGGTCTTGCGAACCACGGTGCCAGCTTGCGTGCACCGAAGCCCAGCAGCACGAACCAGAGTACGCTGGCCGAGCTTGCGCCTGCCACGAACCAGCCACGCAGCGCGCCCGGTTGCTGCGCGCCGACGGTGCCCACCAGCAGCATCGTATCCAGGTAGACGTGGGGGTTGAGCAGCGTGAATGCGGCGGCCTGCGCCAAGGCGCCGCCTCTGGTGAGGCCGGCGCCGTCGCCAGACGCGCTCAACTGGCTGGTGCGCCTGGCGCGTTGCAGCGCCTGCCATCCATATACCGCCAGGAAGACGGCGCCGGCCAGCGCCAGTGCGCGCGCCAGGCCGGGGCGGTCCCCCAGCGCTTGGGCCATGCCGAGTACCCCGGCGGCGATCAACAGCGCATCCATCACGGCGCAGAACAGCACCACGCTGCCCACGTGCTCGCGCCGCAGCCCCTGTCGCAGCACGAATGCGTTCTGTGCGCCGATGGCGACGATGAGCCCCAGGCTCAGGGCCAGGCCCTGGAGGGAGACGGAAAGGGGGGGCGAAGGGGTGGCGAGCAAGGGTTCCATGCGGCGATCTTGCCGACGCCGTCGGATGAAGACAAACTATCTCTCCTTAATTCAATGTAGTTTTTCTTATCTCATGCTGGACTACTCCGCGCTCTCTGCATTGGCTGCTGTGGTTCGAGAGGGCAGCTTCGAGCGTGCAGCCCGCGCGCTCCATGTCACGCCATCCGCCATCTCGCAGCGCATCCGGCTGCTGGAAGAGCGCGTGGGCTGCGCACTCGTCGTGCGCGACCAGCCTTGTCGGGCCACCGAGACCGGGCGACGCCTCTGCCAGCACGTCGACCGCGTGCGGCTGCTGGAGCAGGAGCTGCAAGGCGCGCTGCCGGCGCTCGCCCCGCAGGGCATTGCCCCGGTGGCGTTGCCGATCGCGGTGAACGCCGACAGCCTCGCCACGTGGCTGGCCCCGGCGCTCGCCACCTTCGGCGCAGAGCATCCGGTGTTGATGGAGGTGTCGGTGGACGATCAGGACCACACCACCGAATGGCTGCGCAGCGGCGCCGTGCTGGCCGCCGTTACGGCCACGGCCCGGCCCGCCGCAGGCTGCAACAGCCGCCCCCTGGGTGCCATGCGCTACCTCGCGGCCGCCAGCCCGGCGTACGTGCAACGCCATTTCGCCGATGGCGTGGGCGCGGGCAGCCTGGCGCGGGCGCCGAGCCTGGTGTTCAACACCAAGGACGAGCTGCAGGCGCGCTGGGCGCGGCGCCTGTGCCATCGGCACGTCGAGCTGCCCCGCCACATGCTGCCCTCGTCGCAAGCCTTTGTGGCGGCGGCCGTGGCGGGCATGGGCTGGGGCCTGCATCCGCAGGCGCTGATCGCCTCGCATCTGGAGGCGGGGACATTGGTGGAGCTGGTGCCGGACACGCCGCTGGACGTGCCGCTCCACTGGCAATGCGCGCGCGCCGCATCCGCGTTGCTCGACGGCTTGAGCCGCGAAGTCCTGGCCGCCGCACGCGCTGCGCTGCTGCCGCCCTGATTCGCCAATCATCCACGACTGTCGACTCTCACTTGACAGTGTGTTTCGCGCGCCGGGGCTGTTCGCGGCGGGTGGCGTCGCTACCATGTTCTCCAAAACCCGCGCGGCCATCGGCACGCGCGCATAACAGACACCATCCGGAGACACACATGCACGCACGCCGCGCCACGGCCGCGATCGGCCTCGCCATCGCCGCCTCTTTCGCTCACGCCCAGGTATCGGACGACAAGGTCAGGATCGGCTTCATCACCGACATGTCCGGCGTCTATGCCGACCTGGATGGCCCGGGCGGGCTGGAGGCCATGCGCATGGCCGTGGCGGACTTCGGCGGCAAGGTGCTTGGCAAGCCCATCGAGATCGTCTCGGCCGACCACCAGAACAAGGCTGACGTGGCCGCTTCCAAGGCACGCGAGTGGATCGACCGCGATGGCGTGGACGTGCTCGTCGCCGGCCCCAACTCCGCCGCCGGCCTGGCGATGAACCGCGTGGCGGCGGAGAAGAAACGCGTCTACATCAACCTCGGCGGCGGCACCCCGCGCCTGACCAACGAGGAGTGCACGCCCTACACCGTGCACTACGCCTACGACACCAACGCGCATGTACGCGGCACCATCGGCGCGCTGCGCAAGCAGGGCGTCAACGCGTGGTACCTGTTGTCGGTCGACTACGCCTTCGGCAAGGACATGGACGCCGAATCGCGCCGCGTGATCGCAGCCGGCGGCGGCAAGGTGGTGGGCGGCACCAAGCACCCGCTGGGCGCGCCGGATTTCTCGTCATACCTGCTGCAAGCGCAAAGCTCCGGCGCGCAGGCCGTGGCGCTGGCCAACGCCGGCGGCGACACCATCAACGCCATCAAGGCCGCCAAGGATTTCGGGCTCGACAAGAAGATGCGCGTGGTGGGCCTGGTCATGACCATCGACGAGATCCACGCGCTCGGCCTGCAGACCGCGCAGGGCATGCAGCTGATCGACCCGTGGTACTGGAACTCCAGCGACGCCGCGCGCCAGTTCGGCGAGCGCTTCTACGCCAAGTTCAAGAAGATGCCGAGCGCCCTGCAGGCCGCCGACTACTCCGCCACGCTCACCTACCTAAAGGCCGTGCAGGCCACCGGCACCGACAATTCAGACCGCGTGATGGCCAAGCTCAAGTCGATGAAGATCGACGACATGTACACCAAGGGCGGCTACGTGCGCGCCGACGGCATGATGATCCACGACATCTACCTGTTCGAGGTCAAGAAGCCGTCGGAGTCGACCCGGCCGTGGGATTACTACAAGCTCGCGCAGACGATTCCGGGCGAGCAGGCGTTCAATACGCTGGCGGAATCGGCTTGCGCGATGGTGAAGAAGTAAGCGTCAGGTCTGCGCATCCGCCCGCGGCATACCGGCCCGGGGTGACCCCGAAGGTCGCGCGAAAGCGGGCGATGAACGCGCTGACGTTGTCATAGCCCAGATCGAGCGCGACTGCCGTGACCGGTGCGCCGGCGGCCAACTGCTCCAACGCGCGCATCATGCGCAGGCGGTGGCGCCAGGTCTCGAATGCGTAGCCGGTCTCGGCCGCAAACCGGCGCGTCAGCGTGCGTGGGGCGATCGCGGCCCAGGCGGCCCAGTCCTGCAGGCGCCGGGTGTCGGACGGGTCGGCGATGAGCGCATCGGCAATCTTGCGCAGGCGCGCGTCGGTGGGCATCGGCAGGGCGGTCGGCACCGGCTCGAGCGCGCGGATTTCATCGGCGATGACGGCGGCAAGGCGCTCCTGTGCCGGGTCCAGCGCGTGTTCCGGCCACCTGGCGGCTCGCGCAATGGCCGCACGCAACAGCGCAGACATCGACAGCGTGCATGGCGCATCCGGCAAGCCTTCGCACGCATCGGGCGCGAGGTAGGCCGCCCAGCCCGCGAAGGGGCCATGCGTCTGCGCACCGTGCTCCACGCCAGGCGGAATCCACACCGCATGCGCGGCAGGAACGACCCAACGGCCGTCTCCGGTCTGCAGGGTCAGCACACCAGCGTCCGTTCCGAACAACTGCCCGCGCGCATGACGGTGCGGTGCCGTCGCGCGCGGCGATGCGCTGACGTGATCGACCGCATGCAACCACCGGCCCTCGGTCGATTGCACGCGCGGCAAGGAAAGCAACGGCTTGGGCGGCATGGCCTGAAAAGCGTATGGATTGGCATGAATGACGGAGTCACGCCAAGCTACCCGCTCTACAGTGGTGCGGTCAATCACCCCAGGAGCACACCATGCGACCCGAAGATGTCCTGCCCGATACCGCCAACTATGCCGACTTTGATGGACTGACGATCCGCAAGGGCACGGTAGCCGCCTTCCTGGCCAACGCACAGGTGTGGCTGGACCCCCAGTCAGACGCTGCCAAGCGCGCTAAGGCGGAGGAACTGATGCTGGAGGCTGTGCCGGCCCTGCAGAAGCTGGGGGCGTTTGCCGTGCTGGAGATACGGGATGTGGGGCTGCGCGGGTTGCTTGAGGGCGGGCGGGGGTAGGGCGACCCATCGGCACAAAGGCGTCCTTGGCCACAGAGCGCAGCGCTTGCACTCTGAATAACCATAGACAGAAACGATCGTTTGCACGCTGGAGGGCGCCCCATATCCTCGCCGGACCAACCCTCCGGAGACACAACGATGACGCAACCGTCCACCCCCGCCTGGAAACTCGACACCCTGGCCGTCCACGGCGGCTACAGCGCCGACCCAACCACGCGGGCGGTGGCCGTGCCGATCTACCAGACGGTCGCCTTTGCCTTTGACGACACGCAGCACGGCGCCGACCTGTTCGACCTCAAGGTGCCGGGCAACATCTACTCGCGCATCATGAACCCGACCAACGACGTGCTGGAGAAGCGCGTGGCAGCGCTCGAAGGCGGCATCGGGGCGCTCGCGCTGGCGTCGGGGCAGGCGGCGGTCACGTATGCCATCCAGACCATTGCCGAAGCCGGCGACAACATCGTTTCGGCCAGCACGCTGTACGGCGGCACCTACAACCTCTTCGCGCATACGCTGCCGCTGTCGGGCATCACCACGCGCTTTGCCGATCCGCGCGATCCCGCATCGTTCGAAGCACTGATCGACGACCGCACCAAGGCCATCTTTGCCGAGACGGTCGGCAACCCGCTCGGCAACATCACCGACATCGCCGCGCTGGCGGAGATCGCGCACCGCCATGGCGTGCCGCTCATCGTCGACAACACGGTGCCGACGCCGTACCTCGTCCGCCCCATCGAGCACGGCGCGGACATCGTCGTGCACTCGCTGACCAAGTACCTGGGCGGACATGGCACGAGCCTGGGCGGGGCGATCGTGGATTCGGGCAAGTTTCCGTGGGCGCAGCACAAGGCGCGCTTCCGGCGCCTGAACGAACCGGACGTCAGTTACCACGGCGTGGTCTATACGGAAGCGCTGGGCGAGGCGGCCTACATCGGGCGCGCGCGCGTGGTGCCGCTGCGCAATACGGGTGCGGCGCTGTCACCGTTCAACGCCTTCCTGATCCTGCAGGGCATCGAGACGCTGGGCCTGCGCATCGACCGCATCACGCAGAACGCCGCGCGCATTGCGCGCCATCTGCGCGGTCACCCCAAGGTGGAGTGGGTCAACCACGCCAGCCTGGACGACCACCCCGACTACGCACTGGCGCGGAAATACCTGTCGGGCAAGGCGCCGGGCCTGCTCACGTTTGGCGTGAAGGGCGGGTTTGCGGCGGGCGCGCGCTTTCAGGACGCGCTGCAGCTGTTCACGCGGCTGGTGAACATCGGCGATGCGAAATCGCTCGCCACGCATCCGGCGTCGACCACGCACCGGCAGCTCTCCGAAGCGGAGCTGGCCAAGGCCGGGGTGCGGCAGGAGACCATCCGCTTGTCGATCGGCATCGAGCATATCGACGACCTGCTGGCCGATCTGGATCAGGCGCTGGCACAGGTCTGATGGCGCGCGCGGTCAGGCCATCACTGGCGGCCGCGCAGCCAGCGGTACACCCCGGTCAGCACGATCAGGAACGGCACCCCCGCCACCAGCGTCATACGGAAATCCGGCATCCACGCGGTGGTGACGATGATGGCCGCCATGGCAACGGCGCCGACGACGGTGAACACCGGAAACCCCCACATGCGAAACCGCAGGGTGCGGCCTTCGCGCTCCACCGCGCGGCGAAACCGCAGGTGCGTGACGAAGATGACGAGCCACGTGAACAGCGCCCCGAACATCGCCAGCGACATCATCAGCAGGAACGAGTGGCCGGGCAGCACCACGCTCATCACGGGGGCCAGCGCGGCACCGGAGCTGGACACCGCCAGCGCCCGTTCCGGCACACCGCGCCGGTTGGCGACACCCAGCGCGCGCGGTGCCTGCCCGCCGCGCGCGAGGCTGAACAGCATGCGCGTGGACACGTACAGCTGCGCGTTCATCGACGACAGCGCAGCCGTCAGCACCACGAAGTTCATCAGGCCCGCGCCGCTGCTGGTGCCGAGGATCTGCATCACGCGCACGAACGGGCTCTGGCCGGTGCCGGCCTCCTGCCAGGGCACCACGGCCAGCATCAGTGCCAGCGTGCACAGATAGAAGAACACCAGCCGGAACAGGGTGGAACGGAACGCGCGCGTGGCGGCGGCTTCGGGCTCGCGCGCCTCGCCGGCGGCCACGGCAATCAGCTCGATGCCGAAGAAGCTGAAGATGCTGATGACCGCGCCATACCAGACCCCCGGCACCCCGTGCGGCAGGAAGCCGCCCGCGTCCACATAGTTGTGAAAGCCGATCGGGCCGCCCTCGGGCGCGCGGTGGATGGCATAGCTCGCCACCACCAGGAAGACCACGATGGCCACCACCTTGATCATCGAGCACCAGTACTCCGCCACGCCGAACACGTCGACGCTGCTGGCGTTGATCCACACCAGCACCGCAGAGAACCCGACGATCCACATCCACGCCGGCACGCCGGGAAACCAGTACGCCATGTACACCGCCACCGCCGTTACCTCGGCACCGATGACGAACACCACGGCCGCCCAGTATGCGTAGCGCACCAGGAAGCCCGCGAGCGGGCTGACGTAGTGCTCGGCATACGCCCCGAACGAGCCGGTGGTGGGGTGGGCGACCACCATCTCGGCCAGGCAGCCCATCAGCAGCAGCGCAATCACTGCACCGATCGCGTAGCTGACCAGCACGCCGGGGCCCGCCACCTGGATGGCCGCGCCGCTGCCCAGGAACAGGCCCGTGCCGATCGCGCTGCCGATGGCGATCATGGTGAGCTGTGCGGAAGAGAGTCGCTGCTGCAGGCCGCCTTCGCGTGCGGCCAGCGCTTCGAAGCTGCCGGTGGCCTTGTCCATCGTGTTCCGTCCCGGGAAAAAGCCGGGATGATACGCCCCAAAAGCGAACGCCCCGCGCGAGGGCGGGGCGTGCTGGCCTGCCGGGTGCTGCCGCTACACCACCGCCAACCGGGGCCGCTCCTGGCGTGGCATGACGATAT
Source organism: uncultured Ralstonia sp. (assembly GCA_913056305.1). GTDB lineage: Bacteria > Pseudomonadota > Gammaproteobacteria > Burkholderiales > Burkholderiaceae > Ralstonia. The sequence goes on from CAJXMR010000008.1 coordinate 44,063, forward strand.
TGCGGCCGGCGGCCTTGGCCTCGTAGAGCTGGCGGTCGGCGCTCTGGATCAACCGCTCGGGCGCGTCGCCGTGCCCGGATGGGCCCACATGGACCGCCACCCCGATGCTGATCGTGAGCTTGCCGTGCGTGCTGCCCACGTTCGGTTCGCCCAACGTGAGCACCGCCGCGCGGATGGTCTCGGCCACGCGCTGCGCACCGGCCAGGTCGGTATTGGGCAGCAGGGCGCAGAACTCCTCGCCGCCGTAGCGGCCGGCAAAGTCGCCGGGGCGGCGGATGCTGTCGGTGACGCAGCGTGCGACCGTACGCAGCGCGGTGTCGCCTGCTGCGTGGCCATAGCGGTCGTTGAAGTGTTTGAATTCGTCCACGTCGATCATCAGCACCGCCAGCGGATGCCCGTGCCGGTTGGCGCGCCGCCACTCCACGTCCAGGGCCGCGTCCAGCGCGCGGCGGGTGCCGAGGCCGGTCAGGCCATCGGTGTTGGCCAGCCACTGCAGTTGCTGCTCCATCTCGATGCGCTCGCGCAGCTGCCGTGCAAACAGGATCGACAGCAGGATGAATACGGCATTGAGCATCAGCACGATGCTGCCGATCCACCACGCCCGCTGCCGCCACTCCGCGTAGATGTCTTCCGTAGCCAGCCCGACCGACAGGATGAGCGGATGCTCACCGATGCGCCGATAGCTGAACAGCCGCTCCACCCCATCGAGCGCCCCGGTAGTGATGTAAGCCCCTGCCGGCAAGTCTTTGCGCAGGTTGAAGGCTTGGCTGCCGGCAATGGTCTTGCCGATCAATTGTTCCTCATACGGGCGCCGCATCAGCACTGTGCCGTCGTCGCGTATGAGGGTGATGGCGGCGTGCTCGCCCAGGTTCATGCCGTCGAACAGCCGCTTGAAGTAGTTCAGGCGCAACGTGCCGACCACGATGCCGCGGAACTCACCGTTGGGGCTGTTCAGGCGCCGGCTCAGGCCGATCGACGTTTCGATGCCGTTGATGCGCGGCCGGAAGGGCATGCTCAGGTACAGGCCGACGTCCGGGGTGTCCTTGTGGACCTTGAAGTAATCGCGGTCAGCCACATGGACGCGCCGCGGCGGCACCGAGCGCGAATCGATGATGACATCGCCGGCGGCGTCGGACACCAGCAGCGAGCCCAGGTCCTGCGCATTGGTCGAGCGGTCGAACAGCACCAGCTGCCGGATGTGCGGCGGCAAGGCGAGGATGGTCGGGTCCTGCATGCCATCGATGACCGCCTGCATCGACAGGTCGTACACCTCGAGGTTGCGCGCGATGTCGCGTTGCAGGATCAGCGAGACGTTGTCGGCTGAATCGCGTGCGCGCGCCATGGCGTCCAGGCGCATCTCATAGAGCGAGAGCACCGTGAGCGCCGCCACCGCCAGCGACAGCACCGCCGCACCGACGATCAGCATGAAGGGGCGCTTCAGGAACGCATTGGCGAATCTCAGCAATGGCATGGGCGATTGTTGAAATCGATGTGTTTCTTGTGTACTGGACTCCACATCGCAATGCAACGGCATTGTGAGCGAATTGTGGAAAAAGCATCACTTTATTGACTGGGCACGCTATTCATTAGCGTAATCGGCCATTTGCCCGTCTTCTCCACTTTTTTCCGTGTGGTTCGTTCCGGTGGCCCGGCGTTGCGCGGGTGCGTGATTGGCTGAGCATTTGCTTAGCAGATTCAGCCTGGTGCCCTCTGCCATTGCGGCCGAAATATGTGCGGCACACCGCAATGGCAGCCTGGATTGCCGCCGTTGCCTATGCTTGGAGGCGGGACCCCTCTGGAGAACGCCATGCCTGACGACCGCGTCTCGCCCACACCGGTGCCGGCCAACCCGCATCCGCCGGTGGCCGACACCCATGACGAAGCCTTGCTGGACGAAGGTCTGGAAGAAACCTTCCCGGCCAGCGATCCGGTGTCAATCGATGCGGGTAAGCCTGATCGGGCGCCAAATGTGCCGGGGCGTGCGCCCAAACCGTAAAATAACGGTTTGCATGTCAACGGATCGGGTGGGTCGACCGGTTTACAGGACGCCATCCGGATAAGAAGTGCGGATTCAGCACGCGCTCGCGCGGGGGAACCGGTGTCGCCACCAAGACAACAACAACGGCGGCGCCGGACGGTCGGGGTCAATGATGGGAGGTCGATGCCGCACACACGGCGTCGGCCGGCTGCCATGGCGCGGCCGCTTCTCGCGTAGCCTGGCGCGTCGCCGCGTGCTTCTTCCACGTCGCCTCTTTTGCCGATGACACGCCGCCGACGCCCGCGCATGAGCCGGGCGCGTAACCCAAGCCTGCGGGATTTTGTTTTTCACCATGCCTGACGCTGCGTCCAACGACGCCCGTTCCAAACCACCGCGAGCGCCGGCTACACCGCCGGCGAGCGCGCCCACCGCCTCGCCTGCGGCTGAGCCCGCACGCGTGTTGCAGTCCGCTTCATTGCCAAGCTCGCAGCCTGATTCAGGCCTCGGCCTGGGCGCCTGGACCATGATCGGCGTCGTGCTGATCCTGGGCGCGCTCGTGTTCGACAGCCTCTATGCGCTGCTCGACCATGTGCACTACGCCGACATGGTGGCCGCCTTGCAGGCCACGCCGGCCAGACAGCTCGGGTTCGCCATCTGCGCCACCGCCCTGAGCTACGTGGCCCTGATGGGCTATGACGCCTCGGGCCTGCGTTATGCCGGCGCCCAGGTGCCGCCCACCACCGTTGCCACCACCTCATTCATTGCCTATGCATTGGGCAACACCGTCGGCCTGGGCTCGCTGACGGCCGGAGCGGTGCGTGCGCGCCTGTACACGGCCGCCGGCGTGGATGCGGCCAGCGTGACGGCCGCAGTCGCCTTCGATGCGAGCGCGCTGGGCGTGTCGACCACGGCTTTCGGCGCGGTGGGGCTGCTGTGGGGCGCATCGCATATTGCCGCGCTCACGCACCTGCCTGCCTCCTTGCTGGAGGCGGTGGCACTGCTGGTGCTGGCCGGGGTGGTGGCGGTGCTGGCGCTGTGCATGCGGCAGCGCCACGTCACGCTGCTCGGCCGCTGGGAGATCCGCCTGCCGCCGCCGGCGCTGGCGGCCCGGCAGTTCGGCATTTCCGCGGCGGACCTGAGCGCGGCAGCGGCGGCGCTGTGGGTGCTGCTGCCGGCCGGCGTGGTTGACCTGCCGACCTTCGTGGCGTTCTACGCGCTGGCGGTCACGCTGGGTGTGCTCTGCCGCAGCCCGGGCGGGCTGGGGGTGTTCGAGGCGGTGATCCTGCTCGGCTGCAGCGGCCAGGCGCCGCCCGCGCAGGTGCTGGCCGCGCTGCTGTTTTACCGCGCCATCTACTTCCTGCTGCCGCTGCTGGTGGCCGCCGCCATGCTGGCGGTGTTCGAGTTGCGCGAGGGGGCCGGCGCGCCGTTTGGCCGCGCCGCGGTCAGGCTGTCCCCACGGGTGCTGGCGGCGCTGACCCTGGTGGCGGGCGTGATGCTGCTGGTCTCGGGTGTGACCCCGGCCACCGACGAGGCCGAAGACCTGCTGCGCATGCACGTGCCGCTGTTCGTGGTGGAAGCCTCGCACATGATCGGCAGCGTGGCGGGCCTGATCATGCTGTTCGTCGCGCGTGGGCTGCTGCACCGGCTCGACGCCGCCTGGTGGGCGGCGCTGGCGCTATCGCTGCTGGCCGGCGTGTTGGCGCTGCCCAAGGGCTTCGCCGTGTCGGAGATGGCGGTGCTGGTGACGCTGGCGGGGCTGCTCATCATCTCGCGCCGGCAGTTCGACCGGCCGTCGTCGCTGTTCTCGCAGCGGCTGGAGTCGGGCTGGCTGATTGCCATGGCCTGCGTGTTTGCTGGCTGCGTGTGGATTCTCTTCTTCGCCTACCGCGAGGTGGCCTACGCCAACCAGCTCTGGTGGCAATTCACCTTTGACGGCGATGCGCCGCGCTCCATCCGCGCGCTGATGGCCGTGGCCGTGACGGGCCTGGGCTTCGGCCTGTGGCAGTTGTTCAGCCGCGAGGCCGGCGCGACCGCGCCGCCCGGCAACCTGGACCTCGCCCGCGCCGCCGAGATCGTCCGCAAGCAGCCCGCCGCCGATGCCACGCTGGCGCTGATGGGCGACAAGAGCCTGCTGTTCTCGCCGTCGGGCAACGCCTTCATCATGTATGCCAAGCAGGGCCGCTCGTGGGTGGCGCTGTCCGACCCCGTGGGCGCGCAGCAGGAGTGGCCCGAACTGATCTGGCGCTTCATCGAACTGGCCGATGCCCATGGCGGGCGCGCAGCGTTCTACAAGACGCGCCCGCAGACGCTTTCGCTGTATCTGGACGCCGGCATGCGGGCCTTCAAGCTGGGCGAAGAGGCCTACGTGTCGCTGCCCGAATTCAGCCTCAAGGGTTCGCGCCGCGCCAACCTGCGCCACGGCGTGACGCGCGGCGAGCGCGAAGGGCTGTCGTTCGAGATCGTGCCGGTGGAGGGCGTGCCGGCCGTGCTGGAAGAACTGCGCGCCATTTCCGACGAATGGCTGCGCAACCAGAACGCGCGCGAGAAGGGTTTCTCGCTCGGCGCCTTTGAAGACCGCTACGTGCTGAGCCAGCCGGTGGCCGCGGTGCGCCGCGAGGGGCAGATCCTGGCATTCGCCACGCTGATGTGCCCAGACGTACTGCGCATCGAGGCCAGCGTCGACCTGATGCGCCAGCGCGCCAGCGTGCCGCCGGGCACCATGGATTTCCTGTTCGGCAAGCTGATCCTGCATTTCCAGGCGGCCGGCTACCAGCGCTTCGGCCTGGGCATGGCGCCCATGTCGGGCATGGTCGATCACCAGCTTGCACCACGCTGGCACCGCTTCGGACGGATACTGTTCCGCCACGGCGCGCGCTTCTACAATTTCCGTGGGTTGCGCAGTTTCAAGGACAAGTTCGAGCCGGTGTGGGAAGCCCGCTACCTGCTCGCACGCGGCGGGCTGGCGCCGCTGTTTACATTGACGGATGTCGCCGCCCTGATCGGTGGCGGCCTGAAGGGAGTGATCTCTAAATGAGTTGGCAAGCACCGCGCACGCAAGAGGCGCGGCACAGGGGAGCACACAGCAAGCGGCGGCATCTGGCCGCGATTGCCCTGACCATTACGTGCGGGCTGGCGGCGTCGTGGGCCGTGGCCGCTGACGCGCCGGCCGCCGCCTCGGCGGTGGCAGGGGGGGCCGCCTCGGCGCCCAAGCCCGCACCGGTGCAAGGCCCGGTGCTGGTGCCGCCAGTCGGCATGACCGGCGCCAGCGGCGTGACGACGGCGCCCGCGCAAGGCGATGCACCGCCGCGCCTGCTGATGAGCGCCCCCGCCGTGACCGCCAACAAGGCGCTCAACGGCGGCGTGCTGGCGCTGCCCGTGGTGGCCCCGCCCTCGAGCGCTGCCGCGCCTGGCGCAGTGGAATTCGTCTCGCACGGGCGCTTCCGCGACGTGCCGGTCTACAAGCCCCGCGGCGAGGTCCAATCCGTGGTGCTGATGCTCTCCGGCGACCTGGGCTGGACCCCCGCCACCTCGCGCATGGCGCAAGGGCTGGCGGCACAGGGCGCGCTGGTGGCCGGGCTGTCGACGCCCGCGCTGTTCGCCAGCCTGGAGGCAGACCTGGGCGATTGCGCCTTCCCCGATGGCGATCTGGAAAACTTCAGCCGCTTCCTGCAGGCGTACGAGAAGGTGCCGGGCTACTACCCGCCCATCCTCGTCGGTGACAACGAAGGCGGCGCGCTGGCCTACGCGATGATTGCGCAGGCACGCCCGAACATCTTTGCCGCTGCCATGTCGATCGAGTTCTGCCCGGTGCTGGAGCTGCGCAAGCCGCTGTGCAAGGGCGAGGGCGTGCACTTCAGCCGCCGCAAGAGCGAGAGCCGCACCACTGCCAAGCGCACCAAGCCGGCCGACAATGCCGGCGTGGTGCTGCTGCCGGCCACCAAGCTCTCGGCGCCGTGGGTGGCGCTGCAGTCCAGCACGCTCACCTCGTATGCGCACCGCTCCGGCCCGCTGTGCGAGGCGCGTGCCACGCAAACCTTCATCGACACGATTTCCGGTGCGCAGTCGGTGGCGCTGCCGGCCGCGTCAGGTAACGCCAACGCAGTGCCGGTGACGGAAACCGCGCCGTTCAAGGCCGCCTTCGCCAAGCTCAACGCCCAGCGCAAGCCACTCCCCCCGCCGCCGCCCGCCGCGGTGTCGGACCTGCCCGTGATCGAGGTGGCCGCCCAGCCGGGCACATCGTCGGAGCTGTTTGCCGTGCTGCTGTCGGGCGACGGTGGCTGGGCCGGGCTCGACAAGGAAGTGGCCGGCGCGCTGTCCAAGGCGGGCGTGCCGGTGGTCGGCGTCGATTCGCTGCGCTACTTCTGGACGTCGCGTACGCCAGCCTCCACCGCGGCCGACATCGACCGTCTGGTGCGCTTCTACTCCGCGCGCTGGAAGAAGAGCCGCGCGCTGCTGATCGGCTATTCGCAGGGCGCGGACGTGCTGCCCTTTGTCGTCAACCGCCTGCCGGCCGCCTCGCGCGAGCATGTGGCGCTGGCGGTGATGATGGGCCTGGGCAGGCGCGCGGACTTTGAATTCCACATGACCAACTGGGTGTCCAGCAGCGCTGCGGGCCTGCCCATCCTGCCTGAGGTGCAGAAGCTGCCGGCCGGCATCGGCATGTGCATCTATGGCAGCGAAGAGAAGGACACCAACTGCCCGGGCCTGGACCCGAAGCAGGTGCAGCTCGTGAAGCTGCCGGGCGGCCATCACTTCGACGGCGATTACGCCAAGCTGGCGCGCATCATCCTGGAAGGCGCGCGCGGGCCTGCCAACGCTCCGCGCTAACCCCCGGTTTCCGGCGCTGTGCTGCGCCGTGCGGCCCCAGGCGTCACCCCGTTGAACCGCTTGAACGCCCGGCTGAACGCCGCCTCCGACTGGTAGCCCAGCCGGCTGGCGGCCTCGGCCAGCGGCAGGCGTTCTTCCTGCAGCCAGCCCAGCGCGATCTGCATGCGCCAGCGGGCGACGTACTGCATGGCGGGCTCCCCCACCATGCGCGTGAAGCGCGCGGCAAAAGCCGAGCGCGACATGGCGGCCTCGGCAGCCAGCGCGCCCAGAGTCCATTCCCGTGCGGGCTCGCGATGGATCAACGCCATCGCGCGGCCGATCTGCTTGTCCTGCAACGCCCCCACCCAACCGCTGCGCGCGGCCGGATCGCGTTCGATCCAATCGCGGATGGCGAGGATGACGAGGATGTCCGCCAGCCGCGTCACCATGGTCTCGCCGCCGGGTTGCGGGGCGCGCGCCTCGGCGGCCATGAAGCGCAGGGTCTGGTCGATCCATTGGGCGTGCGGTGATTGGCGGCCGTCGATGCACAGCGCTGATGGCAGCAGTGCTGCCAGGCGTTGTGCCGCCGGGTGGCCGAAGCGCACGGCGGCGCAGATCATCTGCGCGGGTTCGCCGCCGCCGCCGTGGCGCAACACTTCATAGCGCTCGCTCATCAGCTCGCGCGGCAGGTCGAACAGGCCGGCGGGCGCCACCCCCGGCTGGCTGGTCAGCCGGTGCCCGGTGCCGCGCGGCACGACGGCCAGGTCGCCCGGGGCGAGCGGGCGTGGGGCCTCGCCGTCCAGCTCCAGCCAGGCACGTCCGCTCGCAATCACGTGCAGCATCATGCAGTCGGGCATGGGCGGCAGGGCCAGGCCCCATGGCGCAGAGAACTCCGAGCGGCAATAGAACACGCCACTCATGCGCAGGAAGTGCAGCGCTTCGCCCAGCGGGTCGATGGGGGGCCAGGGGGGAGGGGTGTTCGTGGAAGCCATGAAGACATCCTGCGCAATGACGCGCCCATTGTGCGCTGATCTGGACGATCGAGCAGTAACAACGGACGTCCGATCACATCAGGAACGGGCCAGCTTTCCATACTGGAGGCGTCTTCCACCCCAACGCCTGCAGGAGTATTGCCATGCCGATCGTCCAAACGTCTCCCGTGTCTTCCGTCCTCGTCCTGGGCGCCACCGGCAAGACCGGCACGCGCGTCGCCCAAGGACTGCGTGCGCGCGGCGTGACCGTGCGTGAAGGCTCGCGCCATGCCACGCCCGCCTTCGACTGGGAAGACCCACGCACCTGGCCCGCCGCGCTGGCCGGCATGCAGGGCGTGTACATCACGTACCAGCCTGACCTCGCCGCGCCCGGTGCCGAGGCGGCCATCACCGCGTTTGTCGGGGCGGCCAAGGCGGCCGGCGTGCGGCACCTCGTGCTGCTCTCGGGGCGGGGTGAACCTGTCGCGCAGCGCTGCGAGGCCATCGTGCAGGGCAGCGGCCTCGCGTGGACACTGCTGCGTGCGAGCTGGTTCAACCAGAACTTCAGCGAAGGCCATCTGCTCGAGCCCGTGCTGGCCGGCGTCATCGCGCTGCCCGCCGGCAACGTCGCCGAGCCCTTCGTCGATGCGGACGACCTGGCCGATGCCGCCGTCGCGGCCTTCACCGATGCACGCCATCTCGGCCAGTTGTACGAGCTGACCGGCCCGCGCGCGCTGACCTTTGCCGAGGTAGCCGAGATCCTGAGCGATGCGCTCGGCCGCGACATCCACTACCAGCCGATGGAGGCGGCGGCATACGTGGACATGCTCTCCAATTACGTGCCGCGCGACTTTGCGGAATTCCTGGGCCGGCTGTTTGCCGAGGTGCTCGATGGACGCAACGTACACGTGGCGGATGGCGTGCAGCGTGCCCTGGGCCGCGCCCCGCGCGACTTCGCCGATTACGCGCGCGAGGCGGCCAAAACAGGTGCCTGGAATACGGTGGCGGCGGGTCGGTGAAGCGTCGGGATATCCACGGCACGTAACACCGGCTGCCGAGGCATCGAGCGCGCTAGGCGCTGGCCGGTGCGCTGGGGGCGGTCGCCAGCGACTGCACGCACTCATCCACGCTCAGCTCGTGCAGCATGTCGACGCGCAAGGTGGTATCGGTGGCGCGCGCCAGCACCGCCAGGGCCGCGGGCTTGAGGCGCACGAACACCAGTTGCTGGCCGCGTGCCGCGCATTCGGCGGCAAAGATGCGCAGGGCCTCGATGGCCGAGCCGTCCACGTCGGGGGTTTCCTCCAGGCTCAGCATGATGGTCCGCACGTTGGGACGCGCGTCCTGCTGCAGCAGCGCGCGCACCTTGCCCAGCACGCGCTCGGTGTTGGCGAAGAACAGCGGCACCTCGGGTCGGGCGATCAGTACGCCGTCGATCTGCCGGGCATCCGTATGCAACGCGATGTCGACGAAATCGTGGCTGTCACGCAGGCGGCCCAGCACGCTCACGTTCGGCTCCGACAGTTGGCGCAAGGTCAGCAGCAGGCTCACGCCGATGGCCGCGAGCAAGCCATGCAGCACGCCCAGCACCAGCACCGCCAGCAGCGCGGCGATCACCACCAGACGATCCCGGCGCCATGACCAGTACGGCTTGAAGACGGACGGATGCAACGAGTGGCTCACCGCAAAGATCACGATGGCTGCCAGTACGGGCTCGGGAATGCGCGCGAGCTGCGGCAGGAACAGCCAGATGATCAGCGCGATCACCGCGGCGGCACTGAAGCTGGCCAGCCGCGACTGCGCACCTGCCGCCTCGTTGGCCGAGGTGGCCGAATATCCCGCGCCCACCGGCATGCCGTGCAGCAGGCCGGATACCAGGTTGGCGCAGCCCAGCGCGACCAGGTCGCGGTTGGCGGAGATGGTGTCGCCGTGCTTGAGCGCGAAGTTGCGGATCGAGCCGTAGGACTCCGCATACAGGATCAGCATGAGTGCGAAGCCGAGTTCGGCGCTCTGCATCCATTGCGCGCGATCGAGCTCGGGCGGACCGAACGAGATGTGCTGCAGGTCGATGGTGCCGACGATGGCGATGCCGTACTGATGCCAGTCGATCCAGTAGCCGGCGGCCAGCGCCAGCACGATCACCACCAGCGTGGCCGGGATGCGGCCCCAGCGCCCCAGCGCAAACAGCAATGCGAGTGCGGTGCCGCCCAGCGCCGTACTGTACTGGTTGGCCTGCGCCGCCTCGCGCACCAGGTCGAACGCGATGCGTGGGGTATCGCTGTGGTGGACGTGCAGATCGAGGATCTTCGGTAGCTGCTTGATGACGATGGTCAGCGCCAGCCCGAAGGTGAAGCCGCGCAGCACCGGCCGCGCGATGAAATCCGACATGCCGCCCAGGCGCGCGGTGCCCGCCAGGATGAACAGCACGCCGGTGGCAATGATCAGCGCCGCTGCCATCGTGAGCTGTGTGGCGGCGCTCATGCCAGGCTCGGACAATACGGTCGCCGCCAGCACGGCCGCCGACGACGACGTGGCCGAGACGATGGCGTACCGGCTGGTGCCGATCAGCGCATAGACCACCAGCCCCGACAGCAGGGCGATCAGGCCGGCCTGCGGCGGCAGATTGGCGATGCCGGCGTAGGCCACCGCTTCAGGCAGCAGCAGCCCGGCGATCGAGAGGCCGGCCAGCACGTCGCGCGTGATGCGCTGGCCGCGCGGCAGCGGCGGGGTGTCGAGCGGCGCGTAGTGGTCGGGGTGCTGGAGTGCGGTGGCGGGATGGCGGGAGTCGAGACCCATAAGCGGCGGGGCGGTGAGGCGTCTATGCCGCGACGGCGAACATCGCGGCGGGGCTGAAAACAAACATCGCGACCGGCGGCACTTAGGGTCTGTTGACACATAAAACGTGCGTACGTTTTATGTGTCAACAGACCCTAGAGGCCAACCAGGTCGCGATGCGCCGGCGCATATGCGCCGGTGTCTGCGGCGGCGATTGCCGTGCGCTTACTTCGTGCAGGCCTTGCCGTGGCTGGCGCGCATGCCCTTGGCCTTGGCGTCGGCTTCGCTCAGGTATTCGCCATGCTTGGTTTTGCCATAGTAGCGGTCGCCCATGCAGTGGTAGACCTTGGTGTCGTCGTTGGCCCAGACCTTGTCGGCGCCACCGCCGGGGGCAGCGGCCATCGGGGCGGCAGCCGGCTTGCTGGCGGCGGCGGGGGCGGCCGGTGCAGCAGCGGGAGCGGCCGGTGCTGCGGCTGCGGCAGGCGCGGCTGCCGGTGCGGCACCACCTGCGGCGCTGGCCTTCTTGTCGACACCGCCGTGGCCACGGCAGGCGCCCTTGAGCGTCGCGCCCGAATACGGCGTGCCATCTTTACAGACCGCATGCACCGCGCCCGAGGCGGCGGCCGGTGCTGCCGGCGCTGCGCTCGGTGCCGAGCTTTGTGCAAAGGCCGAGCTCGCCAGCAGAGCACCCACCGAGAACATCAATGCAGACAGTTTCATGAGGCAATCCTAGAAAGAGGCACGAAGATACGTGCGTGAGTGAATAACGTTACGCGGCGTTACGCGTTGACCAAACCGAGGGTTTGTCTGAAGAAGACAAGCAGGTTGTTGATCATGTTGCAAGAATCGTGGGTCGCCCCGGCTAGGCAAAGGTGTCGATGCCCTCGACCAGCCGCTTGGCCAGGCGCGGCTGGCGCAGCTGTTCCAGCCACCATTGCAGCGCGCGGCCCTCGCCCTCACCGCTGCGCCAGCCGACGTAGAGCAGGTTGGGCTCGCGCGGGTCGGCGGTGCGCTTCTCCACCAGTTCGCCGCGCTGCAGCAGTGACGCCACCCGGTGCCGGGGCAGCCAGCCCACTCCCAGGCCGTCGCGCTGGGCGAGCGTCTTGGCGCGCATGCTCGGCACGGCCAGGGTGGGTTGCCCGCCGACCATGCCGTAGGCACGGCCGGCTGACTGGCGCGAGGAATCGGCCACCACCACGGCGCGGTGGCTGCGGATGTCTTCACGCGTGAGCGGTGCCTGGATGGCCGCCAGCGGATGGCGCGGCGCCACGGCAAACACCCACTCCATCACGCCCAGCTCGAACCACCCGAGGTTGGGGATGGCCGGCGGCTCGTTGGTGGCGCCGATGACGAGGTCGGCGCGGCCATCGCGCAGCGCCTCCCACGTGCCGGCCAGCACCTCGTGCGTGACGCGCAGGGCGACGCCCGATTGCAGTGCGTCGAACGCGTGCATCACGGGCATGAGCGATTCGAACTCCAGCACCTCGTCCGTCACGATCCACAGCCGGTCTTCCCAACCGTTGGCGACCTGCCGCACGCGCTGCGTGATGCGCGAGACGTCCTGCGCCAGCCGCGCGGCCTCGTCGCAGAGCAACTGCCCGGCCCGCGTGAGCTGCAGGCGGTAGCGGCGGCGGTCGAACAGCAGGGCGTCGAAGCGCTGCTCGAGCTGCCGTGCTGCATACGACACCGTGGACGGCGCCTTGCCCAACTGTGCCGCCGCGCGCGACAGGCTGCCCGTCTGGCGGATGGCCTCCAACAGGGCCAATTCCTCTTCCGACAACATGTGCAACTCCTTCGAACGAGTTCGTCGTCCTGATCGTATGGCAAACCGCTTAACGGCGTCCACACTGCAGTCACGCGATTGTTCAAGTTCAACTTTCCCAACTGGAGGACATCATGAATCGCTTCGAAGGCAAGACCGTTCTGGTCACTGGCGGCAACAGCGGTATCGGCCTGGCAGCCGCCCAGGCATTTGCAAAGGAAGGCGCCCGCGTGGTCATCACCGGGCGTGACGCGGCGTCGCTGGAGGCGGCACGCGCCACGCTGGGCACGGTCGGTAGTCATGCGGCCCTCGCCATCCGCAACGAAACCGGCACCGTGGCCGCCGCGCGCGACCTGGCCCGCCAACTGCAGGAAGCCGGCGTGCGCCTGGACGCCGTCTTCATCAACGCCGGCATGGCCAAGTTCGCGGCCGTGGCCGACGTGGACGAAGCCCTGTGGGACGCCACCTTCAACGCCAACGTGAAGGGCGCGTTCTTCCAGATCCAGGCGCTGCTGCCGATCCTGAACGCGGGCACCTCGATCGTGCTCAACGGCTCGATCAACGCGCGCATCGGCATGCCGAATTCGTCGGTGTATGCGGCGAGCAAGGCGGCACTGATCTCGCTGGCCAAGACGCTGTCGGGCGAGCTGCTCAGCTCAGGGATCCGCGTGAACGTGGTGAGCCCGGGGCCGGTCAGCACGCCCATCTACGGCAAGCTCGGCCTGGACGCCGACACGCTGGCTGCGACCGCCGCGCAGATTCAGAGCCAGATCCCGCTGGGCCGCTTCGGCCAGCCGGCGGAGATTGCCGCCACGGTGCTGCATCTGTCGGCGCCGGAGTCGGCCTTCATCGTCGGCACGGAAATCATTGCCGATGGCGGCATGAGCCAACTGTAAGCCGATCCCTGCTTCCTTCTTTCCTGCAGGCTGCCCTTTGTGTGGCCTGCGTCTGGAGACCCTCATGAAGATTCTTCCCCGCCTCGCGCGCCATCTGGGTGCCGCGCTCATCGGACTGGCCGCGTTGCAAGCGCACGCCACCATCGACGTACAGGACCGCACCGTCAACGCCGCCGGCCTGCAACTCCACACGTTGCAAGCCGGCAGCGGCCCCGAAACGCCGGTCGTGCTGCTGCACGGTTATGCCGAGACCAGCCACATGTGGCTGCCGCTGATCCCGCGCCTGGCCGATCGCCGCGTGGTGCTGGCGCCGGACCTGCCGGGCGCGGGCACCTCGTCGATTCCCGCCATGGGCTTCGACAAGAAGACGCTGGCGCAAGATATCCACGCCATGGTGCAGGCGATGGGGTATCGCAAGGTCAAGCTGGTCGGCCACGACATTGGCCTGATGGTGGCGTATGCCTACGCCGCGCAGTATCCGGATGAAGTCGAGAGCATCACGCTCATGGACGCCTTCCTGCCCGGCGTGGGCGACTGGCAGAAGGTCTGGCTGTTGCGCGATTTGTGGCATTTCCACTTCTACGGCGACACGCCGCTCAAGCTGGTGCGAGGGCGCGAGCGCATCTACTTCGAGCACTTCTGGAACGACTTCGCCGCCGATCCGAAGCGCTCGCTGCCTGAAGCCGACCGCCAGTTCTACGCACGCACGTATGGGCAACCCGGCCGTATGGCCGCCGGCTTCGAGTACTTCCACGCCTTCCCGCAGGATGCGGAGGATTTCGCCGGCTTCGCCAAGACGCCGCTGCCGATGCCGATGCTCGTGCTGGCCGGTGAGCGGGCTTCCGGCGCCTTCCTGATCGAACAGGCCAAGCTGGTGGCGACCAACGTGAACGGCGTGACCGTCAAGGGCTCCGGCCACTGGCTGATGGAAGAAGCGCCTGACGCGACCATGACCGAGCTGGTGCGCTTCATCAACAACACGCCCGCCTAGTGCGCCAAAACCATGGTGTTGACGAAATGTCAGCAATTGACGTATCGTCAATGCCATGACACTCGCCGAAGAAAACCACCTCCTGCTGCGCGAAGGCCGCAAGATCGTCGAGGCGCTGGGCAAGACGCTGGCGCCGCTGGTGGAGGTCGTGCTGCACGACCTGAGTGACCCCGACCACACGGTCGTCGCCATCGCCAACAACCTCTCCGGCCGCCAGGTGGGCGACGCCGCCACCGAGATGGGCCTGGCGCGCATGGCCGATCCGGATTTCCCTGAAGTCATCGAGAACTACGCCAACCGGTTTCCCGACGGGCGGCCGGCCAAGAGCACGTCGATCGGCCTGAAGAACAGCCAGGGCGACTACGTGGCCGCCATCTGCCTGAACATGGATGTGTCACTGCTCGCTGCCGTGACGGCGGGGCTGGGGCAACTGATGCGCATCGATGTGGCCGCGCCGCCGGTGCCGGAATCCCTTGGCTCCCGCCGCGTGGAAGACGTGCGCGCAACGCTCGAACGCTTTGCCGCCGCGCGCAACACCACGCCCATGGCGCTCTCGCTCGATCAGCGCCGCGAAGCCATGCGCGAGTTGGCCGCCAGCGGCCTGCTGAACCTGCGCCGCGCGCTGGCCGAAGTCGCGCAAACGCTGGGCGTGGCGCGCTCCACCGTCTACACCTACCTTCCCGAGGACATCGCATGAGCCTGCCCATCTCCTACGACGACGTCGTTGCCGCCCACGCCCGCCTGCAGGGCGTTGCCCACAAGACGCCGGTGCTGACGTCCACCACGGCCAACGCCATGACCGGCGCCGAGCTGTTCTTCAAGGCCGAGAACTTCCAGCGCATGGGTGCGTTCAAGTTTCGTGGCGCGTACAACGCGCTGTCGCAGTTCACGCCGGAGCAGCGCAAGGCGGGCGTGATCACCTTCTCGTCCGGCAACCATGCGCAGGCGATTGCGCTGTCGGCCCGGCTGCTGGGCATGCGCGCGGTGATCGTCATGCCCAAGGACGCGCCGGTCATCAAGGTGGAAGCCACGCGCGGCTACGGCGGCGAGGTGGTGTTCTTCGACCGCTACACCGAAGACCGCGAAGCCATCGGCCGCAAGCTGGCGGAAGAGCAGGGCCTGACGCTGATCCCGCCGTACGACCATCCGCACGTGATGGCCGGGCAGGGCACGGCGGCCAAGGAGCTGATCGAAGAGACCGGGCCGCTCGACGTGCTGCTGGTCTGCCTGGGCGGTGGCGGTTTGTTGTCGGGCTGCGCCACGGCGGCACGCGCGCTGAACCCCGCATGCAAGATCATCGGCGTCGAGCCCGAGGCCGGCAACGACGGCCAGCAGAGTTTCCGCAAAGGCGAGATCGTCCACATCGATACGCCCAAGACGCTGGCCGACGGCGCGCAGACGCAGCATCTGGGCAACTACACGTTTGCCGTGATCCGCGCGCTGGTCGATGACATCGTCACCGTGAGCGACGCGGAGTTGGTCAGCACGATGGCGTTCTTCGCCAGCCGCATGAAGACGGTCGTCGAGCCGACGGGCTGCCTGGCCGCCGCCGCTGCATTGAACGGCAAGGTGGATGTGCGCGGCAAGCGCGTCGGCGTGATTCTCTCGGGCGGTAATGTGGATCTGCAGCACTTCGCCAAGCTTGTGCTGGAGGCCGCATGACCGACGCGCGCTACCTGAACGCGCCGGATCTGCGTCCGCCTGCCGGGCACTATTCGCACGCGGTCAGCGCCAACGGCTTCGTGTTTGTGGCCGGGCAGATTCCCGTCACGCCCACGGGCGAGAAGCTGGTCGATGCGCCGTTCGAGACGCAGGTGCGGCAGATGCTCGCCAACCTCGATGCGGTGCTGGTCGCTGCCGGCACCGACCGCGCGCGCCTCGTGCAGGTGCGTGTGTACGTGACCGACATGGAAACGCACTGGCCCGCCTTCGACGCGCTGTACCGCGCGTGGATTGGTGACGTGCGCCCGGCGCGTGCCGTGGTGCCGGTGCCGACGCTGCACTACGGTCTCGCGGTCGAGATCGAGGCCACTGCGCTCGCCGGGGATGCCTAGGGCGGCCTTGAGGCGCGTCACCCGCCCGCCACGGGCCGGTTGACCTTCGCCCGTTTGCCCGCCAATGTTGCAAAA
The DNA here is from genome assembly GCA_913056305.1 of uncultured Ralstonia sp. Lineage (GTDB taxonomy): Bacteria > Pseudomonadota > Gammaproteobacteria > Burkholderiales > Burkholderiaceae > Ralstonia. The sequence continues at coordinate 60,368 of CAJXMR010000008.1, forward strand.
TGGCTTGCAGTACTTGCCTGGGCATCGCCGGCGCGCGGTCCAGGCACACGCCACAAGACAAGACGCGAGCAAGGGGGCGGCATGAGCATTCCAACACGGCAATTGGGTCAGGGCGACGTGCCGATCGGGCAGCCGCTGCCGTTTGCGCTGGCCGACGCAACTGGCCGGCTGCTGCTCAAGGCTGGCGCCGTGGTGCCGGATGCCGACGACGTGCGGCTGCTGTTTCAGCATGGTCCGGTCATGGAGGCGCTGTCGGCTACTGACACGGCAGTGCTCGCGCCCGCCAACGACAACGGCGAGGAGGCCCGGCCACGCCTTGGCGCCACCGGGCTCACGGTGGGCACCATCCTGCAGGTGCAGGAGAAATCCGCGCTCAAGCGACCGTCGCTGCCTTGCCGGCTGATCGGCTATATCGAGGGCGAGGCGCTGTTCGTGACGATGCCGACCGACGGCAAGCGCACGCTGCGCCCGGAGATGCGCGAGATGCTGGTGCTGCGCGGCTTCTCGGGCCGCGCCGTGTACAGCATGGTGTGCAACGTTACGGCGGTGTGCCAGTTTCCGGTGCCCTATCTGGTGCTGGCGATGCCCGCCAAGCTGCAGAAGATTCCGCTGCGCCGCGCCAAGCGCGTGCAGGTGCGCATCGGGGCAACGGTGCGCCCGGAGGGGCAGCCGGCCTCGTCGTCGGATCGCCTGGCCGTGATCCGCGACATTTGCCTCAACGGCGCCCTGGTGCAGAGTGCGGGGCCGGCGTTCCAGCCGGACGATCACCTGTCGCTCGATTTCAGCGCGTACGTGGATGGCCAGCAGGAGGATTTCTCCATCAACGGGCGCGTAGCCAGTGCGTCGCCGGCAGCGGGTGCGCTGGCGACGAAATTCCCATCGTTTGGCGTGGAGTTCTCGCTGTCGAAGGAGCAGACGGCGCTGCTGTCCCGCCTCATCATCGACCGGCTGGACGTGGACGACTGAGCGCGCGCCTGAACGCCTGAACGCGTTAGCGCATCAGCGCGCCAGCATCGTATCCAGCAGCCACGCGCCGGCCTGACCCAACGGGCGCTTGCGCGACCACACGGCATCCACCGGCACCCGGCGTGGCCAGCCGCGTGCGCACACCTCGTGCAGGCGATCGGCCGCGAACTGCTCGACCAGCCAGCGCGGCAGTTCTGTCCAGCCGAAGCCCAGTACCGCCATTTCCAGCAGCATCAGGTAGCTCGGCGCCGACCAGCGGCGCGGGCTGCTCACGTGCGGCCCCTCGACGCGCGAGCAGGCCGGATCGACGAAGGTATTGAGCCGCAGTTCGCGTGCCTCGCGCAGCGCGGCGTGCGGCACCTCGGCGTCGCCGTATTGCGCGAGGGCGTGCTGCCTGCCGACAAACAGCCCGATCTCCGATTGCTCGGCGATGGTGGCCGCGCCGATATCAGGCGGATACGCCGGCTGCGCCGCGACCAGCCCGAGCTGCGCGCGGTCCTGCTGGATCAGGTCGACCACGTCTTCGTGCTCGGCGATGAGGCATTCGAGTTCGAGCTCGGGAAAGCGCTGCTCCAGCGCGGCCAGGGTCTGCTCGTAGCGGTCGGACTGGTAGGTGTCGGACACCACCAGCGTGAGCCGCGCCTCCAGGCCACCGGCCATCTGCGCGGCCAGGCGGTCCATCTGCTCGCTGGCGTCGAGCACGCGCCGCACCTGCGTGAGCATCGCGTGGCCGGCTTCGGTCAGGGTTGGCTGGCGGGTGCTGCGGTCGAACAGGGTCAGGCCCAGGTCGATCTCCAGGTTGCCGATGGCCTCGCTGATGGTCGACTGCCGCTTGCCCAGCTTGCGTGCAGCGGCCGAGAACGACCCCAGCGCGGCGGCTTCGGCAAAGGCGAGCAAGGCTTCGGGCGAGTGGCGCATGGGCGGCTCCTGGCGGGATGTGCCGACAATATATCGGAAAAACCGATGCTATCGAATTGGAAATCACTCGCTTCGCCGATGAAAATACGGCCATTCCCTGGAGAGATTTCCATGCATGTGCCGCAAAAAACCCCGCTCGAACGCGTCTTCCATGCGCTGGCGTTCGAGGTGATCGCCACCATCCTCTGCGCGCCGCTGTTCAGCTGGTTGCTGGGCCTGCCGCTCACGCAGATGGGCGCATTGACCATCATGTTTGCGCTGGTGGCGATGGCGTGGAACATGGTCTTCAATGCCCTGTTCGAACGCGTCGAGCGCCGCTACGGGCTGGACCGCACGGTGGCCGTGCGCGTTGTGCACGCCGTGCTGTTCGAGGGCGGGCTGGTCGTGATGCTGGTGCCGCTGGGCGCGTGGTGGCTGGGCGTGAGCCTGTGGGAGGCGCTGGTGCTCGATCTCGGCATCATGCTGTTCTTCCTGCCGTACACCTTCTGCTTCAACCTCGCTTATGACCACCTGCGTGCGCGCTGGGCGGCGGGGCGCGTTGCTGTCTAACGGCCGCCTAGTGTCCGCCTAGTGCGAACGGACCTGCGCGGGCAGGTCTGAGCTTCCTATAATTTGAAATCCCCTTCTGACGGGCAGTGCCGGCCATGCCTGACACGCCCGACATGTGATCGTGCTGCGCGCCGCTGCCCCGTCGTCCCGCATCTTGTCCGTCTTGCTCAGGCAACTTTACGTCGCAGCCTGCACGGGTTCGCCTGCGGACGTGATGGACGTCGCGCGCGTGGCCTGGCAGGTGCAGCATGCGGCTGCCATGGTGCGGTGGCGGCACGATGGCCGCTGGCGCTGGGTGGCGTCGCATGGCGCCTGCACGCCCATGCTGCTGTGGCAGGCAGTCCATGGCGCACATGCCGTCATATCGTGGCCGCTGGCTGACACCGATGTGCATGGCCTGGTGTGGACGACCGGGCCGGCCTCGCCACTGGTGATGCCGCCCGCGGCGCCGATCTCCGTACCGGATTTGCTACCGCACCTGGCCCAGGCCTTGCCGCTGTGCTGGCAGCGCAACGCCGGCACAGGCGATGCGGCTGCCCAGGCATCCGAGGCGGTGCGGCTCTGGCTGGCCGATGTCTTTCGCCTGACCCGCCGCGAAATGGACGTCGCCGACCTGCTCGCGCGCGGCGCCGATCCAGCGCTGATCGCGCGCACGCTCGGTATCTCGCTCGACACCGTGCGCACGCATCTCAAGCACGTCTATCGCAAGACCAACACGCACAGCCAGTGCGACGTGGTGCGGCTGATGCTGGCGTCGTCGCATCGTTAGGTGGCGCCTGTTCCCAATCCGATGCGGGGCCGGCATGCTCGCGTCAGACGGCCACCTGCGGCCGTTGGGCCGGCGGCGTGCCGTCCTTGAACAGCCCCTTGAGCTGCTCGCGGAATTCCGGCGTATCGGCGTGCTGGTGCACGGAAACGGCGTGCTGCACGGCGGCTTCCAGCAGTTCGGTATCGTTGTCGGCGCTGATGGCGACCGAGCAGTTGTTCTCGCTGGGATACTCGCGGCAATCGATATAACGGCGGCCCATGGCGGTGCTCCTGAAATGGCGGTTGCGCGGCCTTGTGGAGTTCAGGTCGCGCGTATCCTCGTTATAGGCTTGCCGTGGGGGCGCGTCGTCACCTGCGTGGGGTAGGGGGCTCGCCGGGGAGGGCGCGCGTCAGTCGAGAAAAACGTACTGCGCCAGATACGGGCTGCGGCCTTCCTGGCCTTCTTCGGTGCAAGGCTGCGAGGGGGCCGTGCCGCCATGCGTCTGTAGCCGCTGCACGTATCGCACCGTGCTCAACAGGCCAGTACCGCCGACGCTGGTTGCCTGCAACAGCAGCAGCGGTATCGCGCCGGCCTCGGCCGTGTTGGGGGCCTGCTGCATGACCTTGCCCGTGATCTTGCTGCCGTCCGGCGCTTCCCAGCTGGGGCCGGCCGCGTGTTTGACGGCCAGCTTGCCGGCGCCGTCGTACAGATCGGCCTGCGGCGCCTTGAACGCCCACGCGAGCGGCTTGTCGCCATCGCGCTTGCAGACGTAGATCTGCACGCCGCTGGCCGACAGCGTGGCCACGGTGTGATGTGCATCGGCGGGCTGCAATCGGTCGGGGGCGGACTGCGCGGTGGCCGGTTGCGCAGCGGTCAGTGCCAGCGCAAGCATGGTGATAGACACCGTGGTACGGAGCGATGTGCGAAGCAGGTTGGGCATGCGTCTTCTTGGTGGGGTGGAGACAGGGCGGGGCTACAGCGCAGCCGACAGCGTCGGTGCGGTGTGGCCGCTGCGGATGAAGGCGAGGATGGCATCGCCGACGGTTTCATCCGGCGTGTTGAACGAGAACACCGATGACAGATGATTGTGCCCGATCAGCCGGACGAATGACGCGCAGCGGTCCAGCCGGCAGCGCGCCTGCTGCAGCTGCAGGGCCTGGCGTTCGATCGGCGGCGGCTCCAGCGCGCTTACCGCCACCAGCATCGGCAGGCGGGTCTGCACGAGGCCGGGGAAGGCCGAGCGCTCGGCATAGCGGCGCGGGTCGTCGCCGAAGTACGCCTTGAGCGCCGTGCCCGGGTCGGCGGTGGTCGGGTCGAGGATGTTGGCCGACAGCAGGATCACCCCGGCCAGCCCGATACCAGCCGGCCCATGGAACTGCGGCTGCCCCACGTACGACGCGGCCAGCGCGCCGCCCGATGAGTGGCCCAGCAGGTAGACGCGCTGCGGATCGCCGCCCTGCGCGGCAATGTGCTCCTGCACCCAGCTCACCGCCAGGCCCACGTCTTCCGACCCGGCGGGCCACATGTTCTGTGGTGCCATCCGGTGGTTGAGGTTCACGCCGACCATGCCATGGTGCACGGCCCACAGCATCACGTTGTCGTAGAAGGGGCTGCCGGCCGCATGCTTGTCGCCGTTGGTGAAGCCGCCGCCGTGCACGAAGATCAGCACCGGGCGCGGTGTGTCAGTGGAGGCCTCCGGTGCAAACACATCGAGCTTCTGCGCGGCATCCTTGCCGTAGCCCACGTCGCGCGTGATACGCGAGCCGGCGTACGACTGGTCCTTCAGCGCGGGCGCATACAGCGCGGTAACGGTGGGCAGGTCGACGGTGCGGCCCATGGCCTTGAGCTTGGCTTCGACCTCGGGTGGCACCTGGGCGACAGCCTGCAGCGCGACGAGCGAGAGCGCGCAGGCGAGGGCATGGCGAAGACGCATCGTGTTCTCGGGGGCGTGCGGCGAAAGCGCGAGCCTACTTGGCCGGCATGCTGCCCGCAACCGCGCTGCCTGGGATCACGATGATGTTGGTGTTCTGCGATGCCGTGATCAGCCACTTGCCATCACGTTTCACGAAGACCTGCGTAAAGATGCCGTCGCGTGGCGGCCGGGGCGTGCCGTCGGGGTTCTTGTCGCCCGCCATGCTCCAGGTCTGGTGGATGAGTGCGACGTCGGGCGCGAGGAAGCGGATGTCAAGGTCGCGGTTGGTCCAGACGCTTTCCTTGAACTGCATGGCATGAATCAAGGCATGGTTTTTCCGGATCTCCGCGGTGCCGTCCCAGCGTCGGCCGGCGACCTGGACGAAGGACGCGTCCTCGGTGAACAGCGCCGCGAGTGCGTCCATGTCATGGCGGTTCCAGGCATCCTGCCAGCCTGCCTCGACCAGCTTGATGGCTTGCTCGTCGTCGGCCTGGGCGGCGATGGCTAGCGGCGAGATGAAGCCGGCCGACACGATGGCGGCGAGCGTGAGTCGGTACAGTGCGCGCATGAGGGGTCCCTCAGTGTGGGCCGCGGCGGAGGCGCCCCGGCGTCAGGGCCGTTCTATGCCATGGCAGTCGGCTTCGCTATCGGCCGTTTGGCGGTATCGGCGCATTAGGCGGTACAGGTGTGTTAGGTGGCGCCGGCCACCTTCGCGCCGCGCTCCTCCAGCAGCTCACGCAGCACCGATCGATGGCAATGCGCCTCGTCCTCGCAATAGCAGCCGATGGCGAGATTGGTCTGGTGCGACAGCGCGGCCAGCATGTCGAGCAGGCGGGCCGGATCGCCCTCGCGCATCTCGGCGCGGAAGCGGCGCACGAAGTCGGCCCAGGCTTTCTCGTCGTGCGTGGCCTGCGCGGCCTGGGCTGTCTTCATCAGGTCGGGCGTGGGCGACAGCAGCGGCATCCACACGTCGTAGAAATCGCGGCTGGCGAATTCCTCCTTGGGCACGCCGCGCGGCGGGCGGCGTACGGTGCCGATGCGCAGGCCTTCGCCGCTGGCGCGCGGCTGGCCGAGTCGAACGATGCGTAGGGTCATGGTGTCTCCTGGGGGTCGGCCGTCGCGCGTGCCTTACGAGCCCTGCCGGTTCTGCACTGTCGGGAAGAACACGTCCTTCCACGACGCCGGCTTGTTCTTGAGCGTGCCCACGCGCTGCATGAACTCGGCGTAGTGTGCCACGCCCACCGGGGTGGTCGTGAAGCGCGAATCCGGATCGTCGAGGATCTTCTTCACCTCGTCGGGCGAGCTCTTTACCTTCGATTGCGCGATGTAGATCTGCGCGGCTTTGCCCTTGTCTTTTGCGATCAGCGCATTGGCTTCATCCAACGCGGCCACGAAGGCGGCCGACAGCTTCGGGTTGGCCTCGTAGAACTTCTTGCTGGTGTAGGTCATGTCCA
>CAJXMR010000009.1 GCA_913056305.1 uncultured Ralstonia sp.
CCTTGGAACGGTCCCAGAGGTTGGGCAGGTGGGTATTCGAATAGCCGGAGACGAAGGGCTTGCGCTCGCCGTCGTCGGTGTAGACCGAGCGGTGGATGCCGCCGATGTTGCCGCCGTACACGTGGATGCTGATCGAGGTGCGGTCGTCGAACGCGTTGTGCACGCGGTGGATGTCGCCCACGTTGGGCGAGACGCGCTCCACGTCACCCGGCGCCAGGCGGATGGCGGCGCCGTCGGGCTGTATGCGGCCTTGCGCATCGACCTTGAACGGCTGGGAATACTCCGCGCCGCGCAGCATGCCGATCAGGCCCCACGTGGTGTGGTCGTGGATGGGCGTGCGCTGGCCTGGGCCCCAGACGAAGCTGACGATGGAGAAGCGCTCGCCCGAGTCGACATGCAGCAGGTATTGCTGGAAGTGCTCGGGGTGCGGCTGGGCGTATTCGGCGGGCAGCCAGTCGTCACGGGCGACCAGGGCGCCGAGCAGGGCGCCCGCGCGCGAAAGGATCTCGGCCTCGGTCAGCTGCTGGTCCAGCAGGCGCGACAGCGCGGTCACGAAGTCGCGCAGCGGGGCGATGGACTGTGTCGCGGCGGGCGGGGTGGCAAGCGCGGGCGTGCTCATCGGCAGGTTCCTGGGGCGGGGATGGCGGGCGGGGTCATCATGCGTGGCTTCGGCCGGTACGTCCAGCTAGACCCCAAGGGCAGTGCGGCCGGCGGCGAGCAGGATCGAATCGTTCTGTGGGGTATGGATGCGGCTGCAGAGCACGTCGCGGTAATGCCGCTCCAGCGGGTTGTGGCGCGACAGCCCGTGGTTGCCCGAGAGCTGCAGCGCCAGCTCCACCGCACGGATGGCGTTGGTGGTGACGGTGTACTTGAGCAGGCCGCTGTCGGTGACGGACAGCGGGGTGCCGGCATCGGCCGCTTCGGCGGCATGGTCGAGCAGCACGCGGTTGGTGCGCAGCACGGCGGCAATCTCGCCCGCGGCTTCCTGCATGCGCGGTAGCGTCGCCAGGGGGCCGCCAAGGTTGGCCGGGGCGCGGGTGTTGAGGAACGGCACGAGCCAGTCGCGCGCGGCCTGGGCCACGGCGTCGTACAGGCTGCCGAGCAGCACCACCATCCAGGCCTGCTGGTCGAGGTTGGCGCAGGTGTCGGCCTGGCTGGCGCCGTGCGCTGTCCATTCGGCGGGTGTGCGGATGTCGACGGCGTGGTCGAGCGGAATCTCCACGTCTTCCAGCACCACGTCGTGGCTGCCGGAGGCGCGCAGGCCAAGGTGGTTCCAGGTCGGTTCGATGCGGATGCCGGGCGTGTCCGGCAGCGGGCGCGGCACGAGAAAGATGCCGACACGCGGCTCGGCTTCGTCGGTGCGGCCCCAGACCGACAGCCAGCGCAGGGCCGGGCTGCCGGTGCTGTAGAGCTTGCGGCCACGGATGCGCCACGTATTGCCGACGCGGGTGGCCACCGTCGCGGGCAGGCCGCCGCGCGCCGGTGTGCCGAGGTCCGGCTCCACGCGCAATGCGTTGATGAGCGCCCCCTCGTTCAACGCGGTGGCAAACACCTGTTGCCGCACCTGCGCGGGCCAGCGTGTGTCGGCACGGCCGATGGCGCGGTGCTGCAGATACGTCATGGTCAGCACCAGCGCCGTTGCCGCATCGCCATGGGCAACCGCAGCAATGATGCGGCGCGCGGTGGCCAGGCCCGCACCCCCTCCGCCAACTGCCTGCGGAATGACCTGTGCGATCAAGCCCGAGGTATGCAGCAGCGCAAAGTTGTCGTGCGGGAAGGTGCCGTGCGCGTCGTGCTCGGCGGCGGTGGCAGCCAGTTGCGGCGTGATGGAGGCCAGCACGTCGGCAAGCCGCTCGGGTGGCGTGGGCAGGCGGTGAAGCGGAGCGGACGACATGGCGAGGCGGCGGTCGATGCGAGTGACGTTGGCACACAGCCTATCCGCCTTGCCACGCATGACGAACGATCCATGCCGAATATGCAGCGTTGAATTTATTCGTTAGCGCGGCGCAAGCGTTGTCGTAATTTCATTCGCATTCGTGGCGAGCTGTGGCGCAGCCAAGGCAGCCTCGCCGGCCTTCTAACGATATGCGGAGTGCAACCACCATGAGCGTCGATTTCATCGGCATGATCCAGAGTCAGAAACAGTCGGAGATCCATCCGCCCGATCCCAATGGCCCGGTGATCGATCGCGACTATGTGCGCGCCTTTGCGCAGGCACATGAGCAAGCGGGCTTCGATCGCATCCTGGTGCCGCATCACTCGACCGGGCCGTCGGCCACGCTCACGATCTCGTATGCGGCGGCACTCACCGAGCGCATCCACTTCATGCTCGCGCACCGGCCCGGTTTCACCAATCCGACGCTGGCCGCGCGCCAGATCGCCACGCTCGACCAGTTCACCGGCGGGCGTCTGGGCGTGCACTTCATCTCGGGTGGCTCCGACAGCGAGCAGCGCCGCGACGGCGACTACCTCGACCACGACCAGCGCTACGCCCGCACCGACGAATACCTCGGCATCCTGCGCCGCCTCTGGACGGAGGCCAAACCGTTCGACCACGCGGGCGCGTTCTATCGCTTCGAGCAGGGCTTCTCGGAAGTGAAGCCAGCGCAGAAGCCGCATGTGCCGATCTACTTTGGCGGCGCATCGGACGTGGCCGTCGAGGTGGCGGGCAAGCATGCGGATGTGTATGCGCTGTGGGGCGAATCGCTGGAGCAGGTGCGCGAGCTGACCACGCGCGTGCGGGCCGAAGCCGCCAAGCATGGGCGCAGCATCCGCTTCTCGGTGTCGTTCCGGCCGATCCTGGCAGACACGGAAGCGGCCGCCTGGGCGCGCGCCGAACAGATCCTGGAGCGCACCCGCGCGCTGCGCGTGCAGCAGGGCTACAGCCGGGGCGGCCCGCAGCAGAGCGAAGGCGCACGCCGCCTGCTGGCCGCGGCCGAGCAGGGCGCGCGCGTGGACAAACGTTTGTGGACGGCGATCGCCCAGGAAACCGGCGGGCGCTCCAATTCCACCGCGCTGGTCGGCACGCCCGAGCAGGTGGCCGACGCGCTGCTCGACTACTACGACCTGGGAATCACCACCTTCCTGATCCGCGGCTTCGACCCGCTGGAAGACGTGGTGGACTACGGCCGCACGCTCATCCCGCGTGTGCGCGAACTGGTGGCGCAGCGCGATGCGCGGCGCTTGGCGGCGTGAGGGCGATGGCATGAGCGCTGTCCTGTCCATCGAGCGATCGTCCGCCACCTCGCTCAATCTGAACCCCACGCCGCAGCAGAAGTTCTGGTTTGACCCGCCTGCCGCGCGCCCCTCCATCGAGGCCGAGCGGCGCCATCGGCAGGAGCGCCTGGCGGGCGCCTTTCGCATCTTTGCGCGGCATGGGTTCGACCTGGGGCTGGCCGGGCACATCACCGCGCGTGACCCGGAGCTGACCGACCACTTCTGGGTGAACCCGCTGGGCGTGCACTTCTCGCGTATCAAGGTGTCGGACCTGCTGCTCGTCAACGCACGCGGCGAGACCGTGATCGGCAACCGGCCGCTCAACAAGGCGGCCTTCGCCATCCATGCGGCGATCCACGAGGCGCACCCGCACATCGTGGCGGCGGCGCACACGCATTCGACCTACGGCAAGGCGTGGTCGACGCTGGGCCGGCTGCTCGATCCGCTCACGCAGGACGCGTGCTCGTTCCATGAAGACCACGCGCTGTTTGACGACTTCACCGGCATGGTGGTCGACGCCAGCGAGGGCGAGCGCATCGCCCGGGCGCTTGCCAAGCGCGACGGCGGCACGCACAAGGGCGTGATCCTGAAGAACCACGGCATCCGCGCCGCCGGCCCGACGGTGGAGGCCGCCGCCTGGTGGTACATCGCGCTGGACAACGCCTCGCACACGCAATTGCTGGCAGAAGCGGCCGGCGCGCCGCAGCCGATCGACGCGGCCACCGCGCGGCTCACGCACAGCCAGGTGGGCGGCCCGGAGGGCGCGCTGCACGCGTTCGACAGCCTGTTCGAAGGGCTGGTCGCTGCTGAGCCGGACGTGCTGGATTGAGCCGAACCCACCCAATGAACAATCAAAACGGGGAGCTATCAATGAGCCAAAACGAAGGGGGCCTTTCACGCCGCAAGGTGCTGCACGCAGCGGCGGCCACCGCACTGGCTGCACCGGCGCTGATCCTGGGGCGCACGGCCTGGTCGCAGACGCGCAAGTTGACCTTTGCCTGGAACCAGAGCGCGTTTTGCCTCACGCCGATCGTGCTGGCGCAGGAGCGCGGCTTCTTCGAGAAGAACGGCCTGCAGGTCGACCTGATCAACTACAGCGGCTCGACCGACCAGCTGCTCGAATCCATCGCCACCGGCAAGGCCGATGCGGCGGTGGGGATGATCCACCGCTGGCTCAAGCCGCTGGAGGCGGGCTTTGACGTGAAGATCATCGGCAGCTCGCACGGCGGCTGCGTGCGGCTGGTCGGCGCCAAGGCGGCGGGCGTCACCAGCCTGGCCGCGCTCAAGGGCAAGACGGTGGGCGTGAGCGACCTGGCCGCGCCGGGCAAGCATTTCTTCACCATCCTGCTGGCCAAGCACGGCATCGATCCGGACCGCGACATCACCTGGCGCCAGTACCCGGCCGACCTGCTGGGCGTGGCGGTAGACAAGGGCGAGATCCAGGCCATCGCCGATGGCGACCCGAACCTCTACCTGTTGGAGAAGCGCACCAACGGCGCCTATGTGGAGCTGGCGACCAACCTGACCGGCGAGTACGCACGCAAGGTCTGCTGCGTGATCGGCGCGCGTGGCGAACTGGTCCGCAACGACAAGCCGACCGCGGCAGCACTGGCACGCGCCATCGTGCAGGCCACCGACTTTGCCAACGAGAACCCGAACGAGGCGGCCAAGGTATTCGCCAAGTACTCGCCCAAGGTGCCGCTGGAGGATCTGCGCAAGCTCTACGCCACGCTCACCTACACGCACCATCCGACCAACCTCGACCTGCGCGACGAGATTGCCTTCTACGCCGAGGACTTCCGCCGCATCGGCGTCATCAAGAAGACGACTGACCCGCAGCGCCTGGCGCAGCACGTCTACGCCAACGTGCTCGGCTGACGGCACCCGAATGACGAGGACATCGATATGAGCACCATCCAACCCGCGCTGCAGGCGCCGGACGCGCTCGCCAACCCGTTTGCGGGGTCGGCAACCACCGGGCACGGCATCTGGCGCACCGGCGTGGCGGCGGCCGTGGCGTGGGCGGCCTTCGGGCTGCTGACATGGCGCTGGCCGAATCATGTGATCGGCTTCAGCGATTGGGCCTTCACGACGGAGCTGGGCATCGCGGCGCTGCTGGTCGGCGCCGTGCTGCTGGTGCTGGCGCTGGCAGCGCTGCTCGCCGGCCCGCTGCGCACCGCGCAGGAGACGCTGCGACCGGCTGGCCCGTGGCTGATCGTGCTGCCGCTTGCGCTGGGCGCCTGGGAGGTGCTGACGGCCAAGACGGGCTTTCTGCCCACGCCGTTCTTCGCGCCGCCGCAGGCGCTGATCGAGGTCGTCACCGACGACTGGCCGCGCCTGGGCGGCAGCGTGGCCAACACGCTCAAGCTGCTTGGGCTGGGCTACTTCCTGGGCGCGTTGACGGGCTTCCTCGTTGGCGTATCGATCGGCTGGTCGCGGGCGGTAGGGTACTGGGTGCATCCGGTGTTGCGGTTGATCGGCCCGCTGCCGCCCACCGCGTTGCTGCCGCTGACATTCTACTTTTTCCCATCGAGCTACTCGGCGGCGGTGTTCCTGATCGCCCTGGCAACCGGGTTTCCGGTGGCGGTGCTGACGTGGTCGGGCGTGGCGGGCGTGAGCAAGCGTTACTACGACGTGGCCCGCACGCTGGGCGCATCCAACGCCTTCCTGGTGCTGCGCGTGGCGATTCCGGCCGCGTTACCGCAGGTGTTCGTCGGGCTGTTCATGGGATTGGGGGCATCGTTTACGGTGCTGGTGGTGGCCGAGATGATGGGCGTGAAATCCGGTCTCGGCTGGTACCTGACGTGGGCACAGGGCTGGGCGTCGTACGTGAACATGTATGCCGCGCTGATCGTGATGGCGCTGTTGTTCTCCGGCATCATCACGCTGCTGTTCAAGGTGCGTGACCGTGCTCTGGTCTGGCAGAAGGGGACGCTGAAATGGTAGCCGTGCTTGATCACGCGAATGAGCGTGAGGCATCGCCGGCTGCCGTCTCTGCCAGCGGTGCACGCATTGATGTGCAGGGTGTCAGCCACTGGTTCGGCAGCCGGGCCAATCCGCTGCAGGTGCTGGACCACGTCAACCTGACCGTGCATCCGGGCGAGTTTGTCGCCCTGCTGGGCCCCAGCGGCTGCGGAAAATCCACCCTGCTGCGCTTGATTGCCGGGCTGGAATCGCCCACACGCGGCCGCATCCTGCAGGACGATGAGGCCATCGCGGCCCCCGACCCTTCGCGCGTGGTCGTGTTCCAGGACCCGACGCTGTATCCGTGGCGCCGCGTGTGGGACAACGTGGCGCTCGGCCTGCAGGCGCGCGGCGCGCTCAAGGCGGAGCGCGATCGCGTGGACGATGCGCTGGGCCGTGTCGGCCTGAATGGCTTCCAGCACGCGTTTCCGCATGAACTGTCCGGCGGCATGGAACAGCGCGTGGCGCTGGCGCGGGCGCTGGTCAACGATCCGCAGCTGCTGGTGCTGGACGAGCCCCTGGGCAAGCTCGACTCGCTCACGCGGCTGGCGATGCAGGGCGAGCTGGCCGAGCTGTGGCAGCGCGCGCGCTTTTCCACGCTGCTCGTAACGCACGACGTGGAAGAGGCGCTGTTCCTCTCCCAGCGCGTGATCATCTTCAGCCCGCGCCCGGCGCGCATTGCCGCCGAGCTGACGGTCGACCTGCCGTATCCGCGCCACCGTGGCGACCCGCGCCTGAGCGCGCTGCGGCACGAAGCACTGGGCCACCTCGGCCTGGGCGCGACGTGGTAGGCGAGGCAGCGGAGCCCTCCACGATGACGGTGCCGTCGTGAGCGGGCCGCCGCCGACGGCCTGGCTCAACGCACTGCTCGGCTTCCTGCAATGGGCGCAGCACGGCGTGCTGGCGCTGTGGCATGCGCTGGGTCTGACTGGCGACGTGCGCGGCCAGCCGGCCTGGCCTTGGAGCGCACGCATTGCCGGCGAGACGCTGCTGATCGACCTCGGGCAGGCGCGGCAGCTTGGCCTCACGTTGATTGCCGTGGTGCTGGCATTGGTCGCAGCGCTCGTGGCGCTGCTGGTGCGCCGGTGGCGTGCGGTGGCGGTCGGCGCCAGCCTTGGCCTGCTGGTGGCCGCGCCCTGGCCGTCGCCGGACCTGGTGCTGGCGCCCGCGGTGCCGACCAGCTTTCATGACAACCCGCACCCGTTCTCGCTGGCCTCCATCACGCACGGCGCGCACGTCTATGCAGCCGCGTGCGCGAGTTGTCATGGCGACGACGGCCGTGGCGAAGGGCCGCTGGCCGCCACGCTCACGCGCTGGCCGCCCACCGTGGTGGGCCCGCTGCTCGGCCGCCGTGCGGATGGCGAGTTGTTCTGGCACATCGCCCATGGCATGCGCAACGCGCAAGGCGCGGTGACGATGCCCGCCTTCTCCCTTCGATTCAGCGACACCGACATCTGGGCCGTGCTCGACTACATGAAGGTACTGGCCGCCAGCGGCGGTGCGCGCGCGGGCGGTTGGCCGTTGCCGGTGGCCCTGCCGGTGTTGTCCGTGCGCTGCGGCGATGGGCCCGCGCAGCCGTTGGCCAGGTGGCGCGATGGACAGCGCTTGAGGCTGATCGCAGCCGATGCCGCATCGGCCGGCAGGGTGCCGTTGGAAGATCCGCGCCTGCGCACACTGCTCGTCACGCCGGACGGCACGCTGCCGCCGCTGGCCAGCCCGTTCCAGGCACGCTGCGTGGCCGAGGGCCGCGACGCCTGGCCCGTCTTCGCCGCCATTGCCGGGGCCACGCCGCAGACGTTTGCCGGCACGCAACTGCTGGCCGACCGCGACGGCTGGCTGCGCGCTCGCGGCGAGGCAGGCACCACGTGGTCCGACGCCGATTTCCTGTGCACCTCCGCGTCGCGCACGTCCGGTACGTCGCGCGCCAGCGGCCTCGATACGCTCATTGCCCGCATGGACGCCGAACCGGTGCGTTACGTGAAGGGCGGCTTCATCCATTGACCCTCATCGCTCATCCGCCATGCCGCAAGCCCGACGACGTTTCCTGCAATCCACCCTGGCACTGGCCGCCCTGCCAGCGCTGTCCTTTGCGCAACCGCGCCCCGTGCTCAAAGCCGGTGACCAGAAGGGCGGCCTGCGCGCGCTGCTGGAAGCGGCGGATGCCCTGAACGGCGTGCCCTACGACATCCAGTGGACGGAGTTTCCCGCCGCAGCACCGCTGGCCGAGGCGCTCAACGCGGGTGCGGTGGAGCTGGGGCCGATTGGCGATGCACCGGCCATCTTTGCGCTGGCCGCCGGCACGCGCATCAAACTGATCGGTGCCAACCGGTCCGACCCATACGGCACGGCCGTGCTGGTGCGCCCGGACTCGCCATTGAAGACGGCAGCGGATCTCAAAGGCAGATCGATCGGGACCAACCGTGGATCGATCGGCCATTTCGTGGCGCTGAAGGCGCTGGAGTCTGCCGGGCTTGGGCCGGACGATGCCAACTTCCGCTTCTTGCCGCCGGCGGATGCGAAGCTTGCTTTGGTTAATGGCTCGATCGATGCCTGGTCAACATGGGAGCCGTACACGGCCATGGCGGAGGTGGCCAAGCACGCACGCGTGCTGGTGAGTGGGCGCGGCCTGTGGTCGGGGTTGAGCTATCTGGCGGCCACGGACGCAGCGCTGGCCGCCAAGCGCGACGTGCTGCGTGATTTCCTGCAGCGCGTGGTGCGGGCGCAGGTGTGGTCGTACCAGCATGTCGACAGCTTTTCGGCCACGCTGGCGCGCATCATCGGCATCTCGCCGGAGGCGGCTCGGTTGCAGTTCGCGCGGCGCCAGACGGTCTGGCGCAACCTCGACGCGCAGATCGTGGCCGAGCAGCAGCGCACGGCCGATTTCTACTTGAAAGCGGGGTTGCTCAAGCAGCGGCTGGAGGTGGCATCGACGTTCGACGCCGGCTTCCCGCTTGCCGCCTGAGCCCCGATCACGTCGTAAGCGAGGTGCCATGACGACCCTTCTTTTTCCGAAGTCTGCCAAGCGGCGTCGCCTGCTGGGCCTTGCCGCCGCAGCGCCGCTCGTGCCGGCGGCGGGCCTGTTGACGCCGATGGGTGCGCGTGCGGCGGAGCTGTCCGGTGTCACGCTCGTGCTGGGTGATCAGGCGGGCGGCACGCGCGCGCTGGTGGAGGCGGCGCAGGTGCTCAAGGGCACGCCGTATGCGTTCCGCTGGGCCAACTTCCAGGGCGCGGCGCCGCTGTTCGAGGCGCAACGCGCGGGCGCGGTCGATCTGGCGCCTGCAGGAGACCTGCCCGTACTCGCCGCCGCTGCGGGCGACCCGTCGCTCAGGATCGTCGCCACGCGCGTTGGGCAGGCATCGCAGCTCGGTCTGCTGGTGCCGAAGGATTCACCGGTACGCAGCGTCGCGCAGCTCAAGGGGCGCACCGTGTGCGTGTCGTCGGCGCGGGGCAGCATCTCGGAATACCAGCTCTACGGCGCGCTTGCGGAGGCCGGGCTCGCCAAGACCGACGTCAAGGTGCGCTTCATCTTGCCCGTCGACGCGTTCGCGGCGTTTGAGTCGGGCTCGCTGGAAGCCTGGGCGACGTTCGATCCGTACTACGCCATGGCCATCGGCCGGGGCGCGCGGATCCTGCGCGATGGCACCGGCATCAACAGCGGGCTCGGCTTCATCACGGCGTCGGGCGCGGCGCTTGCCGATGCGGCCAAGCGTGCCGCGATCGCCGATGTGCTGCTGCGGCTGCAACGCGCAGGCGATTGGGCCCTGGCCAACGCCGATGCCTACGCGCAGGTCTATGCGTCGCTCACGCGCACACCGCCCGACGTTGCCGCGCTGGTCACGCGGCGCGCGGCGCTCAAGCTGCGGTTCGTCAGCACAGCGGACATCGCCACGCTGCAAACGGTGGCCGACACGGCCTTGCGTGACGGTGTCCTGCCGCGCCGCATCGATGTCCGTGCGATTGCCGAGACGCACCTCGGCGTGTAGGGGTGGATGACCGCCTGCGGCGCCCGCTTGCCGAGGTGATGACGTGACACGCTCGGGCGCTACACCCCACGTCAGGGGGCGCGCACGATCGGGCCGGTGCTTCTGGCTGTGTTCGTGGCAGGCGGCGCTCAGCCGCTCCCCATCAGGGAGCGTCGCAAGACATCGCGCAGTACGTTGAACACCGGGTTGTCGTTGTCCTTGCGGTAGGCAAACCACAGCTCGACGGGCTTGGTCGGGGTGGTGCGCACCGGGCGGTAGACCACACCTTCAAAGTGCAGCATGGCGGCGGCCGCCGGGATCAACGCTACTCCGATGCCCGCGCGTACCAGCGCCAGCATCGAATGGATCTGGCTCACGTATTCCACGATATCGGGCAGCACTTCTGCACGCTCCAGCAGGCCGCTGACCAACTGATGGAAGTAGCGCGCCTCGTACGGGGAGTACATCAGCAGCGGCTTGCCTTCGCAGTCGCGCAGGCTCGGGCGCTGCGGCCAATCGGCGGCAACCGCCTCGGGTAGCGCCAGCACCAGCGCTTCCTGCGAGCAGGGTACGGCCACCAGTTCGCCGTGCTCGACGGGCGGCCGAAGCAGGCCGACATCGATCTCGCGCGCATCAAGCGCCGCAAGCTGCGCGCCGCTCACCATCTCTTTGAGCGTCAGCCGCACACCTGGCGATGCCGCCCGCACCGCGCTCACCAGCGACGGCAGTTGCCCGTATCCGACCGATGCCGTGAACCCGATCGCCAGCGCCCCGGCCGCCCCGGTGGCGACGCGCCGTGCCGTGGCCGCCGCCTCGTCCGCCAGCCGCAGGATGCGTGCGGCATCGGGCAGGAAGCTGCGCCCGGCGGCCGTGAGCTTGACCGAGCGGCTATTGCGCTCCAGCAGTTCGGTGCCGACCTGGTGTTCCAGCAGCCGCACCTGGCGCGACAGCGGCGGCTGGGTCATGTGCAGCCGCTCGGCGGCGCGTCCGAAGTGCAATTCCTCGGCCACGGCAACAAAACAGCGGAGTTGGCTGAGCTCGAACATCGATTCAAAACCTGTATTGATTGAGTCAGTGCTTATCTTGAAGGGGAATGATGCGTGGTGCAAGAATCGGCTCGCCCTGGTGGTCCGGTGGTCCACGGGGTCAACGACGACAACCAGGAGACGAGCATGACCACGGAAGGTATGGAGATCGACCGCAGGAAGTTTCTCAGGAGCGTGGCCGGCGCGGGGCTTGCTGCAGCCAGCGGCCTGGCGAGCGCGCAGAAGGTCGAGGGGTTCAAGCCAAACGCGCGCTACCCCGATGTGGCGGTCGAGGTGCTCGACCCGAGCTTCCTGAAGTACCGGCTCTACAGCAGCTCGGTCGAGCAGCTCGCCACGGGCATGCGGTGGGCGGAAGGGCCGGTCTACTTTCCGGCCGGGCGCTACCTGCTGGTGAGCGACATCCCAAACAACCGCATCATGAAGTACGACGAAACCAACGGCGCCTTCAGCGTGTTCCGCGAACCGTCGAACTACGCCAACGGCAATACGCGTGATCGGCAGGGGCGCTTGGTGACCTGCGAGCACTCGGTGACGCGCCGCGTCACGCGCACCGAGCACGACGGCCGCATCACCGTGCTGGCCGACCAGTACCAGGGCAAGCGCCTGAACGCGCCCAACGACATCGTGGTCAAGTCCGACGACAGCGTCTGGTTTACCGACCCGCTGTTCGGCATCAACGGCAATTGGGAGGGGTTCAAGGCCCAGTCGGAGCAGGCCACCACCAACGTCTATCGCATCGATCCGAGCGGGGCCGTCCGCGCCGTCATTACCGATCTGGTCAACCCGAACGGCCTCGCGTTCTCGCCGGACGAGAAGAAGCTGTACGTGGTCGAGTGGAAAGGCACGCCGTCACGCAGCATCTGGAGCTACGACATCGCCGCGGACGGCAGCGCATCGAACAAGACCAAGCTGATCGACGCCAACGGCGCCGGCGCGCTGGACGGCTTCCGCGTCGACAAGGATGGCAATCTCTGGTGCGGCTGGGGCTCGGACGGCCGGCTCGGCATCGATTCCGCCAACTACGATGGGGTGAAGGTGTTCAACGCGCGCGGCTTGCCGATCGGCTTCATCCACCTGCCGGAACGCTGCCCGAACCTGACCTTTGGCGGGCCGAAGAACAACCGGCTGTACATGGCAAGTTCGCACTCCTTGTATGCGTTGTATGTGGAGGCCGAAGGCGCGGTGTGATGCCGGTTTGACGCCCAGGGCGGCCGCCGCGTCATGTGCGGCCGCAGCATCGCAATCTAGAGGCTAGGGAAGACCCTGTATCAATACAAAACGTGTATCAATCGAGTCATCAGTTGTTTTGGACTTGAATCGATCGCGATGCAAGAATCCGCTCACTCACAACACTTTCACCAACCGCAGCACGCGGAGCGAGACATGTCCCGATACACGCCCACCGAATTCGCCCACCAGATCGGCACCGGTCTGCTGTCTTTCCCGGTCACGCATTTCAAGTCCGACCTGTCGTTCGACGAAGCGGCCTACCGCGCCAACCTGAACTGGCTGTTCAGCCACGATGCGGCCGGCCTGTTTGCTGCGGGCGGCACGGGTGAGTTCTTCTCGCTCACCGCCGCCGAGACCGACCGCGTGGTGCGCGCCGCCGTGGCTGAAACCGGCGGCAAGATTCCGGTGATCGCTCCGGCCGGCCGCGGCACCGCCGAGGCCAAGGAATACTGCAAGGCGGCTGAAGCCGCCGGCGCCGACGGCATCCTGCTGCTGCCCCCGTACCTGACCGAAGCCTCCGCCGACGGCGTGGCCGCGCACGTGGAGGAGGTCTGCAAATCGACCCGCCTGGGCGTGATCATTTACAACCGCGCCAACCAGATTCTCGACGAGAACCATCTCGAGCGCCTGGCCGACCGTTGCCCGAACCTGGTCGGCTTCAAGGATGGCGTGGGCGATCTGGAACTGATGACGCGCATCTACGCCCGCATGGGCGACCGCTTCACCTACGTCGGTGGCCTGCCCACCGCCGAGACTTTCGCGCTGCCGTACCTGACGATGGGTGTGACGACGTATTCGTCGGCCATCTTCAACTTCGTGCCGAAGTTCGCGCTGGAGTTCTACGCCGCCGTGCGCGCCATGGACCAGGCCAAGGTCTACAAGATGATCAACGACTTCGTGCTGCCGTATATTGCGCTGCGTAACCGCAAGCGTGGTTACGCAGTGTCGATCGTCAAGGCAGGCATGAAGGTCATCGGCCGCAGCGCCGGCCCAGTGCGTGCCCCGCTGACCGACCTGACCGATGCGGAACTGGCCGAGCTGTCGGCGCTGGTTTCGCGCATTGCCGAAGTGGAAAAGCTCGCGGCCTGAGCGTAGCGCCGTCGTAGCTGGAGAAACCAATATGACTCTAAGCGGCGAACTGCTGCTGGGTGCTGCCCGCGTGGCGGGCGGTGCCGGCACGGTTCGCGCCATGAACCCCGCCACCGGGGAATGGCTCGAACCCAACTTCACCCTGGCCTCCAAGGCCGATGCCGCGCGTGCCGCCGAACTGGCTGCCGCGGCGTTTGACGTTTACCGCGAGACCGGCCCGCAAGCGCGCGCTGCGTTCCTCGAAGCGATCGCCAGCCAGATCGAGGCGCTCGGTGACGCGCTGATCGAGCGCGCGATGGCCGAATCGGCGCTGCCGCGTGCCCGCCTGGAAGGCGAGCGCGGCCGCACGTGCAACCAGCTCCGCCTGTTCGCCAATGTCGTGCGCGCGGGCGATGCCGTGGGTGCGCGCATTGATCCGGCGCTGCCGGAACGCAAGCCGCTGCCGCGCTCTGACCTGCGCCTGCGCCGCATCGCGCTGGGCCCGGTGGCCGTGTTTGGCGCGAGCAACTTCCCGCTGGCGTTCTCGGTGGCGGGCGGCGATACCGCATCGGCGCTGGCCGCCGGTTGCCCGGTCGTCGTCAAGGCGCATCCGGCACACCCGGGCACGTCCGAACTCGTAGGCCGCGCCGTTCAGGCCGCCGTTGCGCAATGCGGGCTGCCGGAAGGCGTGTTCTCGCTGATCCTGGCCGACAACGATGTGGCGGGCGCGCTGGTGGCCGATCCGCGTATCCAGGCCGTGGGCTTTACCGGCTCGCGTGCTGGTGGCCAAGCGCTGCTGCGCATCGCGCAAGCGCGCCCGCAGCCGATTCCCGTGTACGGCGAGCTGAGCGCCATCAACCCCGTCTTCCTGCTGCCCGATGCGCTGGCCAAGCGCGCTGCGGCGCTGGGCCAGCAGTACGTTGCCTCGCTCACGATGGGCGCGGGCCAGTTCTGCACGAATCCGGGCCTGTTGCTCGCGATCGACGGTCCGGACCTCGACGCCTTTGAAGCCGCCGCTGCCGCCGCCATGGGCGGAGCCGCCGCGCAGCCGATGCTGACCGCAGGCATTCACGCCGCCTATGCGCGCGGCGTCGACAAGCTGGCCGGCGAGGCCAACGTCCGCTGCGTCGCACGCGGGCTGGGCAGCGACCAGCCCAACCGCGGCCAGGCCGGTTTCTACACCACCGATGCCAAGAGCTTCCAGGCCCAGCCGACGCTGCACGATGAGATCTTCGGCGCCACCGGCCTGGTCGTGCGCTGCGCCAATGCGGAAGAACTGCGCACGCTGGCCGAATCGCTGGAAGGCCAACTGACCGCCACGTTGCACCTGGATGCCGGGGATACAGCGATCGCCCGTTCGCTGCTGCCGATCCTGGAGCGCAAGGCGGGCCGCATCCTGGCCAACGGCTGGCCGACCGGCGTCGAGGTCTGCCAGGCCATGGTGCACGGCGGCCCGTGGCCAGCCACGACGGATTCGCGCGCGACCTCGGTCGGCACGGCGGCCATCGAGCGCTTCCTGCGCCCCGTCTGCTACCAGGACCTGCCGGCAGAATTGCTGCCCGAGGCACTGCAAGACGCCAATCCGCTCAAGCTGCGCCGTCTGGTCGACGGGCAGTGGCAGTAACCAGAATCAGCAAGCAAACCACAAGCCGGGCCGCACAGGACCCGGCGGCTTGACCCCCGGCGCATCT
This sequence comes from uncultured Ralstonia sp., assembly GCA_913056305.1. GTDB lineage: Bacteria > Pseudomonadota > Gammaproteobacteria > Burkholderiales > Burkholderiaceae > Ralstonia. The sequence goes on from CAJXMR010000009.1 coordinate 15,178, forward strand.
GGCGCCGGACGAAGGAGGAGACGATGGATATCAAAGCCCCCACTGTGGGAGCCCAGAGCGTGCCGCGCACCGAGCGCATGAGCCGCGTACGTTTCGGAATCCTCGCGATGCTGTTCATCGCGACGACCATCAACTATGCGGACCGCGCCACCATTGCCATGGCCGGCTCGGCCATGCAGAAAGACCTCGGCATCGACGCCGTTGCGCTCGGCTATATCTTCTCGGCCTTCGGCTGGGCCTATGTGATCGCGCAGATCCCCGGCGGCTGGCTGCTGGATCGCTTCGGCTCCCGGCGCGTGTACACGTTCAGCATCGCGCTGTGGTCGCTGTTCACGCTGGCGCAGGGCGCCCTCGGCTTCTTTACCGGCGCAGCCGCCGTCACCATGGTGTTCTGCCTGCGCTTCCTGGTGGGTGCGGCGGAGGCGCCGTCCTTCCCAGCCAACAGTCGCATCGTCGCGGCATGGTTCCCGGCCAATGAGCGGGGCACGGCGTCGGCCATCTTCAACTCGGCGCAGTACGCCGCCACGGTGGTGTTTGCCCCGCTGATGGCGTGGCTGGTGCATGCGTTCGGCTGGCACTACGTCTTCATCGTGATGGGTGTGATCGGCATGGTCATGGCGGTTGCCTGGAAGACCTTCGTGCACGATCCGAAGGATCACCCGCGCATCACCCGCCGCGAGATCGACTACATCGAGGCCGGCGGCGGCCTGGTCAACATGGACCGCTCGGGCGTCGCCAAGACCGAGGGCCCGAACCTCGGCTACGTCAAGCAGCTGCTGGGCAACCGCATGCTGATGGGTGTGTACATCGCGCAGTACTGCATCAACGCGCTCACGTATTTCTTCATCACGTGGTTCCCGGTGTACCTGGTGCAGGCGCGCGGCATGTCGATCCTGAAAGCGGGCTTCGTGGCGTCGATTCCGGCGGTATGCGGTTTCCTGGGCGGCATCCTGGGCGGGATCATCTCCGATGCGCTGCTGCGCCGCGGGGCCTCGCTGTCGGTGGCGCGCAAGGTGCCGATCGTGGTGGGCATGCTGCTGTCGATGAGCATGGTGATCTGCAACTACGTCGACGCGCAGAGCATCGTGGTGGCGGTGATGGCGCTCTCATTCTTCGGCAAGGGCCTGGGCGCGCTGGGCTGGGCGGTCAACTCGGATACCGCGCCCAAGCAGATCGCCGGCCTGTCGGGTGCACTGATGAACACCTTCGGCAACCTGTCGAGCATCACCACGCCCATCGCTATCGGCTATATCGTCAACACCACGGGCTCGTTCAACGGTGCGCTGGTCTACGTGGGCATCCACGCGGCGATCGCCATCGTCTGCTATCTGGTGATGGTGGGCGAGATCAAGCGCGTGGAACTCAAGCCGCTGTAACCGCAGGAGCTGTCAACGTGACATTGCAATCGATCGAATCCGGCGCGCGCACGCATACCCCGCGCGTGACGGAGATGCAGGTGATCCCCGTCGCCGGTCGGGACAGCATGCTGCTGAACCTATGCGGCGCGCATGCGCCGTTTTTCACGCGCAACCTCGTCATCCTCAAGGACAACGCCGGCCGCACCGGCGTGGGCGAGGTGCCGGGCGGGGAGGGCATCCGCCTCGCGCTGGAACGCATCACGCCGCTGGTAGTGGGCCAATCGATCGGCCGTACCAATGGCGTGCTGAACAGCATCCGGCGCGCGCTCGCCGGCGGCGGCAATGCCGCGCATCAGGCTACCGTGCACCAGGTGACGTCGGCGTCCGAGGCCGCCGTGCTGCGCCAGCCGCACGAGATCAACCTGCGCATGGACAACGTCATTACGGCGGTGGAAGCGGCGCTGCTGGACCTGCTCGGCCAGTTCCTGGAAGTGCCGGTGGCCGAGCTGCTCGGTGCCGGGCAGCAGCGCGATTCCGCCCCGATGCTCGCCTACCTGTTCTACGTGGGCGACCGCCGCAAGACCGATCTGCCGTATCTCGATGGTGCCAGTGGCGCGGATGATTGGCTGCGCCTGCGCCACGAAGCCGCCATGACGCCCGCCGCCATCGCCCGCTTGGCCGAAGCCGCTACCGAGCGTTACGGCTTTGCCGATTTCAAGCTCAAGGGCGGCGTGATGCGCGGCGCCGAGGAAATGGAAGCGATTGCTGCCATCAAGGCGCGCTTCCCTCAGGCCCGCGTCACGCTGGACCCGAACGGCGCCTGGTCGCTGGGCGAGGCCATCGCGCTGTGCAAGGGACAAGGCCACCTGCTGGCCTACGCCGAAGACCCGTGCGGCCCCGAAGCCGGCTACTCGGGCCGCGAAGTCATGGCCGAGTTCAAGCGTGCCACCGGCATCCCGACCGCCACCAACATGATCGCCACGGATTGGCGCCAGCTGGGCCACGCGATTCCGCTGCAGGCGGTGGACATCCCCCTGGCCGATCCGCATTTCTGGACCATGCAGGGCTCTGTGCGCGTCGCGCAACTGTGCGACGAATGGGGCCTGACCTGGGGCTCGCATTCCAACAACCATTTCGATGTCTCGCTGGCAATGTTCACGCACGTGGCTGCCGCCGCACCGGGCACCATTACCGCCATCGACACACACTGGATCTGGCAGGAAGCCGAAGAGCGCCTGACGCGCGAGCCGCTGCGCATCCAGGGCGGCCACGTGGCCGTGCCGGACCGCCCGGGCCTCGGCATCGAGATCGACATGGACCGCGTCATGGCGGCCCATGCGCTGTACAAGACCCTCGGCCCCGGCGCGCGCGACGACGCCATGGCCATGCAATACCTCGTGCCGGGCTGGACGTACGATCCGAAGCGCCCGAGCCTGGGACGCTGAACTGCATATGCTTGAACCAATCGCGGAGTCTGTGATGTCCGAATCCACGCTGGCCCCCGAGGCCGGCAACGCAACCGAGAAAGCGCTGACGATCCGCGTGCACGACAGCGACAACGTCGCCATCGTCGTCAACGCGCGTGGCTTGCCTGCCGGCACGGCACTGGCCGACGGCACCGTACTGGTCGAAGGCGTGCCGCAAGGCCACAAGGTGGCGCTGTCTGACCTGGCCGAAGGCGATGCCGTCATCCGTTATGGCGAGGTGATCGGCTATGCCGTCAAACCACTGCCGCGCGGCAGCTGGATCAACGAACACGCAGTCAAGCTGCCATCCGCACCCGCGCTCGATGAGCTGCCGCTGGCCACGCGCCCCGATCCGAAGCTGGCGCCGCTGGAGGGCTACACCTTCGAGGGCTACCGCAACACCGACGGCACGGTCGGCACCAAGAACGTGCTCGGCATCATGACCAGCGTGCAGTGCGTGGCCGGCGTGACGGACCACGTGGTCGCGCGCATCAAGCGCGAGCTGCTGCCGCTGTACCCGAACGTCGACGATGTGGTGGCGCTCAATCACGTCTATGGCTGCGGCGTCGCCATCAACGCGCCGGCGGCCATCGTGCCGATCCGCACGCTGCAGAACCTGGCGCTCAACCCGAACTTTGGCGGCGAGATCATGGTGATCGGCCTGGGCTGCGAGAAGCTCGTGCCCGAGCGCCTCGTGCCGGAGAAGCTCGCCCCGGGCGGCCGTATCCCCATCGAGGTGGCCGGCACCGCCGATTCGCCCGTGCTACGCCTGCAGGACGAAGCCTTCGACGGCTTCACCGGCATGGTCGAGGCCATCCTGGAGATGGCCGAGCACCGCCTCGCGCAACTGAACAAGCGCCGGCGCGAAACCTGCCCGGCGTCGGACCTCGTGGTCGGCGTGCAGTGCGGCGGCAGCGATGCGTTCTCGGGCGTGACCGCCAACCCGGCGGTCGGCTTTGCGGCCGACCTGATCGTGCGTGCCGGCGGCACCGTGATGTTCTCGGAAGTGACCGAGGTGCGCGACGCCATCCACCTGCTCACGCCGCGCGCCATCGATGAAGACGTCGGCCGCGCGCTGCTGCGCGAGATGGACTGGTACGACAACTACTTGAGCGGCGGCCAGACCGACCGAAGCGCCAACCCGTCGCCCGGCAACAAGAAGGGCGGCCTGTCCAACGTGGTGGAGAAGGCGCTGGGCTCCATCGTCAAGTCGGGCAGCACGCCCATCGTCGACGTGCTCGGCCCGGGCGAGAAGGTGCGCCGCAAGGGCCTGATCTTCGCGGCTACACCGGCCAGCGATTTTGTGTGCGGCACCCTGCAGCTCGCCTCGGGCATGAACCTGCAGGTATTCACCACGGGGCGCGGCACGCCGTACGGCCTGGCCATGGCGCCGGTGATCAAGGTGTCGACGCGCAAGGCGCTGTCCGAGCGCTGGCACGACCTGATCGACCTCGACGCCGGCCGTATCGCCACCGGTGAAGCGAGCATTGCCGACATCGGCTGGGAGCTGTTCCACCTCATCCTCGACGTGGCCAGCGGCCGCAAGCAGGTGTGCGCCGACAAGCTCGGGCTGCACAATGCGCTGGCCCTGTTCAATCCTGCTCCAGTGACCTGACATGACGCATACCGACGCACAAGCCCCGGCCGATCCGCTGGCGGGCATCACCACCCGTTGCCATCGCCTGCTGCTGACCGGCGCGGGGGGCAACCTCGGCAAGGTGCTGCGCGAGCGCTTGCCGCAGTACGCCGACGTGCTGCGCCTGTCCGACATCGCTGATCTTGGCGCCGCACGTGACGGCGAAGAGATCGTGCCGTGCAACCTGGCCGATGCGCAGGCTGTCGACGCACTCGTCGCCGGCACCGATGCGATCGTGCACTTGGGTGGCATCTCGGTCGAGCGGCCGTTCGAAGAGATCCTGCCGGCCAACATCCAGGGCACCTACAACCTGTATGAAGCCGCCCGGCGCCACGGCGTGCGCCGCATCGTGTTCGCCAGCTCGAACCACACCATCGGCTTCTACAAGCAGGGCGAGATCATTGACAGCACCGTGCCGACCAAGCCCGACGGCTACTACGGCTTGAGCAAGGTCTTTGGCGAGCAGCTCGCCAGCTTCTATTTCGAACGCTACGGCATCGAGACCGTGGCGATCCGCATCGGCTCCTCGTTCGCCGAGGCCCGCGACCGCCGCATGCTGGTCACCTGGCTCGGCTACGACGATCTGGAGCAACTGATCCGCCGCGCGCTGTTCGTCCCCAACGTTGGCTTTACGGTGGTCTACGGCATGTCGGCCAACCGCGACCACTGGTGGGACAACCGCCACGCCGCGCACCTCGGCTACGTGCCCACCGAGACCAGCGAGATCTTCCGCGCGCAGGTCGAGGCGCAACCGCCGCTGCCCGCCGACGATCCGGCCGCGCAGTACCAGGGCGGCGCCTTCGTCAACGCCGGCCCGTTCGGAGACTGACACCATGCGCGCACACGTGGAACGCATCGGCACCATGCGCTGCGGCGTCGGCGAAAGCCCGGTCTGGCACCCAGGCGAGCAGGCGCTGTACTGGACGGACATTCCCGCGCGCACGCTGTGGCGCTGGCATCCGGAGAGCGGCCGCGCCGATCAGTGGGCCGTGCCGGAGATGACCGGCTGCATGGCGATGGTCCAGGGCGGCGGCTGGCTGCTGGCGATGGAGACCGGCGTCTTCCGCACCGGGCCGTTGCAGCCCGGTCTGCCCGTGCTCGCACCCGAGCGCCTGGCGGAAGTTCCGCACGCCACCCCCGACATGCGCTTCAACGACGGCCGCTGCGACCGCCAGGGCCGGCTGCGCGCCGGCACCATGGTCCTGAACATGTCGCTGGCCGTCCCCGACGGCAAGGTCTACGGCTTCGATGCCGCCAGCGGCCGCCTCGATGCGCTGCTGGATGACCTGATCGTGCCCAACGGCATGGCCTTCAGCCCCGACGGCCGCACGATGTACCTGTCCGACTCGCACCCGAACCGACAGGTGGTCTGGGCCTTCGACTACGACATCGCCAGCGGCACGCCGCACAACCGCCGCGTCTTCATCGACATGCACAACCACCCCGGCCGCCCTGACGGCGCTGCCGTGGACGCCGACGGCTGCTACTGGATCTGCGGCAACGATGCCGGGCTGGTGCATCGCTTCACGCCGGCCGGGCGGCTCGATCGCAGCATCGCCATCCCTGCCACCAAGCCGGCCATGTGCTCGTTTGGCGGGCCGGGGCTGGACACCTTGTTCGTCACGTCGATCCGCATCGACGGCGACCCGCTCTCGGGCAGCACGTTTGCTGTACGCCCGGGCGTGACCGGACTACCGGAGCCCATGTTGCACATCTGAACGCAGCACAGCCCCACACCACAATCAAAACGGGGCCCCTAGGAGACAACACACATGAACACCATCAAAGGCTTGCGCTGGTGGATGATCGGGCTCGTCCTCACGGGCCTGGTCATGAACTACCTCGCGCGCAACGCGCTGGCCGTGGCCGCACCCGAAGTCAACAAGGTCCTGAACATCACCACGCAGCAGTACAGCTACATCGTGGCGGCGTTCCAGGGCGCGTACATGCTGATGCAGCCGGTGGCGGGTTATGTGCTCGACGTGCTCGGCACCAAGCTGGGCTTCGCGCTGTTTGCGGGGGCATGGTCGGTGGTGTGCCTGCTGCACAGCACGGCGGGCAACTGGGTGTCGCTGGCGGTGTTCCGCGCGATGCTGGGGGTGACGGAGGCGGCGGGGTTCCCCTCGGCGCTGCGCGCGACGTCCGAATGGTTTCCGGCCAAGGAGCGCTCGATTGCCACCGGCTGGTTCAACATCGGGTCTTCGGTGGGAGCGGTGCTGGCGCCGCCGCTGGTGGTCTGGTGCATCCTGCACGGCAACTGGCGCTTCGCGTTTGCCGTGATCGGGGTGCTGGGGCTGGTGTGGAGCGTGCTCTGGTTCCTGCTGTACCGCGTGCCGGCCCAGCACCCGCGCTTGTCTGCCGACGAGCACGCATACATCCTCGCCGGGCAGGACGCGCCGGTGAGCGATGCGGTTGCCGCCAAGCCGTCGTGGGGCCGCATCGTGCGCAGCCGGCGCTTCTGGGGGATCGCCATCCCGCGCTTCCTGTCGGAGCCGGCCTGGCAGACCTTCAACTTCTGGATTCCGCTCTATCTCGCGACCGAGCGCCACATGAACCTCAAGGAGATCGCCCTGTTCGCATGGCTGCCGTTCCTGGCGGCGGACATTGGCTGCGTGCTCGGCGGCTATCTGGCGCCGTGGTACCAGAAGCGGTTTGCGACGTCGCTCATCACCTCGCGCAAGATGGTGATGGTGTCGGGCGCGGTCTGCATGATCGGGCCGGCCTGCATCGGGTTGGCGGCCAGTCCGTACACGGCGATTGCGCTGTTCTGCCTTGGCGGCTTCGCGCACCAGACCTTGTCGGGCGCGCTGTACACCTTGACGTCCGACCTGTTTGGCAAACACGAGGTCGGCACCGCCGTGGGCTTGGCCGGCATGTCGGGCTGGTTGGGCGGCATGCTGTTCTCGCTGGCGGTGGGCACGTTGGCGGCCACCATTGGCTACAACCCGCTGTTCGTGGCGCTGGCGGTCTTCGATATCATCGCCGCCGTGGTGGTGTGGACGGTGCTGCGCGACGAGCCGCATCGGCCTGTGGCGATGCCGGCGAGCGAGCTTGGCGTGGCCGGTAGTTGAGGGCACGCCGCGGTTTCACTGGTTCTTCTTTTCTGAGGTTTTCACCTTCCATCGTTCAGATACGGCAGGCGTGTCCAGGCCTGCCGTCATCGCCCTCGACGCTCCCCGCAGGTGTTCTCTTTTTTTACCTAGATCAGGTTATTGGCTAGGCAGACTCCCCTGACCATACTCCCCCGATCAGCAAAACATAAGAAACGTGCTCGCCTGGGCTCCAGGCGCCATTCGCGGATTCGCAGTCGCTGTCGCAGTCGCAGTCGCAGTCGTCGCAGTACGCAAGTGGAAGTAGCAGATACCGCCGCACGCTGGCGGTTTTGAGCACTACAACGGGAGGGTGTGTCATGTTCAACGGCTTTCAAGCTGTTCCGGGCGCGGTCGTGCCGTATACGTACGATTGGCTGCTCGTCGCGTTGTCCTATCTCATTTCGGTCTCTGGCGCATACGTTGGCTTGCGATGGTCGCGGCGCATGCGGCGGCCCGACGGTCGCATCGATACCGACCGGCTGATCTGCGCCAGCGTCGCGCTTGGCGGCGGAGCGGTCTGGTCGATGCACTTCATTGGCATGGCCGCGTATCGGGCGCCCGTGCGCATGGAGTTCAACCTGTTCCTGACCGTGCTCTCACTGCTGGTGGTGATCGTGTTTGCCGGTGCGGGGCTGGTGGTCGCGTCGCGCACCACCGGCAACCGCGTCGGTAACATCGTCCGGGGAGGCATGCTGACCGGGTTGGGGGTGGCTGTCATGCACTACACCGGCATGGATGCCGTACACACCAACAGCGAATTCGACTGGAGCCTGTCGATCGTCGCGCTGTCTGCGCTGATCGCGGTGGTGGTGTCGATCGTCGCGCTGTGGCTGGCGACCACCGTCAAGACCAAGGGCAAGCAACTGGGCGCGGCGCTCATCATGGGCGTGGCGGTCTGCGGCATGCACTACACCGGCATGACCGCCGGCACCATGATCTGCACCGGCCAGACCTATTCGCCGTCGCTGTTTGCGATCGAGGGCGGCAACATCGGCTACGCGGTGTTCGTGTTGGCGGGCGTCGTCCTGATGGTGATCCTGATGATCGAGGCCACGCGCGGCTCGGCTGTGTCCAGGCCGGTGCCCTCGGGCGGCGCGTGATACGCGAAAAAAAAAAGCCCGCCGTGTAGGCGGGCAGCACGATCCAAGTTTGCTCAGGGAGACGACGCCAGCGCGTCAAAAGCCGACTAGCGGACCGTGCGGCAGTGATACGTCAACAAGGCGCTCAACCGTGCTCCGCCGTACCGCACACGAGACGGCGAGGTCGGGGAGGGGCCACCGATCTCGCCTGACCCGGCACGGCAGCTGAGCCGGCTTCCGTATCAAGGCTGCACCCACTGTAGCGGCGCACCCACGGCCAGTCCACGCCTGGCCGCGGGTTTCTGAGCATTGATGAATTTTGGGCCGCCACCATGGTGTGCCTAACCTGCGCTCAACGTCGGCGTGGATTCCGCGCCGTCAAGACGAAAGAACGCAACCGTCGCGCTGAGCTGCTGCCCCTGTTCCTGCAACGATGCAGAAGCCGCGGCCGCCTGTTCCACGAGCGCGGCGTTCTGCTGCGTCACCTCATCCATCTGCGTGACCGCCAGGCTGACTTGCTCGATGCCGCGGCTTTGCTCGGAAGACGCCGCAGCGATCTCGCCCATGATGTGGGTCACGCGCTCGATCGCCTTCGTGACGTCGGACATCGTCTTGCCCGCCTCATCGACCAGCAACGAGCCGTTCTGCACTTTCTCCACCGAGGTCTCGATCAGGCCCTTGATCTCCCTCGCCGCGCTTGACGAGCGCTGGGCCAGCGTACGCACCTCGCTGGCCACCACGGCAAAGCCGCGGCCCTGTTCACCCGCCCGCGCTGCCTCGACGGCGGCATTGAGCGCGAGGATGTTCGTCTGGAACGCGATGCTCTCGATCATGCCCGTGATCTCGGCGATCTTGTTGGAGCTGTCGCTGATCTCGCCCATCCGGTCGACCACCTGATCGACCACGGCCCGCCCTTGGTTGGCGATGGCCGAGGCGGTGGCCGCGAGCTCGTTGGCCTGGTGCGCATGGTCCGTGTTCTGCTTCACGATGGCAGTGAGTTCCTCCATGCTCGACGCGGTCTCTTCCAGCGAGCTGGCCTGCTGCTCCGTGCGTGAAGACAGATCGAGGTTGCCGGCGGCGATCTGGCCGCTGGCGGCGGCGATATTCTGCGTGCCGCCGCGTACGCGGCCGACGACGCCGGTCAGGCTTTCGGTCATGTCGCGCAGGGCACGCAGCAACTGCCCGGTCTCGTCCGTGCTTTGCACGTCGATCCGGTGCGTCAGATCCCCCGCGGCTACCGCGTTGGCCAAGGTCACGGCGTCGGCGAGCGGGCGGGTGATCGAACGCGTGACGCCTAGGGCCAGGATCACAGCCAGCGCAACCGAGCTCGCCACAGTGGCCAGCATGATCCGGATGGTCCGCGTGTAGTCCGCCTCCACCTGTGCGGCGGCGTCCTGATTCAGCTTCACCTGACGATCGATCAGCGCCCGGATCGAACCAAACAGCTTGTCCTGCATGGGCTGGACGTCCCGGGCAAGGAAGATCGCGGCCGCTTCCATATTGCCGGCATCGACCAGCGGGATGACCTTTTCATAAAGTGGCACGATGTCTTTCTTCCCGGCTTCGATCGCGGCGTGAAGCTGCTGTCCTTCTGCGGAATGGATCAGCGGTTTCATTTTCGCCAGATCTTGGTCGAGCTTCTGCCGGTAGGTGACGATCCTTTTGGACATCGTCTCCTGCAACTCTCTGTCTTGATAGATCACGTAGTCCCGAATGGCCCGCGCGACTTCATTCAGGTCCCCTTGCAGTTCGTAGGCGAGGGCGATCTTCGCGTTGTTCTCGTGGACGATGAGGTCCGTCTGCTGCTTGCCGGCGGAAATCGAGCTCCAGCCGACAGTGGCGTTGATCAGCAGCAGGATCACAAGCGCAGCGAAGCCAAGGCTGAGCCGGACGGATATCTTCAGGTTGTTGAGCAGCATGTCTTTTCAGCCAAGGTCAATGTCGTGAATCATGCGTTGTGCAGCGAAGTGCTGAGGACACCAACGTTAAGCCAACGTACCTTTCGCCAGCCTGAACACCGACACGGCATGCTTCAACTGCGCAGCCCGTTCCTCCAGCGACTGCGCCGCCGCAGTCGACTGCTCGACCAGCGCCGCGTTCTGCTGCGTGACCTCGTCCATCTGCTGCACGGCCTGTCCGACGTGCTCGATATTGCGGCTTTGTTCTTCCGATGCCTCGGCGATCTCGCCCACGATCTGCGCCACGCGGGCAATCTCGGCCTCGATCCGGTGGATGGTGGCGCCGACGTCATGGGTGGCTTCGGTGCTTTCCCGCACGCCCTCGACCGAACGTTCGATCAGCTGCTTGATCTCCCGGGCGGCCACCGACGAGCGCTGCGCCAGGCTGCGGACCTCACCCGCCACCACCGCAAAGCCACGACCTTGCTCGCCGGCGCGGGCGGCTTCCACCGCGGCGTTGAGGGCGAGGATGTTGGTCTGGAAGGCGATGCCCTCGATCACGCCGGTGATGTCGGCGATCTTGCTGGACGCCTCGTGCATGCGCTGCATGGTCCCGCCCAGGCGGCTGACGGCCTCCTGCGCGCCGGTGGCCACGCCCGCAGCTGCGGTGGCCAGCGTGCTGGCCTGCCGTGCGCTGTCGGCATTGCGGCGGACCGTTTCGGTCAGCTCCGTCATGCTGGAGGCGGTTTCCTCGAGCGAGGCCGCCTGCTGCTCGGTCCGCGCGGATAGGTCACTGCTGCCGGCGGCCACCTGGCCGGAGGCGGTGGCGATGGTATCCGTACTGTCATGCACCTCCTGCACGATCGTCGCCAGGTTGGCGCGCATCGCGTCCAGCGCGCGCGCGAGCTGGCCGGTTTCATCCGCTGCCTGGGCATGGAGAGAATGGATGCGGGTCGACAGGTCACCACGGGCCACGTCGTCGGCGAGGTGAACCGCTTGCGAAATCGGCCGCACGATCGAACGCGTGATCCAGATGGCGGCGAGGATCGCCAGCAGTGTGCTGGCTACGGCAATGGCCAGCAGGATGAGCGTGGCGCGCCGGGCCGCCTCCATGGCACTGTTGCCTGCGTCGACCATGCGCTGCGCCTGGTGATTGGCCAGCCCGTCCAGTGCCTCGAAGTAGGCCGCCTGGGGGGGCGGCATCTCGTCCTGCAGGATCGCCAGCGCGCCGCTCTTGTCATCGGCCTCGATGCGTGCGATGGCGCGGTTGCGGATGGCGACGTAGGGGTCCTGCGTTTGCAGGATGCGCTGGAACAGATCCGTGCCCGCCTTGGAGGCCACCAGTTTCTGGAGCGCTTCACGCGCCTTGGCGCTTTCCACGCGCACGGCTTGGATCTTCTGCAACGGGGCTTTCGCCGCAGCCGCGTCCTGCGCCATCCATGCGTCGCGCACGAGTACAGCGGAGGTGCCTGCATTGAACTTCAATTGCGCGACCAGCGCAGTCTTCGGATACAGCTCGCTCGCCATCTGCTGGAGATCGTTGCTGGCTGCGTTCATCTGGAAGATGGCCAGCGCCGTTGTCAGCAGGCCCAGCGCGACCACAAACCCGAACGCGATGCCAAGCCTGAGCCCGATTTTCAAGCGGGTCATGAAATGCCTCTCAAGTATGCAATGTCACTTGGGTACGGGCAGGCCAGGCGCTTCTTGAGAAGATTGAGGATATTTGAGGATTGGCGGACAAGCAGGGCAGAGCGTGCGCGCGGCGGGCGCCTCCCGGCGCTGCAGCCGCGTCGCAACGCGGTGCCGGTGCCGTGGCGCCCACATCGCCCTGCTTGAAAAACACGCGACTTGAAAGCTTTGCGACGGGATGCCCCGCTCAAAATGACTCATATGAAGTAGATACGTCGCTAAAATCGGCCGACACAGCGCACGCTTTCTCCCGAGGCGGCCCGGCGTGCGGTGTGGGGGATCGGGAGACGATCTGAGTTGATACGCGCGAAAGGGGGACCGTGACGCAAGCCTGCCTACCTGCCAACGAGCAGGCATCCGACTGGTTCCGAGAGCATTACGCCTGGCTGGCTGGCCGCGTGGGGCGCAAGACGGGCTGCCGCTTTGGCGCGGAAGACGTGGCGTCGGAGACGTTCATGCAGTTGCTGCAGATGCCGGGGTGGCAGGGTGCCCGTGAGCCGCGCGCGCTGCTCACCACGATTGCGCAGCGACTGCTGTATGAGGTCTGGCGCCGCCGCGATCTCGAACGTGCCTATCAGGCATGGGCCGCGGCGCTGCCCGAGGCCACTCTCCCGTCGCCTGAGGAGCGGGCCCTGATCCTGGAAACCCTCACCACCATCGACCGCGTGCTGGACGGTTTGCCTGCCAAGGCACGCATCGCCTTCCTCTGCAGCCAGCTCGATGGACTGACCTATGCCGAGATTGCCGCGCGCCTGCAGGTGTCGGTGCGTATGGTGCAGAAGTACATGACCCAGGCGCTACGCCTGTGCTATCTGGCCGGCGCGTCGTGAAGCGGCCGCTGGACGATCCGATTGCCGAGCGGGCCATTCAGTGGCTCGTGCTGCTGCGCTCAGGCATGGCCTCGCAAGCCGACCACGAAGGCTTTGCCGCCTGGCGCAACGCCAACCCGGCGCATGCCGAGGCGGTGCAGCGCCTGGAGGGCAGTCTTGGGGCCGTCGCCTTGCCATCTGTTTCCGACGCCCATCGCGAGGCCGCACGGCGCCTGCTGGACGCGCCGCCGTCGCCGGCGCTCGTACGACGGGGCCGCCGCGCGTTGATCGTAGGCGGGTTGGGCGTGGGGGCAGCGGCCCTCGTCAATATGCGGATGCCGGTGTCGGACCTGGGCGCCGACATGCGCACCGCCACCGCCGAACGCCGCGACTTCACCCTCGCCGACGGCCACCAGGTACGCCTCAATGCGCGCAGCGCAGTGGACATCATGCCGACCGCGCTTGGACACGACGTGCGCTTGCGGCGCGGCAGTGTGTTGGTGGCGGCGAGCCCGCGGGCCGATCGCATGAGGCTGGTATCACCCGCTGGCGTGGCCGAATGCACGGGCGGGATGATGTGCGCATCACTAGATGCCCCGCAGGCGATGACCGTCGCAGTGCTGGAGGGGATGGCCGCGTTGTCGACGCCGCCGGGCGCAGCCACGATGGCCCACGCCGGTGACGTGCTGCGCCTCAACCAGGAGGGCATCACGCCGCTGACGCTGTCCGCACGTGCCGTGGCCGCCTGGACGCAGGGCCTCGTCGAAGTCGAACACCAGCCGCTGGCGGACGTCGTGGCCGCGCTGCGACCGTATCACGCCGGCGTCATCGACCTGCAGGCCGACGTTGCCGATTTGCGGGTGACGGGGCGTTTCCCGCTCGATCCGCACCGCGCGTTGCAGATGCTGGTGGACACCCTGCCCATCGACGTGCGCGTCATCGCCGGTTTGTGGGTACGCATCCGTGCACGCTGACGTTCTTTGCGCCATGTCGCCCGATTTTTTTCATTCCGCCGGTTCCGCTTTGGCCAGCTCGTTGCACATGGAGGTAAGAGGACAGCGTTGCGCGATTTGGCATCGCCACGCTTGCATCCAATTGCAACCCACAACAGAGCGAAGATCGAGATGAACGCCCGGGGTCAGGACGATGTGCTGCCATCCGCAGCCGACACACCACACCTTGTCATGCCGACCGGGATGGGGGCCGGTCACACTGCCGCGGCAATGGCAGACCTCGTCGCCCAGTGGGGCGCGCTCACTGCATCGACTGGCGTGATTCTCCTGGACCTGGAGCAACTGGCCGATGCTGCGGGCGTCTGGCCGACCACGCAGTTGCAACCACTCAGCCTCGAGCAGGCGTACGCCATGCTCGGCCGTCTGCTGGAGGCGCGGGAACGGGAACGCGGGCCGGGTGCGTCTGCCCGCTCCAGCCTGTCGGCATTGACCCCGCGCCAGTGCGACATCCTGCGCGAAACGGTGCGCGGTAAATCGAATGTCGAGATTGCGCAAACGCTGCATATCAGCGTTGAAACCGTCAAATCGCACGTGCGTCAGATCCTGATGCGTCTGGGCGCGCGCAACCGGACAGAGCTGGCGGCGCTATATCAGCAGAGTGTGAGTGAAATCCCGCCGCGCGAGCGCAATTAAGCAGTGATTTAAATCACGTTATCCGAGTTCAAAAGAACTGCGCAAGCGGGCGGTTTTGCGTCTGCCGGCTGCAATCGTTTGCGCAGGCAAGCGATTTACGCGGCCAGACTTGGTTTTGGCACAGCGTCCATTGGCTCGCTTGCCGGCTCGAGCACGACAAGCTGGTATCCGCGTGCGTAGATGGTCTTGAGTTCGACGCCGGTCTCCTGCCCGAAGCGCAGCTTCTTGCGCAGCTTGTAGATGTGCTGCTCGATCGAGCGCTCGACAATGCTCGCATCCGTGCCCCACACGGCCGAGGCAATCTGTTGGCGCGACAGGAACGCCCCCGGCGACGAGAACAGGAGCCACGCGGTGGCGAACTCGCGCGCGGTCAGGCGGATGGGCGTGTCGTCGATGCTGGCGATACGGGTCAGGCGGGACAGACGGTAAGGCCCGACCACCATGTGCATGCTGGCGGCCTGTCGCGGGGGGCCGGAGCGGCGCAGCACCCGCTGCACACGGGCGCGCAGTTCGTCGGCGGTGAAGTGTCCCGTGAGCAAGTCGTCGACGCCGGCATCGAAGGCATGGGCCATGTCTGCGCGGTCGGTGAACTGCCCGAAGACCAGGATCGGCCAGCACATGTCGGCATTGCAGTCGCGCCACGACAGCACCAACTGGCCCGCCGTGCGGAACTGCTGGGCATCGATCATCACCAGGTCGAAAGCATGGGTGCGCCGCGCCCGCAGCAACGCCAGTGCATCGTCAAAGCACATGCATTCCACGTCCGGCGTCGACAGGTATGCGGCGACATGGGCAAAGCTGGACGGATTGGTGGTCAGGACGGCGAATTTCATGGCGATGGCGCTTCCCGTTCACGTTGTGCCAGGACGTGCACGGGCATCTCTGCTGACGGATCGGGAAAATTGGAGGCCAAGCATAACGTTCACTATTTCTCAACACATCACCATAAAGAGTGAAATTGCTCGCCGGAATGAATTGAATGTTTTATCGCACCGATTAAGTGCATTTTGATGATGCTGATTCCCTATTTAAGGGGCGCCATCATGCGTGAATGCATGGACTGCCTGCTACAGCTTCAGAAGCTGCGCATGAGCCGCAGATCCAGCGTGCGCCCGGGCAGGATGGGGATGAAGCTGCTCGTGAGCGTATTGCCGTAGGCGCGGGCATTGAAGAGATTGCGCGCGATCAGGTCGACGCGCCACGTCTTGCGATGCCAGTACAGGCTGCCATCGAACAGCATCGAGCCGGGGATGCGGAAGCTTGGCGAGGCGTAGCAGGTGACGCCGCTCTGTGCGATGACACCCAGCCCTGCGCCGGCGCCGTCAAAGGAACCGCCGCGCACCGTGTAGGTCGTCCATGCGGCACCGTTCACGGCGGGCGCCGTAGGTGTCTGGTCGTTCAGCAGCCGACCTGAGATGCTGGAATAGGCCAGCCACAACGAGGTCTCCCACCCGCCGCCCAGTGCGCCTTGCAGCGACAGCTCGATCCCCTGGCTAGTCTGCTCGGGCACTTCCATGTAGTAGCCCGGGTGTCCCATGTCGGCCAGGCTCACGTGATTGGCGTCGATGCGGTAGAGCGCCACCTGCGCCGACAGCTTGCGGCTCGCGTCTTCCCACCGCGCGCCGGTTTCCAGTTGGCGGCTGCGCTCCGGCTGCAGGGTGCCGCCGCTGTAGAAATAGCCGGTGTTGATCTGGAAGCCGTGCGAATAGTCCGCAAACCACGACGTGTGCCGGTCCAGCTTGTAGACCAGCCCGAACGCCGGCGTCCACGCCAGGCCGCGCAGCTGGGCGGCCGGCAGCTTGGCGATGTAGTCGTTGGCGCGCACCGATGCGGAGACCTCCCAGCGGTCTCCCAGCGCAATGCGGTCGCGCAGCCGGAACACCGATTGCCGCACCGTCTGCGACAGCGACACGCCCGGGACGAAGCTGGGCGGCGGCAGCGGCTGCGGATCGAACGGATTCTGCGCGGCCTGGGCGATGGCCCCCGGATAGACGAAATCCTGCCGGTCCTGGATCTCATCCCACCCCAGCACCAGTGCGTGCGTGATCCGTCCCTGGCGGACCGTGCCCGTCAGGTCGTTCGACAGCGCCCAGACGCGGTTGTCGGTGCGATAGCCGAGGCCGAGCATCGGCATGGGCACGGAACCCTGCGGCGTCGGCATCAGCCGCCATTGCACCGATTGCGCCGTGACGTTCTCGTACGATCCGCGCGAATGCACGGTCCAGTCGTCCAACAGGCTGTGCGAGACCTTGTAGTGCAGGCGGTTGGCGCGGTTCTGCAGACTGTCGTCCGGGTTGCCGAGCGGGCTGTCGGCGGGCAGGCGCACTGGCGTGCCGCCCAGCGAAAAACTCGATGGCTGGATCGGCTGTCGGCTGGCGATCGTTTCGATCCCCGCTGTCACATCCGTTGCCGCATCGTGCCAGCCCAGCGCCGCGAGCCCATAGCCGACATGGTGGCCGGCGTAGCCCCCGGCGCTGTTGGCCGACGTGTCCTGCACGCCCACCACGCGGTAGGTCAGGCCGCTTGGCACCGCCTCGCCGATCGTGCCGCCCAGGTCCGCCACGATCTTGCGTCCTGCGTACGCGCCAGCCTCCACGGCAATGCTGCGCTGGGTGGCCGCGGTGGGCGCCTCCAGGCTGGCGCCGACGGTGCCACCCGCCATGGTGGTGCCGGCCACATCGGCGTTCGGGCCCTTGATGACGTGAATCTCGTCCAGCGCCTCGAGCGGCCGTAGCGAGGCGAGCCGGTCAGGCAGACCATCCACCGAGATCGCGTCGGTCATGAACCCGCGTATGGCGTACTGCGGCGGCGCCGACGGATCGACGACAACGGACGTGACCCCTGCCTGGGCAAGCGCTGCCCCCAGCGTGCGCGGCAGCTGGCTCGACAGCAGCCCGTTGGTGATCGTGTTGACCGCGTGCGGCATGCTCATCGACGGCATCTCGAGATGCGTGATGGCGTTAGTAGAGAGCGCCGCAAAGCCGCTGTCGGCAGCGCCTTGTACCTCGGAAGGCGGGAGTGTGACGATCACCGCCGGCGCTGGATCGGGGCGGGCTGCCACGACGGTCAGCGTGCCATCGGGCAGGGTCGCCAGCGCAAGGCCGGACCCCTGCAGCGCGCGCCGGGCGGCGTCCTGGGCCGACAGCGTGCCGTCGATAGGCCCGGCCCAGCGGTCCTTCACCAGGCTGGAAGCAAACACCACGTGCTGGCCGCTCAGCCGCGCGATTTCCAACAGGACATGTTCCAGCGGTGCCCGCGCGATCCGCAGGTGCTTCGGGGTGTCGTCGGCCAGCGCATGCGCGGGGCGCGCGGCGGATAAGGCAACCAGCAGGGCAAGCAGGCGGACGGTCGGGCGGGAGGCGGTGGACCGCGCAGACTTCATCGGAAAAAACACATGGGCGCCGCGCGGGTGAGTGCGCTTGGGGGTTCGGGCTTGGAATGGGGCAGGGGGTCATGCAACGCCCCGACCGCGGATGCAATCAACATCGGCGGTCGGGGCGATTTCCTGAGCGATGCAAACGTCGCCCGCACCTGCGCGCAAACCTCAGATCGGCGAGGTGGGGGCGACGGATTTGAGCGGCACGAAGGCGGCACTGCAATCCACCGGTGCGGCAGTGCCGGGCGTGCCC
This sequence comes from uncultured Ralstonia sp., assembly GCA_913056305.1. Classification (GTDB taxonomy): domain Bacteria; phylum Pseudomonadota; class Gammaproteobacteria; order Burkholderiales; family Burkholderiaceae; genus Ralstonia. The sequence goes on from CAJXMR010000009.1 coordinate 33,480, forward strand.
GACACGCTCACGTCACTGCCCAACTTGAAGTGCGCTGCCGACGGTGAAGCGGGGCCGCCATTGTGCGCGCCCTGGAACGCCGGCTGCATGCCGTCGAAGACCACGTTGTCCAGCGTGATCGTCAATCGTCAGCGGATGGTTCTGGCCGTTGGCTTCGTAGCCGAGGATGGTCATGGTGCGCTTGGCGGCCTGGGTGCTGCCCACGTCGTGGAAGTTCTTGACGACGATGTCGGTGAAACGCGCATGTTGCTCACGCCCGCGTTGGTCTCGCTGCCGATCGACAGGCCGTGCCCGTAGTAGGTCGGTTTCATGGCTGCGGGCTCTCCTGAAGGGTCAGCTGTTCATCAGCGATACGATCTGCGCGCCACTGAGCGCGCCACGGTGGATGCGGAAGTCGTCGATCAGCCCGTTGAAGCCCGGGTCTGCGGCGTATTGCGATTTGCCCAGCCAGTTCTGCGTGGTGCCGCCCAAGCGGAACGGGGCGAGGAACATCGCGGTGTTGGTGGCGACGGCCGCGCCGTTGACATACAGCGCGCCTGTCGAGCCCGACAGCGTGACGGCCACGTGCACCCATTGCCCGATCGGCAGCGCGGCGGTGCCGTCGATGATCTGATCACCATGGCCGTTGACGGTGATGGCGAAGCGGGCCACACCGGCGCTATTGCGCGGCGTCAGCATCAGGTAGTGGCCGGTGCCGGAGCCGAAATCGAAGATGCGCGCCCAGGTTTGCGAGGCGTTCCAGAACACCCAGGCCGAGAGGGTGCAGTCCGACACGTCGGTCAGCAGGTTCGGGGGCAGGGCCACATAGGCGCCCGAACCGTTGAGCGACACCGCAGTGCCGCTGTGGCCCGTCGCCCAGGTCGCGCCATTGGTGAGCGTACCGGTATGGCCGTTGCCGGAGCTGTCGGCCGCAAGCGTGCCGCTGCCCTCGTTAAAGGGCAGGTCGGTGTGCAGCTGGACGGCCGTGACCACCTTCACTTGGTTGGAGGCAGCCGATTGGCCGGAGGCTGTCTGCGCGGTGACGACGTAGTAGTACGTGCCGGCTGCGGGCGGCGTGTCGGTATGGCTGAGCAGGTCGGTGATGCCGCTCTGGACGGTGCTGTACGGGCCGCCGGCAATGGTGGCGCGCTTGACCGTATAGCTGGTGGCGTTGCTGCAGCCCCACCACGACAGCACCACGTTGCCGGCGGCCGCATAGCCTGTCAGGCCGCTCGGGGCGGTGGCCGGCGTGCCCGCGTCCAGCGTGCAGGTGAGGGTACCGTAGCCGAGCTGGTCGTAGCCGCCGCTGTTGGGGCCGTAGTCGCCACCGCCGCCCTCCGGCGCGACGAGATCCGCGAACTGCTTGCTGTACGGCGCCGCCAGCCCCTTGCGGTTGATGTAGTGGTTGGCCACGAGCGCCCAGCATGGCCGATGGGTGCCTTGACCGATCGTCGATAGCACCGTCTGGGTCACGTCCACATTCTGGTACGTGACGTAGGGCACGGTGTAGTACGTGGTGCCGGACTGGATCAGGTTGGCCTTGGCCACGTACTCGGCGCCGGCCAGGAAGCGGTTGTTGTCGAGGCCGTACAGGTCGATGCCCTGGTTCCACGCCATCTCGCAGATCGCGCCGCCCAGCGCGATGCCCAGCGTGTTGTGGCCCTGGTCGCGGCCGGTTTCCTGCCATTGGCCCAGATAGCCCGGGTGCACGTAGTACACGGCCTGCTCGATGCAGCCATTGCCCGCGCCGCTCTTGAAGTATGTGATGGCCTCGTTGAAGAGGCTGGCGTCATCGCACAGCACGCCGATGGCGAGCACGGAGGCGAGGTTGCACAAGTCCCAGTTGGCCCAGTAGTGCGTGATCTCCGTGCCGTTGTGCAGGGTCAGGAATTTGTGATTGATGGGGTAGAAGACGTTGCGCATCAGCGCCTGGAACGCGGCCAGGCCGGACGCGCTCCAGCCGCTGTAGCTGCGCATGATTTCGCCCGCGTTGGCGAACTGGTAGCCGTAGATGCCGGCAGCCAGGTCGACGTTGGAGTCGCCGCCCAGCGTGGTGAGCGTGGCCGACCAGGCGTTGAGGTACTGCACCGCCTTGTCGGCATAGGCCGTGTCGCCCGAGACCTTCCAGCGCAGCGCGCAGCCATACGCTGCGGCGATGTCGTTGTAGAGGATGCCGTAGTTCTCGGCGTGCACGCCGTCGTTGCCGCGATAGATGGCGGCTTGCGGATTGGGGTTGCGCGACAGGCTGGTGTGGCTGTTGGCGACGAGCACATTCCAGCCGTCGATCCACGGCGAGGCCTTGGCCGCGACCTTGGCGCGCATGCGGCCGAAATCCGCCTCGGTGTGCAGCAGGCCCGGATGCGTGAAAGTCTGCGTGCTGGCGGCCGTGTTCGAGGTGGTCGTTCCCGCCGTGCCTGTCGTGCCTGTCGTGCCTTGCGTGGTGGTGGCCGCGGTTGCGGCACCATCCCCGCCGCCGCAACCCGATAGCAGCGCAGCACCCAGCCCATACACGAAATTCCGTCTGGAGAGGTTGTCGATGGTGCCCTCCGCACGATTGTTGCTCTGTGGGGGCAACGCCGGCCCGCGCTTGTCGTTCATATCACCCGCCTTCGTTCGTTGTTGTCGTCAAACCGCGGCGAGCGGGTGCAGGAAGCATGCCAAGCACCCCACGACGGGAGGGTGACGATTTTTGCCGCCCAGGCTGACAGAAGGCGTCGATGCGCTTCAACGGACTGGCAGGTTTGATGAGCTTTGTTGAGGGTGTCGGACAGCGGCCGGCCCCGCATCACCCGCGCTGCCGCTGGTTTCACGCCCGATTGCGGGGCATGCCGGCGCGCTTGGCCATGGTTCTTGCTAGATGGCACGATCGGCCCGATTGGCCATTCGCAACGGGTGTTCTCATGTCGTCATCGACCCCGTCCGCCGCAGACGCCCTGATCGGGCGCATTCGGCGGGGCATCCGGCAGGCAGGCGAGGCGCCCGACCCGGTGGCCCGGCACGCCCAGTTCTACCGCATTGCACAAGCGCTCAAGGCCGAGATCCTCGCGTTCGCTGCCGCAGAATCCGACGACGACGCGGTCCTGCGCTGCATGCGGGCGCTGCACGAGGAAAGCACTGCGTTCAAGCATGCGCATGCCATTGCGCGGCTGGTGTATGCGCCCGAAGTCGACATGCGCTATCCCTTCCGGGATGAGGCGAGCAACCCGGTCGTCGTGGCGACGCTCCAGCAGTTTGGACGGCCCGACGACGGCACGCGCACCTACGTTGCCGATCCGGTCTGGCCGTATCTGCAGGCCGATGAAGCTTCGGATGCACGCGCGATGCGGTATCACAGCCAGATCCATTGCCGTGCAATGCTGCCCACCGATTTGTGCGATCCGCGGGAACACGCGCTGGTGGGCGAGCGCGGTGTGTTTGCGGTGCGCGATCTTGAGGCAGGCGCATGCCTGGGCGTCTACGGCGGTCGGCTGATGAACGCCGCCACCTATTACGCCTGCATCGACCCGACCTTCGTACTGTCGACCACGGTCGATGGCATCGAATCATGGATCGACGGCGAGAACATCCTGGCGATGGCCAACACCGCGTTTGCCTACGAAGGCGAGCGTCCGGCCCGCCAGGCCGGTGCCGGCTACAACATGGAGGCCGCCGTGTTTCACGCACTCTCCCGCTGCGGCCGGCGCTTCGCCATCCGCGCGTTCTTCACGACGGAGCCCGTTGCCGCCGGCACGGAGCTGCGCTGGAACTATCACTACCCGCAGGCCCTGATCCGGCAACGGTTCGGTGCGCAGCCGGCATGAGCGCCGCCTACATCAGCATCTGCGTACGCTGCTTCAGCGCGGCGATCAGCACATTCACCTCGTCCAGCAGCGTCGCCTCATAGGGGCCGGGGACGGCCTCGTCGCTGGTCATCGACATGGCGTCATTGATCTCCCGCCGGAAGTTGTGCTCGATGGCGGCACATTCCGTCGGGGGCAGGTAGGGGAAGGCCGCGGCAATGAAGCGGCTCAACGCAACGACACGGGCACCGAGCTTGGAGACATTGGTCAGGTTTTCGCTGATCGAGGCATTCAGCGCGATGAGCTCGTTGTGGTCGATCGTCATGGTGGTCTGCGTGGGCTTGCACAGCGCCAAGCGGCGGGACGCGGCGGCGCTGACGTTGGGCGGCCGGCTACAGCCGCCTTAGTCCGATTGTATGAAGCCACGGCATGCGCAAGTCTCAAGAATGTTCGCGCGGATGCGACCGGATGCACCGATTCCGTGCCAACGCAGCAGACGAAGCGGGCGCAGCGTGATTTGCAGACTGGCGGAAAAAAAGAACCCGCACCAGCGGCGGGTTCGAGCGTAAGAAGAGCGTGCGGGGAAGCGCCACTCTCGTCTTCATCCTAGGAAAAATCCGAGCAATCTCGAACGGCGTTGCGCACGCAATGTTCAACTTTGCTCCGCGGCTATCGGATGAGTAAATGTGGGCGGGCGCGCGCACCCCGCTACAATCGCGGCCTGGCATTTGTAGACGGCATTTCGAAATGGGGCTTGGCTGGTTTGGCATTTCCACCGTGTGGCTGCTGCCGCTGGTGTGGCGATACGCAACGCGTGTGCTGGCGGGAGAGCGCGGCTTCTTCAAGGGGCCGGGCACCGTTCGGATGTGGCTGGTCACGCTGACCGCACTGTGCGCGAGCGCCGCGCTCGAAGCGCTCACCTCCGGCGCCGATCCGCAGGACAAGGCGGGTGGGGCGGTGGGGCGCGGGTTGTCGTCGCTGTTTTCGGCCATGCTGGGCTGGACGGGCGCGTTTCTGTTGATGCTCGGCGTGCTGGTCTGGGTGGCGCCGATAGTGTTTGGGCGATCCTGGCGGCAGGTGTTCGCCCGCCGTCGCGCGGTTGAAGACGAACTGCCGCCCGAGGCCGCCCCGACGCCCGAGGCCGCCCACGATGCGCCCCTGAAACCCACTGCGTTTGGCCTGGGCGGGGCAGGGGAGGCCCATTGGTCCGCCAAGGTCGACGCCGCACGTCCTGCGCCTCGCCATCGCGGCATCGAAGCCATTTCTGCACGCCGCCAGCCGGCCTGGCAGCCGCCGCCGCGCACGCGCCCATCCCCACCGCAACCCGGCGAGATCTGGCCGCTGCTCGACGCACAGAAAGCCGCCGCTGCCGAGCCGCCCGCAAGCGAACGTGCCACGCCTCCATCTGCGCCGGTAGCGGCGCCCGCGCCGGCCCCGGCCGGGCCCAAGCCGCGTGCCACCATCGTCAGCAGCCCGTTCCATCAGCCGCAGCTCGGCTTGCGCTCGCCCGCTCCCCAGCCGGCGCCGGTGGAAGCGCAGGCGGAGGTGCATGCGGACGTTGACGTGCCACCCACCCCGGCCGCCGTCGCCTCACCGGCGCAAGCGCACGCGGAGCCGGAGATGGCACAGTCCGCCGAGACGCCCTCGGCCGATGCCGATACACAGGCGGTTGATCTGGAAGCGGTGCGCCAGGAAGCACAGGCACTGCTGGCGGAACTGCGCGGCCTGATCGCGCCGATCGATCAGCCGCAGGGGCCTGAGCCGGTTGCGGAAGCGGTTGAGGCGGTTGAGACCGTTGAAGTTTCTGAGGCTGTTGAAGTTGCCGAGCCGCTGCCCGAACCCGAACCCACGGCGACGGTTGCGGTGCCTTCGGTCACGCCGCAGGCGGAGCAGAGTGTCCCGCCGACGGCCGCGATGCCCACGCCCAAGCCGCGCATCGTATTGCCTGCCGTGGTGGGAGACGTCGTATCGCGCGCATCACCGCCGGTGGTGGCCGCGCCTGCGCCAGTGCCGGTGCCCGTTGCGCCGCGCCACGTGGATTACCGTCTGCCCGGCCCGGACTTGCTGACCGCCGCATCGACCAACACCGAGGCCGTCTCGGCTGAACACCTGGAAGAGACCAGTAACTTGATCGCCCAGCGCCTGGCCGAGTTCAAGGTGCCGGTGACGGTGGTGGGTGCCTCGGCGGGTCCCGTCATCACGCGCTTCGAGGTCGACCCGGCCATCGGCGTGCGCGGCGCGCAGGTGGTGGGCCTGATGAAGGACCTGGCGCGCGCGCTGGGCGTGACGTCCATCCGCGTGGTCGAGACCATTCCCGGCAAGACCTGCATGGGCCTGGAGCTGCCCAACGCGCGGCGCGAGATGATCCGCCTGTCGGAAGTCGTGAACGCGGCGGATTTCCAGTCGCATGCCTCGCACCTCGTGCTGGCGATGGGCAAGGACATCACCGGCAATCCGGTGGTGACGGACCTCGCGCGCGCGCCGCACCTGCTGGTGGCTGGCACCACGGGCTCGGGCAAGTCGGTGGCCGTCAACGCGATGATCCTGTCGATGCTGTACAAGGCCACGCCGGAAGACGTGCGCATGATCATGATCGACCCGAAGATGCTGGAGCTCTCGGTGTACGAGGGCATTCCGCACCTGCTGGCGCCGGTCGTGACCGACATGAAGCAGGCCGCGCACGCGCTCAACTGGTGCGTGGGCGAGATGGAGAAGCGCTATCGCCTGATGTCCGCGCTGGGCGTGCGCAATCTGGCCGGCTACAACCAGAAGATCCGCGCGGCCGAGCAGGCCGGGCGCAAGGTACCGAACCCGTTCTCGCTGACGCCCGAGGCGCCCGAGCCGCTCTCCACGCTGCCGCTCATCGTGGTGGTGATCGACGAGCTGGCCGACCTGATGATGGTGGCCGGCAAGAAGATTGAAGAGCTGATCGCGCGGCTGGCGCAGAAGGCGCGCGCGGCCGGCATCCATTTGATTTTGGCGACGCAGCGGCCGTCGGTGGACGTGATCACCGGGCTGATCAAGGCCAACATCCCGACGCGCGTGGCGTTCCAGGTGTCATCCAAGATCGACTCGCGCACGATCCTCGACCAGATGGGGGCGGAATCGCTGCTGGGCCAAGGCGACATGCTGTTCCTGCCACCGGGCACCGGCTATCCGCAGCGCGTGCACGGCGCGTTCGTGGCGGATGAGGAGGTGCACCGCGTGGTCGAGCACTGGAAGCAGTTCGGCGAGCCCGAATACGACGAAGCCATCCTGGCCGGCGACCCAGGCGAGGCCGCCGCCAGCGGCGACCTGTTTGGCGGCGAAGGCGGCAAGGATGGCGAGGGCGAGGCCGACCCGCTCTATGACGAGGCGGCGGCCTTCGTGCTGAACACGCGGCGGGCGTCGATCTCGTCGGTGCAGCGCCAGTTGCGCATCGGCTACAACCGCGCCGCGCGGCTGATCGAGCAGATGGAGGCGGCGGGGCTGGTGTCGCCGATGGGGCGCAACGGCCAGCGCGAGGTGCTGGCGCCGGGCGGCGGCGAGTGATCAGCGGTTTCTTGTCTGCTTCTGCAGCGCCGCCAGCTGCGTCGCCAGGTAGTTGCTCGTGTTCGTCATGCTCGCCACGGCTTGGGACAGCGCGTTGAACTGCGCGTAATACAGCGCCTGCTTGCTGTCCAGATGCCGCTGCATCCGGGTGATCTGGTTGGCCACCGAATTGAGCGAGCTGTTGATGGCATCGGTCGCGTTCTGCACCATGCCGTTGCTCGACAGCAGCGTGCCCATGACGGTGTGGAGTTGCGCCGCATAGCCGCGCTGGACGGTCACGCTGCCACGGGCGCCGACCGCGCCGCCGCTGACCTGCACCGTCAGCCCTTCCGCCGCCGTGCCGGTTGTGCCGTAGAGGTTCTGGCCTGACCCGGCGGCGGCCGCGCCGTTGATGGTGCCTTGGACTTCCCGCCCCGCCGTCGCCATCGGGCTGCCGCCCAGCAGCGACGCTGCGCCGTTGCCCGACACCGATACCGTGGAGATCGCGCCGAACTGCTTGTCCGTGAGGGTCAGCACGCCGTTCGCGTCGGTCGCGACCGCCACCTCCGTCTTGGCCTTCTGCAGGGCGGGGGAGGCGTTGATCAGGCTCTGGATGTGTGCAGCGAGGCTCGAAGCCGTGTAGGTCCCTGCCGGGACGTTGATGCTGGTCGTGATGCCGCTGAGCGTGACCGATAGGCCGTCGTTCACGCCGCTCTGGATCGTCGTGTTGGCCGCCGCCGAGCCTTGCAGTGAGCCCTGCGTGGCCAGTTGCGTGACGTTGATGGCGTAGCTGCCCGCCTGTGTCGCCTTGGAAAAGCTCGATACCTTCACCAGCGCATCCGTTGCGGTGCCGGTGCCGGCAAACAAACCCGCCACCTGTGACGACGACTTGAAGATGGCGGCATCGAGCTTCTTGTCGTTGATCGACAGCGTGCCGTCCGCATCCATCGTTATGCCGATGCTGCCCAGCGACTGGTAGGAGCCGTTGCCGATCGCCCGTCCGAACACGTCGGTCACCTGGTTGATGAGCGCCTTGGTGCTGACGTCGCCGGCCAGCGCCCCGTTGTTGGTGGGGTTGGCGGTGTCGAACTTGGTCAGCGCGTTGAACTGGATGCGCAGCGCGTTGTAGGCCTTGACGAAGTTCAGCACCGACGTGCTGGCCTGCCCGCCGTCGCCGCCGACCGTGACCGTGGTGCTGCCGGTCTTGGACAGCGTGAACGACGTCCCGTCGATCACGTTCGACAGCGTGTTGGTCGTGCTCTGCACGGCAATGCCGTTGATGGTGGCCAGGGCGTTCTGGCCCGTGGTCACCTCGGTCAGGTTCTGCGCGCCGGCCGGGTCGTGCGCCAGCAGCGACGAGAGCGCAGCATCGCCCGACACGGAGATCTTCATCGCCGAACTGGCACCGCCGGCGTTCGAGGTCAGCGCCAGGCGGTACGGCGTGCCGCTGCCGTCGTTGACGATGCTGGCCGACACGCCCAGTTTGGCTGCGTTGATGGCATCGCGGATGCCCGACAGCGTGTTGTTGGACGCATTGATGGTGACCGAGCCGCCAGGCAGGTTGCCGTTCTGCGTGAAGGTGGCGCCGGAGTACTTGCCGTTGGCAAACGTGCCGCCCGAGACGGCGCCAAACGCAAACGAGATCGTCGTGGGCGTGCCGCTGCCGATGGCCACCTTGTTCGACGCCTGGCCCTGCGCCGACAGCACCTGCGACTGCGCGAGCTGCGTCACCTTGACGGCATAGGTACCGGTTGGGGCCGCGCTGGTCACCGTGGCGTTCAGCACCGAGGTGTCGTGGCCGCTCACCTTCATGCCGCTGAACGCCGGCGCGTCGACCAGGTTCGCCAGCGCGGTCTGGAACGTCGACAGCGCGCTCTTGAGCGTGCCGACCGCCGACAATTGGGTCTGATACGACTTCTGCTGGTCCTGATGCAGCTTCAGCGGTCGGCCCTCCACCTGCATCAGCTTGCTGACCAGCGTGTTGACGTCGATGCTGGTCCCGATACCCGGGATGGATATCTGCGGAACGTAATTGCTGCTGGTGGAGGTGGTTGCCATGGTCGAACGCGCCTGAACCGCAGCGCCAGTGAATGTCTCCTTTCTGTCGACGGCGGCCCGAGCGGCTTCTTTAGCGCCCGACCGGCCAGAGATCCCCCGCTCTCAGCAGATGGAAAGGAAAGCGGTGCGCAACACGGCGAGAGCTGATCGCTGATCCCACCTGTTCAAGAATCAAGCGCGCTGCTAGAGTGAAGCGGCCTTGCCCGGTCGTCGAGCCAGGCCGCGCTGGCAGCGCAACACTGCCGATGGGACGCCCGCACACCCATGCCTAGCCGAGAGATCGCCTTGCCGATGCGTGTCCCGCTGATGCTCGCGCTAGGGCTTCCCCTGCAGGGCTGCGCCACGCACGGCGCGCCGTCCTACGCCATCTTCGGCGCCTATTTCCCGCTCTGGCTGCTCAGCGCCGTGATTGGCGCGACCGGTGCGCTCATCGCCCACCGGGTGTTCGTCATGACGGGATGGTCGGCCATCGTGCCACTCCAGCTCTCCGTCTGCGTGGCGATCGGTTTGACCATCGCCGTGATCGTCTGGCTCGCGGGAACGGGGCAACTCCTATGAAAATGGCCGGCATCAACAAGAGCGCGTGGCGCGGCCGGCTGATCGCGCTGGCGATCATCGTGCTGGGCGTGGCGGCGGTGGCCTACGCCATCTCCCGGACGTCGCGCTTCCCATCCACCGACGATGCGACCATCGACGCCGACGTCGTGCATGTCGCGTCGCCGGTTGGCGGGCGCATCCTCAAGCTGGCGGTCACGGAAAACCAGCATGTCGCCAAGGGCGATCTGCTGTTCGAGATCGACCCGGTGCCGTATCGGCTGGCCGTTGCACAGGCCCAGGCCGACGTGGAACTGGCCCGCGCGGCACTCGACACGCGGCGCAGGACGGTGATCGGCGAGCAGTCGGCAGCGGCCATTGCGTCCGACCAGACCCGCCGCGCCACGCACAACTATGATCTGGCCGCGCGCACCGTCACGCGGCTCAGTCCGCTCGCCGCGCAGGGCTACGTGCCAGCCCAGCAACTGGACCAGGCACAGGTCGCGCAGCGCGACGCGGCCATCTCGCTCCAGCAGGCCAACGAACAACAGCGCGCCTCCGCACGGACGATCGGCAACGACGCCGACGCGACCGCCACACTGCACGCCCGCGAGGCTGCGCTCGCGATCGCCCAGCGCGCGCTGGACGATACCGTGGTGCGCGCACCGCACGAAGGGTGGGTGACCGGGTTGAGCGTGCTGTCGGGCGAGATCGTGGCACCCAACCAGTCGATCTTCACGCTCATCGATTCCGGCGAGTGGTTTGCTGTCGCGAACTTCCGCGAGACCTCGCTTGGCGCCATTGCCGTGGGCGATTGCGCGACCGTGTTCTCCATGATCGACCGCAGCCAGCCGATCCGCGGCAAGGTGGTGGGCATCGGCGCCGGCATCACCGATCTCGACCGCGTGAACCTGCCGCGCGCGCTGCCCTACGTGCAGCCGTCCGTGAACTGGGTGCGGGTGGCGCAGCGCTTCCCGGTGCGTGTGAGCCTGGATGCGCCGGCCGACAAGCTCGTCCGCGTTGGCGCGAGCGCCATCGTCGAGATCAAGCATGGCGCCGCTTGCCGGTGACATTGCCCGCCCGGGCCTGGGTGAAATCCTGCGCCTGCTCGCACCTTTTCCGGGGCGGGCGGAGCGGGTCTTCCGCGTTGCGCTGATCTGCGCGCTGACGGTACTGGTGACCAGCATCTATGGCACACCAGAGGCCGCGCTGTCCGCCTACATCGTGTTCTTCCTGAACCGCGCAGATCGCGTGACCAGCGCCGTACTGGCCATCGTCATGCTGCTGCTGGTGACGGTCGTGATCGGGCTGGTGCTGGTGGTCGCAGTCTTTTGCGTCGACGACCCGATGCTGCGCGTAGCCGCCATGACCGTGCTGTCGGTCGGCTTGCTGTACCTGGCCTCGGCCAGCAAGCTGCGCCCGGTGGGGGCGATCCTGGCGATGATCGTTGGCTTCGGGCTCGACGAGCTGGGCATCGTGCCGAGCGGGGAGGTGGCGACCCGTGGCGCGCTCTATGCCTGGCTGATGGTGGCGATTCCGGTGGGCGTGGCGGTGGGTGTCAATCTGCTGACGGCGCCGTCACCGCGCAAGCTGGCGTGCAGGGAACTGGCCCGGCGGCTGCGTCTTGCTGCGTGCCAGTTGCGCACGCCTGGCATCGATCGCACCGCGTTCGACGCCAGCCTGCGGGAAGGCGACCACCAGATCGCCACCTGGCTGAAGCTGTCCAAGCTGGAAGGCACGTCCTCGCGGGACGATGTCGCGGCGCTGCGGCAGGCGATGTCGTCCACGGCCGCCATCCTGATGGCGGTCGATCTTGCCGATGGCGAGCCGCATCAGGGTGGGCTGCCCGCATCGTTTGCCGCCCCCATTGCCGACACGCTTGAACAGATGGCGGGCATGCTGGCGCAGGGCGGCTATCCGGTCGAGATCGAACTCCACCTGCCGACCGACGCCACGCTGCCACCCGTGGCGAAGATGATCGCAGCCGACCTGCGCACGGCGATCACGGATTTCGCCCGGGTGCAGAATCCGGCGGTGCACGCATCAGTCGGCGAGGTAGCCGCCAAGCCGCACAGCGGCTTCTTTTTGCCGGACGCGCACACCAACCCCGATCACATCCGCTACGCGTTCAAGACCACCGCCGCTGCCATGTTCTGCTATCTGCTGTACATGCAGCTGAACTGGACCGGTATCCATACTTGCTTCATCACGTGCTACGTGGTCTCGCTCGGCACCACGGCGGAAACCGTCGAGAAGCTGACGCTGCGCATCGCCGGATGCGCGATCGGCGCGCTACTGGGCATCGCCGCCATCGTGTACGTGACGCCCGCGTTGACGTCGATTGGTCAGTTGATGGCGCTGGTGTTTGCCGGCGCATGGGTAGCGGCCTGGATCGCGCAGGGCTCGCCGCGCATTGCCTATGCGGGGTTCCAGATCTCGTTTGCGTTTTTCCTGTGCGTGATCCAGGGGGCGGCGCCGAGCTTTGACCTGACGACCGCGCGGGACCGTGTCATTGGCATCCTGCTGGGCAACGTCGTCGTGTACCTGGTCTTTACACGCGTGTGGCCGGTCAGCATTGCCAAGCAGATCGACGCGGCGCTGGCTGCGCTGCTGCTGCAATGGCAGCGGCTGATCAAGATCGAACGCGCCGACCAGCGGCGCGCCGAAGCCGCGCAGGCCCTCGCGCAATATGGCGCGCTCGAGCAGAATCTCGGGCTGGTCCACTACGAGCCCGCGTGGGTGCGGCCGCCACCAGAATGGATAGCCGGACGCCGGCGGGTGCTAGCCGAACTCGGGGCGATCGAAGGGCCGCTGTTCCTGCTGGCCGAACGCGCACCGGGCGATACGGCTGCCGAGGCGCGACTGCATCGCATCGCGAGCGGGTTCCTGGCCGACGAGGGCGGGGTGGCGGTTGCTGCCGATGACGCCGCGCCCGCGCCCGAACGCCCCGCGGACCCCGCGCGCGACGCGCTGCTCAAGCTGGCCGACGCGCGCCTGGCCGACGTTGCCCAGGCGACTCGCCATGACGCACCAAAGGAGTCCGTAACGCATGCGCCGGCTTAGGTTGTCGCCCCTTCCCGTTGTGCTCGCCGTGGCCGCCATGACGGGTTGCGCCACTGCCTCGCTGGACCTCGCGCCGGGCAGCCCCGACCACCCATGGCAGCCGGACACGACCGCTACCGGCGAGATCGTGCCGGGGGCGTCCAAGCCCGCATCGGCGGTCTCGCCAATCGGCTACACGTTGCCGGCGAACGCTGCCGTGGCATCGGTGCCCGCAGCGTCCGCGCTGGACGCTGCGCATGCCTACACGCTGCCCGAGCTGATCGACTTGGCCGAATCCGCCAACCCGCTGACGCGCGTAGCCTGGAATGACGCCCGCAACGCAGCGCTGGCGGCGGGCATTGCCAAGAGTGCATATCTGCCCTATCTCTCGGCCACCGCCATGGCCGGTTATCAGTCCGGCCATGGTTCGACCTCGACCCTGCTCGGCCAGGCCTCGGCGGATTCAACCGCGCATGGGTCGATCTCAGTGCTGTCACTGCAATGGCTGTTGTTCGATTTCGGTGGGCGCGCTGCTCGGGTCGAGGCTGCCGAACAAATCTCGGTCATCGCCAACATTGGCTTTACCGCGGTCCACCAGCAGGTGATCCACGATGTCAGCGTCGCGTTCTACGCCTACGAGGCCGCGCGTTCGCGCACGGTTACCACGCGCCAAGGACTGGACAATGCCGATGCGATCCTGGCCGCGGCGCGGGCACGGTACAAGCAGGGCATCGGCACCGTGGTCGAGGTCGCCCAGGCCACGCAAAACCGGGCGCAGGCGAATCTCGCGCTCGTTCAGGCGCAGGGTGCGGAGAGCAATAGCTACATGAGCCTGATCTCCGGGCTGGGTGTCTCGCCGCTCTCCCACCCCAGGATCGCGGAGCTGCCGACGCGTCCCTTGCCGGCGGCGCTACGCGATTCCGTCGACCAGATCGTTGCCACGGCCATCGCCCGGCGCCCCGACGTGCTGAGCGCCTATGCGGCGGAAAAAGCCAGCCAGGCCAGGGCCCGCGCCGCCGAGACGGAATTCCTGCCCAAGGTCTTCCTGTCGGGGTCGGCGTCGTACAGCTCCGGCGGCGCGGCGATCACGGCCATTCCCCCGATCGGCCAGCAGGCGCCGACGGTGAACCTCAACGGCACGCATTACGGCACCAGTGTCTTCGTGGGCGTCAACATCCCGCTGTATGACGGCGGGCTACGCGCGGCAGTGCTGATGCAGGCGCACAATGACGCCGAGAGCGCCGCGACCAAGCTAACGCGGACGAAGGAGGAGGCAGTACGCCAGATCGTCACCGGGCAGAACATGCTGCAGACGAGCCTTGCCACGCATGAAGCGGCGCAGGCGCTGGTGGCCGCAGCACAGACCACGTACGACGCCGCATTTACGGCCTACCGCCACGGGGTGGGCTCGATCACCGATGTGCTGCTGGCGCAGAACCAGTTGCTTGCAGCCAAGAACGCTGCCGCCGACGCCTACAGCGGCGCACGCGCGGCCGCCGCAACCTTGGCGTTGGCAACTGGCTCCATCGGCGCAAAACCGACGCAATCGGACTGGTAGCGCACGAGGTACGGCCCCCGCACCCGCATCAGATATCGAAGTAGAGGTAGAACTCCCACGGGTGCGGCCGCAGCTTGAGCGTGTCGATCTCGCGATGGCGCTTGTAGTCGATCCAGGCCCGGATCACGTCGTCGGTAAAGACGTCGCCATGGCGCAGGAAATACGAATCGGCTTCCAGCGCCTCCAGCGATTCTTCGAGCGAGCCGGGCACCTGCCGGATCTTCGCGGCTTCCTCGGGCGGCAGTTCGTAGATGTTGCGGTCGAGCGGCTCGCCGGGGTCGGTTTGATGCGCGATGCCGTCCAGGCCGGCCATCAGCATCGCCGCGAACGCGAGATAGGCATTGGCGGAAGGGTCGGGGCAGCGGAATTCCACGCGCCGGGCGGCGGGCGAATCCGAAACCATGGGAATGCGCGCGGCGGCCGAGCGGTTGCGCTGCGACATGGCCAGGTTGACCGGCGCCTCATAGCCCGGCACCAGGCGCTTGTAGGAGTTCGTACTCGGCGCGCAGAAGGCCATCAGGGCCGGCGCGTGCTTGAGCAACCCACCGATGTACCAGCGGCATAACTGCGACGTCATCGCCCAGCCGTTGGCGTCATAGAACAGGTTCTCGTCGCCTTTCCACAGGCTCTGGTGGCAGTGCATGCCGCTGGCGTTGTCGGCAAACAGCGGCTTGGGCATGAAAGTCGCGACCTTGCCGTGCTTGCGCGCGACGTTCTTGCAGATGTACTTGTACATCATCACGTTGTCGGCCATGCGCGTGAGCGGGGCGAAGCGCATGTCGATCTCGTTCTGCCCAGCGGTGGCCACCTCGTGGTGATGCACCTCGACCCGGATGCCGGCCTGCATCAGCGCCAGCACGATCTCCGAGCGGATGTCCTGCAGCGTGTCGTGCGGCGGCACGGGAAAGTAGCCTTCCTTGTAGCGCTGCTTGTAGCCGAGGTTGCCGCCGCCGTACGCACCTTCGTCGCGGCCCGAGGCCCATTCGCCCTCGGCCGATTCCACATGGTAGTAGCCGGAGTGCTGGTCCTGCCCGTAGCGGATGGAATCGAAGATGAAGAACTCCAGCTCCGGGCCGAAGTAGCAGGTCGTGGCCAGGCCACCGTGTCGCAGGTGGTGCTCGGCCTTCTTGGCGATGTAGCGCGGGTCGCGCGAATAGGGCCCTTTCTGCACCGGGTCCATCACATCGCAAATCACGGCCAGCGTGGTGGTCGAGCAGAACGGGTCGATAAAGGCGGTGGTCGGGTCCGGCCGCACCAGCATGTCGGACTCGTGAATCTCCTGGAAGCCGCGGATCGATGAGCCGTCAAAGCCGATGCCGGCTTCGAACAGCTCGTCGTTGACCTCGGGGAGGGTGATGGAGAAGTGCTGCCACTGGCCGGGCAGGTCGGTGAAGCGGAGGTCCACCACCTGGACGGCGCGCTGCTTGATCAGGTCGACCACTTCGCCCGCGTTCTTGGGCAAGTCGGCGCGGTAGCTGCCAGGTTCCACTGAGACCATGCTCATGGCTGCCTCCCTTGTGTGGCCGCGCATGCTTCAACACTAGTCGGTCGGGCCGTGAAAGCAAAGTGCTTCGCAGATGGCCTCCCTAGTGCCGCCCACCGCTGCCAGATCGGCGAGAGGTGGCGTCTGCGATACCCGATTTCCGCACGGTCTTCACATCGGGAATTGCGTGCCGATAATCCGCTCAGACGTCAGAGGTACGACGGGAACGCTGCCAAACCGGCAGCCCCCAAGCCGTTGAGGGAAAGTGATGCACGAAGATCTTCTGGGCGATCTCAGCGATTGTTTTGACCAGATCGTCGGTGGTGACACCGCGCATGCAGGCGAGGTGGTTGCGCTGATTGCGCGCTGTGAGCAGGCCATTGCAGCCAGCACGGGCGAGGTTGGCGCATGGGAGCGGCAGGCGCTGGCCAAGGCCCGCGCGGCTTATGGCGCAGGCCAATTGCAACAGGCGCTGTTGTCTGCCAAACGGGCGTTGACGGTGGGCCGGTTACCCATCAAAGCGGTCGCGCCGGATGTCGGCAACTACCGCTAGAAGAGGGGCAAAGCCATGGTGTTTTCTGGAAGTGAGGCGGCGCCGGATGCGCGTCATGGGGGCTCGGCGTGGTCATCGCTTGGCGGCCCAAAATCGACGGTGCCGCAAAGCTCGTCCGGATCGACCAGTCGCCGGATGCCTCGCGCGATGCGCATCGCGGTGTGGCTGGTGTATTTCCGGTAGTACGCGAGATTGTGCTGGCCTACGCCGTGTTCAGCGCTGAAGCTGCCGCCACACCCATGCACGACCATGGCATACAGCCCATCACGCAAGGCGTGCACACCTGCTTCGGTGTAGGCCGGTTGCGCGAGATCCGGCCAGACGATGTTGAAGTGCAGGCCACCATCGGCAACGTGGCCGAAATCAACAACGGTCAGCCCCGGATGGCGCTCCTGCACGAACGCCAGCGCAGCGCGGCGAAACGGCATGAGTTGCGACCGTGGCACCGAGATGTCGAACGCGACGGTTTTTCCCATCGCCCGCGCGCCCTCGCTGATGCTGTGGCGCAGGCGCCAGAGGTCGTGCGCGCCATCGACCACGGCATTGGAGATCAGCGTCTCGAACTGCGCTTCCAGGAATCGGTTGAGCGCGTCCTGCAGATCCAGCCCCGTGTATGCGGCCGCTGAAGCCGACTCCAGCTCGATCAGGATGGCGAAGTCGGGAATGCCATCCGGCGCGAACGGGTTGCGCAGGTTCGGCACGTGTTCGATGGCGGCCCTGAGCGCCGTACCGGACATGCCCTCGAAAGCGGCGAGGTAATCACCCAAGGTCTGTTCCAGCGCCAGCAGCAGGGCGAGGACGGCGTCATCCGAGGTGGGCACCACCAGCGCGGTGGCGGTCTGCCTGGGCCGGGGATGCACTTCGAGCGTCGCCCGGGTGATGACGCCGCCGACACCGGAGGTGCCGACGAACAGTTGCTTGAGGTCGTAACCGGTGTTGTCCTTGCGCAGCGCCTTGCCCAGCACCAGCGTTTCACCAGCCGGCTCGAACAGCACAACCTCGATGGCCAGCAGGTTGTGCCGGACGTCGCCGTAGCGGATCAGGCGGGTGCCGCCCGTGTTGGCGGCGATCATGCCGCCGATCGATGGATTGGCGCTCAGGTCGATGGGAAACCACAGCCCGTGCGGCTCCAGCACCTGGTTCAGGTCCTGCAGCAGCACACCGGCATCGACCGTGACGCTGCGGTTTTCCACGTCGATCAAGCAGGTCTTGCGAAGGCGGCTCAGGGACAGCACGACCTGCTCGCCCGATGGGTCCGGCGAGCTGGCGCCGACCAGTCCCGTATTGGCGCCCTGTGCAACGGCACGGATGCCATGGGCCGCGCAGAATCGCACCACGCTGCTGACTTCTTTGGTGGTTGCCGGGCGCACGACACAGCGCGCGGTGCCATGGCCGTAGCGCGCACCGGCCGCGTAGGGGGCGGCGTCCGCACCGGTGAGGATGCCGGCCTCGCCGACAATCGCCTGCAGGCCATCGATTACCTCGGTCTCGGTCATCGGTCAGCTCGCGCGCCGCGATGCCGGCTGGAAAGCATGGATGAACACGAGCATGACGGCGATCTCCTGGCGAGCGATGGTTGCCGATTCTGGCGGTTGCTGGCGCGCGAGCGCAATTGATATAGTTGGCCGACTTAGTGCTATTTCGGAAGTCATCGTGTCGCTTCGCCCACCAAGCCTGATCAGCCTGCAGATGCTGGAGGCGTCTGCCCGGCTCGGCAGCTTCACCCGCGCCGCGCAAGAGCTGTCGGTCACGGAAAGCGCCATCTGCCGGCAGGTGATTGCGCTCGAACGGCGTTTTGGCGTGCAGTTCTTCCATCGCATCAAGAAGCGCATCGTGCTCACGCCGGAAGGCGACCGCTATGTGCGCGAGATTCGGGATCACCTCCACAGCATTGAACGCGCCACACAAGAGCTGGCCTCGCGCGCTGGCGGCATGGAGGTCATCGAGCTGGCGGTGGTGCCCACGTTTGCAACGCAGTGGCTGATCCCCCGGCTGGGCGGGCTGATTGCCGCGCAGCCCAGGCTGATCCTGAACGTGGCGTCGCGCACCGAGCCGTTCCATTTCAATGAGTCGCGCTTTGACGCGGCCATCTACTTTGGCAACGCGCTATGGCCCGGGACGGCAGGGCGACGCCTGATGGAGGAAGGGCCATCGATTCCCGTCTGCAGCCCGCGCCTGCTGCGCGGCACCTCCCGTATCAGGACGCGCGCGGATCTCGTCAAACTGCCGCTGCTGCATCTCGCGACTCGCCCCGATGCCTGGCCGGATTGGGTGGGCGGTAACGACGAGGCGCTGCGGCTCAAGGCAAGCCTGGGTTTCCGCTACGACCTCTTCACCATGGTGGTGGGCGCAGCGATTGCCGGCACGGGCGTGGCGCTGCTGCCCAGGATGCTGATCTGCGATGCGCTGGAGCAGGGCACGCTGGTTCAGCCCGTCGACGCCGCTCCGGCGCTGGCCGGAAGCGAAGGCGCCTACTTCCTGTCCCACCGGGACGATCGGGTGGCGCAGGAGAAGCTGCAAGGGTTTCTCGACTGGTTGGATATTGAGTGCCCCAACTAGCCTGTCGCAAGTGGTTCCTTCCGATTTGGAACTAATTCGCGAAAAGGTATCGATTGTTGGCGCGGCCCACGCAGACTAGATTGGTGGCCAAACCGCCGACAAGCCCCCTCATAGGACACCGCCGTGACCGCATCCACTTTTGTGTCGACCGACACCATCCGAGCGCTGTTTTCCAGCGCCATGTCTGAGATGTACCGGTCTGAAGTGCCGCAGTACGGGGCCTTGCTGGACTTGGTGAAGACGGTCAATCAGGCGGCGCTTGCGCGGCAGAACGGCGACGCGGCGTTGCCCTTGCCAGCGGAGCAGCTCGGCCGCCTCGAAGTGGAGCGCCATGGCGCGATCCGCGTCGGCACCGCGCAGGAACTCGCCACCATCCGGCGCCTGTTCGCTGTCATGGGCATGCAGCCGGTCGGCTATTACGATCTCTCGGTCGCGGGCGTGCCGGTGCATTCGACCGCCTTCCGGCCGATCGAGCCGCAGGCGCTGGCGCGCAACCCGTTCCGCGTGTTCTCGTCGCTGCTGCGTCTGGAGCTGATTGAGGATGCGCAGTTGCGGGCCACGGCACAGGCGGTGCTCGAACAGCGCAGCATCTTTACGCCCCGCTGTCTGGCATTGATCGAGCAGTGCGAGCGCGAAGGTGGGCTGGATGCGGCAGACGCACGCGCGTTCGTTACGCAGGCCCTCGAAACCTTCCGCTGGCATCACGAAGCCACCGTCAGTGCGGCGCTCTATCAGCAACTGCGCAAGACGCACCCGCTGGTGGCCGACGTGGTCTGCTTCAAGGGGCCGCATATCAACCATCTGACGCCGCGCACGCTGGACATCGATGCCGCGCAGGCCGCGATGCCGGCCAAGGGCATCCACCCGAAGGCCGTGATCGAAGGGCCGCCGCGGCGCGCGTGCCCGGTCTTGCTGCGGCAGACGAGCTTCCTGGCCCTGAACGAACCGGTGGCGTTTCCTGATGCGCAGGGCGCCCATCAGCCGGGAACGCATACTGCCCGCTTTGGCGAGATCGAACAGCGTGGCATCGCCCTGACGCCGCGCGGGCGCGCGGTCTACGACCGGATTCTTGCCGCCGTGCGTGCAGACATCCAACCGGCCGGCGACGGCTCCAACGCGGCAGCCTATGTCGAGGCGCTGCAGCGGCATTTCCAGGCATTGCCCGACGACGCCGAGGCCCTGCGCAAGCAGGGGCTGGCGTTCTTCCGCTACCAAGCCAACCCAACAAACGGGCAGCCGGTCGACATCGCGCCGCTACCCGACAACCTGGAAGCACTGGTCGAGGCCGGGCTGCTGCGTGCCGAGCCCATCGTCTACGAAGACTTCCTGCCCGTCAGCGCCGCCGGCATCTTTCAGTCAAACCTGGGCGACGAACGGCGCAGCGCATACGTGGACGAGTCCAGCCGCCGCGCCTTCGAAGCCGCGCTAGGTGCGCCGGTCATCGACGAGATGTCCATTTATGCGCAAGAGCAGGCGGCATCGATTGCCGACGCCCTGCGTGTGCTGTGCCAGCGCGCCGCCGAGGTCGCATCGCACGTGTAAGGCTGGCCCCGCGCGTCAGCCGATGAAGGAGTTCGCGGGCCGCCGCACGGTCGGGTCGAACGGGTTGATCAGCGGCCCGAGCGCCTCGGCTTCTTTCTTCAGCATGGCGGCGACCACCGGCAGCCGCTCGGGGTTCAGCCGGTCGGCAATGGTGCCCACGCTCAGGGCCGCCACTGGCCGCTGGCTGGCGTCGAACACCGGCACGGCGAGCCCCGCCATGCCTTCGATCAGGCCGGTCTGGGTGGCCACATAGGGGTCGTCTCAGAAAACGGAAAATAAAGCACGCTAAGGCGTCGCCGCCCCTGCCAGGCTTGCCCCGCCCTGTAGTGACGCGATCAACGGGCAGGAAACATTCCCCTTTCGTGCATGGCAGGCGCACACGAGTTCAGACAGCACGGTTTCCATGCGCGCCAAGTCGGCCATCTTCTCGCGCACGTCCTTGAGCTTGTGCTCGGCCACGCTGCTGGCTTCCTCGCAGTGGGTGCCATCGTCGAGCCGCAGCAGCTCGGCGATTTCATCCAGGCTGAAGCCCAACCGCTGAGCGGATTTCACGAACCGCACCCGCGTTACATCCGCCTCCCCATAGCGGCGGATGCTGCCGTAAGGCTTGTCCGGCTCGGGCAGCAAGCCCTTGCGCTGATAGAACCGGATCGTCTCCACATTGACGCCGGCCGCCTTGGCAAAAACGCCAATGGTTAGGTTCTCCAAAGTATTTTCCATATCGCTTGACTCCGTACATGAGTACGGAAGTAAGGTTACGCTATCCAATCCAAATTCAAAAGGCCAACGTATGTCTGAATCGCAAAACGGGCGCGGTGCGCTCTTCGCCGGCGGGCTGGCCGCCATCCTCGCCTCCGCTTGCTGCCTCGGGCCGCTGGTTCTGATCGCCTTGGGCTTCAGCGGGGCTTGGATCGGCAACCTGACCGTGCTGGAGCCGTATCGCCCGATTTTCATCGGCGCAGCGCTGGTGGCGTTGTTCTTCGCCTGGCGGCGCATCTACCGCCCTGCGCAAGCCTGTAGGCCGGGTGAGGTCTGCGCGATTCCCCAAGTGCGAGCGACCTACAAGCTCATTTTCTGGGTCGTGGCCGTACTGGTTCTGGTCGCGCTCGGATTTCCCTATGTCATGCCATTTTTCTACTGATCGGAGTTCACCATGAAGAAACTGTTTGCCTCCCTCGCCCTCGCCGCCGTTGTTGCCCCCGTGTGGGCCGCTACCCAGCCCGTCACGCTGTCCGTACCGGGCATGACGTGCTCGGCCTGTCCGATCACCGTCAAGAAGGCGATTTCCAAGGTCGATGGCGTCAGTAAAGTTGCCGTGACCTTCGAGACCCGCGAAGCGGTGGTCACCTTCGATGATGCCAAGACCAGTGTGCAGAAGCTGACCAAGGCAACCGGGGACGCGGGCTATCCCTCCAGCGTCAAGCAGTGAGCCACTGAACCCGACCCTGGGGCGATCATGGGACTGATCACACGCATTGCCGACAAGGCCGGCGCGCTTGGCAGTGTGGTTTCCGCGATGGGCTGCGCCGCCTGTTTTCCGGCCATCGCCAGCTTGGGCGCGGCCATCGGGCTGGGCTTTCTACAGGAATACGAAGGCTTGTTCATTTTCACGCTGCTGCCGCTGTTCGCCGTCGTCGCTTTGCTGGCGAATGCACTGGGCTGGCTCAGTCATCGGCAATGGCACCGCAGCCTGCTCGGCATGATCGGGCCAGCCATCGTGTTCGCCGGAACCGTCTGGTTGCTTGGCAACTGGTGGACAGCGCGCCTCGTATACACCGGCCTGGCCCTGATGATCGGCGTGTCGATCTGGGACTTGGTTTCACCGGCAAATCGCCGCTGCGGGCCGGATGGCTGCGAACTCCCAGCAAAACACGGCTGACGGCGTGAGCCAGCGGCCAACACAGAAAAGGAACGATGAATGACCACCCTCAAAATCACCGGCATGACTTGCGACTCGTGCGCAGTGCATGTCAAGGAAGCCCTGGAGAAAGTGCCAGGCGTGCAGTCGGCGAATGTCTCATATACCAAGGGCAGCGCCAAGCTCGCCGTCGAGACCGGCACATCGCCGGACGCGTTGACTGCCGCCGTGGCCGGACTCGGTTATCGGGCCACGCTCGCCGACGCGCTCGTGCCTCCGGTGGGCGGCGGCTTGCTCGTCAAGATGCGCGAATGGCTAGGTAGCGGCGACAAGGCTGGTGATGATGGTGGCGGATTGCATATTGCCGTTATCGGCAGCGGCGGCGCGGCGATGGCGGCGGCGCTGAAGGCCGTCGAGCAAGGCGCGCACGTCACCCTGATCGAGCGCGGCACTATTGGCGGCACCTGCGTCAATATCGGCTGCGTGCCGTCCAAGATCATGATCCGCGCTGCTCACATCGCCCACTTGCGTCGAGAAAGCCCGTTCGATGGCGGCATGCCGCCCACACCGCCGACGATCTTGCGCGAGCGGCTGCTGGCCCAGCAGCAGGCGCGCGTCGATGAACTGCGCCACGCCAAATACGAAGGCATCCTGGATGACAATCCCGCCATCTCCGTGCTGCACGGCGAAGCCCGTTTCAAGGACGCGCACAGCCTGACCGTGCAACTCAACGGTGGTGGCGAACGTGTGCTGGCGTTCGACCGTTGCCTGATTGCCACCGGCGCGAGTCCGGCCGTGCCGCCGATTCCCGGCCTGAAGGACACGCCGTACTGGACTTCCACCGAAGCACTGGTCAGCGACACCATTCCTGAGCGGCTGGCCGTGATTGGTTCGTCGGTGGTAGCGCTGGAACTGGCGCAGGCGTTCGCCCGACTGGGCAGCAAAGTAACGATTCTTGCACGCAGCACCCTGTTCTTCCGCGAAGACCCGGCCATCGGTGAGGCAATCACGGCGGCGTTCCGCGCCGAAGGGATCGAGGTGCTGGAGCACACCCAGGCCAGCCAGGTCGCGCACGAGGGCGGCGAATTCGTGCTCACCACGGCGCACGGCGAGCTGCGCGCCGACAAACTGCTGGTCGCCACCGGTCGCTCGCCCAACACGCGCAGCCTGGCACTGGACGCGGCAGGTGTCGCGCTCAACCTGCAAGGCGCTATCGTCATCGACGTCGGCATGCGGACCAGCACGCCGGACATCTACGCGGCCGGCGACTGCACCGACCAGCCTCAGTTCGTCTATGTGGCGGCAGCGGCCGGCACCCGTGCGGCGATCAACATGACGGGCGGTGACGCGGCGCTTAACCTTGCCGCCATGCCTGCCGTGGTGTTCACCGATCCGCAAGTCGCCACCGTGGGCTACAGCGAGGCAGAGGCCCAGCACGACGGGATCGAGACCGACAGTCGCACCTTGACCTTGGACAACGTGCCGCGCGCACTCGCCAACTTCGACACACGCGGCTTCATCAAGCTGGTCGTTGAAGAAGGCAGCGGACGACTGATCGGCGTGCAGGCGGTCGCGCCGGAAGCGGGCGAGCTGATCCAGACCGCTGCGCTGGCGATTCGCAACCGCATGACGGTGCAGGAACTGGCCGACCAGTTGTTTCCCTACCTGACGATGGTCGAGGGCTTGAAGCTCGCGGCGCAGACCTTCAACAAGGATGTGAAGCAGCTTTCCTGCTGCGCCGGGTGAGAAAAAGGAGGTGTTCGATGAACGCCTACACGGTGTCCCGGCTGGCCCTTGATGCCGGGGTGAGCGTGCATATCGTGCGCGACTACCTGCTGCGCGGACTGCTGCGGCCGGTGGCGTGCACGCCAGGCGGCTACGGCCTGTTCGACGAGGCTGCCTTGCAGCGGCTGTGCTTCGTGCGGTCCGCCTTCGAAGCGGGCATCGGCCTCGATGCGCTGGCGCGGCTGTTCCGGGCGCTGGATGCAGCGGACGGTGGCGAAGCGGCCACGCAGCTTGCCGTGCTGCGCCAGTTCGTCGAACGCCGGCGCGAAGCGTTGGCCGATCTGGAAGCGCAGTTGGCCACCCTGCCGACCGAGCCGGCACAGCACGCGGAGAGTCTGCCATGAACGGCCCGGAACGCCTGCCGACCAAGACACGCAAGCCGTTCACCGGCTACCTGTGGGGCGCGCTGGCCGTGCTCACCTGTCCCTGCCATTTGCCGATTCTCGCCGTTGTGCTGGCCGGAACGACCGCCGGCGCATTCATCGGGGAGCATTGGGGTATTGCAGCCCTCACGCTGACCGGCTTGTTCGTGCTGTCCGTGACGCGGCTACTGCGGGCCTTCCGGGGCGGATCATGACGACCTCGCACCCCGCCGGATGGACGGCGACCGAGTTGGCGCAGGCGGTTGTGCGCGGGCAACTTGAGCTGCATTACCAGCCGATAGTCGATCTGCGCAGTGACCAGATTGTCGGTGCGGAAGCCCTGTTGCGCTGGCGTCATCCGACGCTCGGGCTGCTGCCGCCCGGCCAGTTCCTGCCTGTGGTCGAATCGTCCGGCCTGATGCCGGAAATCGGTGCCTGGGTGCTGGGCGCAGCCTGCCGCCAGATGCGCGAGTGGCGGAAGCTGGCGTGGCAACCGTTCCGGCTGGCCGTCAATGTTTCGGCGAGCCAAGTGAGACCGGGTTTCGACGGGTGGGTAAAGGACATGCTGGCTGATGCCGAGTTGCCCGCCGAGTCTCTTGAAATCGAGCTGACCGAATCGGTCGCATTCGGTAATCCGGCGATCTTCCCCGCCCTGGAAGCCTTGCGACAGATCGGTGTGCGCTTCGCCGCCGATGACTTCGGCACCGGCTATTCCTGCCTGCAACACCTGAAGTGCTGCCCGATTACTACGCTCAAGATCGACCAGTCCTTCGTCGCCGGACTCGTCGCCGATCACCGCGACCGAACCATCGTGCGCTCCGTGATTCAGCTTGCGCACGGGCTGGGCATGGACGTGGTGGCCGAGGGCGTGGAAACGCCGACCAGTCTCGCACTGTTGCGGCAAGCGGAGTGCGATACGGGACAAGGCTTCCTGTTCGCCAAGCCAATGCCGGCGGCGGCATTCGCCGCCTTTGTCAGTCAATGGAGGGGTGCCACCATGAATGCAAATGATCCGACTGCCACCAGTTGCTGCGTGTGCTGCAAGGAAATCCCGCTCGATGCCGCCTTTACCCCGGAAGGCGTGGAGTATGTCGAGCACTTCTGCGGGCTGGAGTGCTATCAGCGCTTCCAGGCGCGGGCCAAGGCAGAGAACGAAACCGGTGCTGATCCGAACACCTGCGGCTCGCTGCCGTCAGACTCAGGCATACCCTAACCTGGCGTCAGATCGTCCGGCGCGGAAGCGTCAGAATAGAGCCGCCTCGCGAATTGTTTGACACAGCCCGTCAAAGGTCATAGATTTCTTCCTGACACATTTCCCTCAGGAGGATACCTTGCACGGTCAGCGCATCGGTTACGTCCGCGTCAGCACCTTCGACCAGAACCCGGAACGGCAACTGGAACAGATTCCGGTGGACAAGGTGTTCACCGACAAGGCGTCGGGCAAGGATACCCGGCGGCCCGAACTGGAACGGCTGCTCGCCTTCGTGCGCGAAGGCGACACGGTGGTGGTGCACAGCATGGATCGTCTGGCACGCAACCTCGACGACCTGCGCCGCCTGGTGCAGAGCCTCACCCGGCGCGGCGTGCGCATCGAATTCGTGAAAGAGCATTTGACCTTCACCGGCGAGGACTCGCCGATGGCGAACCTGATGCTCTCGGTGATGGGCGCGTTCGCCGAGTTCGAGCGCGCTCTGATCCGCGAGCGTCAGCGCGAGGGTATTGCGCTCGCCAAGCAACGCGGAGCTTACCGTGGCAGGAAGAAATCCCTGTCGTCTGAGCGTATTGCCGAACTGCGCCAACGTGTCGAGGCTGGCGAGCAAAAGACCAAGCTGGCTCGTGAATTCGGAATCAGTCGCGAAACCCTGTATCAATACTTGAGAACGGATCAGTAAATATGCCACGTCGTTCAATCCTGTCCGCCGCCGAGCGGGAAAACCTGCTGGCGTTGCCGGACTCCAAGGACGACCTGATCCGACATTACACATTCAGCGATACCGACCTCTCGATCATCCGACAGCGGCGCGGGCCAGCCAATCGGCTGGGCTTCGCGGTGCAGCTCTGCTACCTGCGCTTTCCAGGCGTCATCCTGGGCGTCGATGAACCGCCGTTCCCGCCCTTGTTGAAGCTGGTCGCCGAGCAGCTCAAGGTCGGCGTCGAAAGCTGGGACGAGTACGGCCAGCGGGAGCAGACCCGGCGCGAGCACCTGGTCGAGCTGCAAACCGTGTTCGATTTCCGGCCCTTCACCATGAGCCATTACCGGCAGGCCGTCCAGATGCTGACCGAGCTGGCGATGCAAACCGACAAGGGCATCGTGCTGGCCAGCGCCTTGATCGAGCACCTGCGGCGGCAGTCGGTCATTCTGCCCGCGCTCAACGCCGTCGAGCGGGCGAGTGCCGAGGCGATCACCCGCGCCAACCGGCGCATCTACGACGCCTTGGCCGAACCATTGGCGGACGTGCATCGCCGTCGCCTTGATGACTTGCTCAAGCGCCGGGACAACGGCAAGGCGACCTGGTTGGCCTGGCTGCGCCAGTCACCGGCCAAGCCGAATTCGCGCCACATGCTGGAGCACATCGAACGCCTCAAGGCGTGGCAGGCACTCGACCTGCCTTCCGGCATCGAGCGGCTGGTTCACCAGAACCGCCTGCTCAAGATCGCCCGCGAAGGCGGCCAGATGACACCCGCTGACCTGGCCAAGTTCGAGCCGCAGCGGCGTTACGCCACCCTCGTTGCGCTGGCCATCGAGGGCATGGCCACCGTCACCGACGAAATTATCGACCTGCATGACCGTATCCTGGGCAAGCTGTTCAACGCCGCCAAGAACAAGCATCAGCAGCAGTTCCAGGCATCGGGCAAAGCCATCAATGCCAAGGTGCGCCTGTACGGGCGCATCGGCCAGGCGCTGATCGACGCCAAGCAATTGGGCCGCGACCCGTTCGCTGCCATCGAGGCCGTCATGTCCTGGGACGCCTTCGCCGAGAGCGTCACCGAGGCGCAGAAACTCGCACAGCCCGAGGACTTCGATTTCCTGCACCGCGTCGGCGAAAGCTACGCCACGCTGCGCCGCTACGCGCCGGAATTCCTTGCCGTGCT
>CAJXMR010000010.1 GCA_913056305.1 uncultured Ralstonia sp.
TCAAGCGTGCGCGCGGGCGCATGCTGGTGGTGACCGATCCGCTGGACGTGGTGCAGGGCGTGGTGACGCCCATCGACGTGCTCGAAGCCATTGCCGGCGAGTTCCCCGACGAGGACGAACGCCTCAACGTGGTCGAACTGGCCGACGGCTGCTGGGAAGTGGCCGGGGAGGCAGACCTGCGCCAGCTCGAAGACGTGCTGCACGTCGATTGGCTGCTCGACGAGGGTGGCGGCGCCACCAGCCTGGGCGGTTACCTCTTCAACCAGTGGGACCGCCTGCCCGAGGTGGGCGATGCGCTGGTGCGCCACGATTTGCGCTTCGTGATCCTGGCAGCCGGCAGCCGCCGCATCGTGCGCGTGCGCATCGAGCGCATGGAAGAGGTGACGGCGCCGGAGGCGGAGGCCTAAAACTCGACCGCTGGTGCCGCCGCGCTCAACGGGTGTGGCATCGACGCGGTCATGCAGGCCGCCACCAGCGCTTGCTGCAACACCTCCAACAGCATGCGAACGTCCGTGGCAGCGTTCGCATGCATCCCCTCCGCCACGATCAGTGCAGCCGACGTCCCCGCACGGATCGCCGAATCCCCGCTTTGCCGATGACACCAACGCCGCGCATGCGCCCGGTTGGCCGCATCGGCAAAGATCACCTCGCCCGGCTCCGGGTGCTCGATCTCGCCGGCAAAGGTCTGGTAACGCTCGTCGCCGGTGGCGCGACGCACCGTCAAGCGTGCATTGATGGCAGCCACATCGAACACTGCCACCGGAATCGCAAACGCCATCGACGCCGCGTTGCACAGGTCGATCAACGGATGCAGGCGCGGTAGCGTGCCGTCCTTCTTGAAGCGCCGCAGTAGCGATTCCGCCGCGCAGCGGTACTGGGTGGGCTTCAAGCCCATGCGCGAGAAGGTGCGGCGCCAGGCCTGGATTTCCGGCAGGTCACTCTCGGATGTGGCGGCAAGGCGCGATTGAGCGACCGCATGCAGCTGGGCGACGGCCTCGTCGACGGAGGCATCCGGGCGGACGTCTTTCACGGACAGGCTCCCCGCCGCCAGCTCGGGAAAGTCCTGCCAGATCTGCGGGGCATGGGTGAAGTGCATGGTCAGGTCGACGTGGTGGAGAGGGATCGGGAGGGCGTACTGCTGCGCCTCATGCCCAGGCTGAGCACGGCGGCCAGCACACAGACGATGCCTTCGATCTGCC
This sequence comes from uncultured Ralstonia sp., assembly GCA_913056305.1. Classification (GTDB taxonomy): domain Bacteria; phylum Pseudomonadota; class Gammaproteobacteria; order Burkholderiales; family Burkholderiaceae; genus Ralstonia. Next base: position 1,200 of record CAJXMR010000010.1, read on the forward strand.
CGCCGCTGACCGGCTCGCCGAGCAGCGTGGCCGCAAAGATCACGGCCGACACCGGCGCCAGCGCGGTGAACAGCGACGCCTCGGTGCCGCTCACGCGCGCTGCGCCGGCATACCAGAGCACGAAGCCGCCCACCGTCGGCACGATGGCGTAGTAGGCGACCGCGGCCACGGCGTGCAGCACCTGCGGCGAGGCACCGAGTTGCCAGGGGGCTTCCCAGACCGCCGGCAAGGCGGCGGCGAGCAAGCCGAAGCCAGCCATTGCGGTCGACAGCACCAGTGGCGGCAGCGGCGTGCGCAGGCGCTTGTTGAGCAGGATGAAGAGCCCCTCGCACACCACGGCGCCGAGGATCAACCCGTTGCCGAGCAACGTATGCGTGCCGCTGCCGCCCGCCTGCACGGCAATGAACAGCACGCCCGCCGTGGCCAGCGCAATCGCGCCGAGCACCGCCCGGCCGGGCCGCTCGCCCAGCAGCACGATGGCAATCAGCGCCGACACCACCGGCAGCGTGCCGACAATCACGCCCGCGTCCGCCGCTGACGTATGCCGCAGGCCCGAGATCAGCAGCGTCGTGTAGCCCACGCTGCCGGCCGCAGCCTGCAGGAACAGCAGCAGCCAGTCGGCCCGACTCAGCGCGGGCCACCGTGTGCCAGTCAGGCGCAACGCGATCAGGAACAGCGGCAACGCGATGGCAAAGCGCAGCGCGGTGGCCGTGAAGGGCGGCAGGCCGGCGGCGATGATCTTGCTGGCACTCACCGTGCTGCCCACCAGCACCATCGCCAGTGCAAGGTAGAGGCTGCCTTCGAGGCGTTTTGACATGACGGCTCCTCGGTCTGGGAAAGACCGCAGGATCGCCGCGCAGGACGGGGCGCGTCTTGAACGAAATTGCAGGAAGGGAGAAGCGGGGTGGTCGGGCGGTGGGCCGGTGCTCAGCCCGCCGCGTCGGCCACCATGCGCGGCGAGACACCGTACTCGCGCACGAACAGGCGCGTCATGTGGCTCTGGTCGGCAAAGCCGCAGGCGGCGGCCGCCTCGGCCAGCGGCAGACCCCGCGCGATCAGCCGGCGCGCCATGGCAACGCGCCGCTGCATCAGATACGCATGTGGTGTCAGCCCAGTGGCCTTGGCAAAACCGCGCAGCACCTGGAAGCGGCTCAGGCCCGTGTCATGCGCCAGGTCTTGCAGCGAGACGGCTGCGGCAGGGTCGTCGTCGATGCGCGCGCGGGCGCGTTGGATGCCATCGGGGATGCTTGCCGTGCGCTGCGCCGTTTGCAAGGCATCGGCCAGCACCGCCAGCAGCAACTGCTCGCGCAGCAGCGCATCGTGCAGTGCCTGCGGCGCGGTCATCTGCGCAAAGAGGTGGCGCACGCGGCGTGACAGCACGGCATCGCGCAGCACGGGGTGGATGAATTCGGCATCGCCGGGGCCGGTGGGGAGGTCGCCGGCAATGTCCGCGACGATGGCCGGGTCGAAATAGAGCATGCGCCAGGCGCGGCCGGCATCTGAGAGCGGCATGCCGTCGTGCACCTCGCCGGGGTTGACCGTGATGACGTCACCCGCGCCGGCCTCCACCACGCCGCGGCCGCTCAACGACTTTTGTGCGCCGCGCTCGATCACGCCGATGCCGTACTGCGCGTGCGTATGGCGGCCGAAGGTGCGGGGCGTATCGGCGGCCACGGCTTCCACACCGGCGATAGCGCAGCGGAGCATCGTGAACGGATGGTGCGGCGGTCGGGTTGCCACGGTGTCTCCCGAGAGTGGTTGCGCCAAGGTCGACTGGCGCTGGCAGCAGCATAGCGTGCAGCGTGGCCGCATGCTCGCCGCCCGAGGTGCTGGCGACGGCATATGGTGGTGCTGCCTTGCGATTTTCTCCTTATTTCACTCACTTTCTGGCGCGGGGCGGTTGTTATGCTCGGGCGATCCTCCATGGCGAGGCCCGCGGCCGCCGATACCGGTAACATCAGGCTGGGTTGGCCGCGCTTTGCCACTGCGTGCCGCGCACACGCCCATGCTGTCTTGCCGCTGCGTAGTCCTGATCGATTGATGCGCCCGTCTTTTGGTATCACCTCCAAGCTGTTTGTCGCGCTGTTCGCGCTGAGCATCGTCGTCGCCCTGGCCATGGGCGTGGCGGTGCGCTGGCGTTTCGACGCCAATTTCCTCGACTACGTCAACGCACGCGAGGCCGAGCGCATGACGGTGCTGGCCCAAGGCATCGAAGCGGCCTATGCCGAGCACGGCAACTGGGATTTCCTGCGCAACGACCGTCAAGCCTGGCATCGCCTCGTCCGCCGCGAGGCTGCCCGCGCCCGGGCCGCACTCGGTGGCGGGCATGCCGACGCGCCGCTGCCCGCGCAGCGCTTTGATCCGCCGCCGCCAGATGCCCCGCCGGGCCCGCCTCCGTCGATGGGGGCACCGACGGGGGCACCGATGGGCCCGCCGCCGGGCGCGGACGGGGGCGATCACCCGCCGATGCCACATCCCCCCGGCCCGCTCGGCGACCAGCCGGGCATGCGCCCACCCATCTGGCTGCTCGATGCCGCCCGCGCCCCGGTTGCCGGTGACGGCCCGCCGCCCGGCCCAGGCTCGCAATGGCACGCCTTGCACCACAACGGCCAGACCATCGGCTGGCTGGCCATGCCGCCGCATATGCACGTGCCCGAGGGCGCCGATCAGGCCTTCCAGGTGCAGCAATTGCGCGCGACCTGGATCATCGCCGCGCTGTCGGTGCTGCTCGCGGCCGGGGTGTCGGTGCTGCTCGCGCGCGGCGTGCTCGCGCCCATGCGCCGCCTCACCGACGCCACACAACGCATGGCCGACGGCGATTACGCCGCCCGCGTCGACGTGCGCTCCGGCGATGAAATCGGCCGCCTCGCCGCCGATTTCAACCGCCTGGCCGAATCGCTCGAAGCCAATCAGAAGATGCGCCGCCAGTTGACGGCCGACATCTCGCACGAACTGCGCACGCCGCTGGCCGTGCTGCGCGGTGAGCTGGAGGCGCTGGAAGACGGCGTGCGCGCGCTGACGCCGGCCTCGCTCACCTCGCTGCAGGCCGAGGTGGCGACGCTCAGCAAGCTGATCGACGATCTGTACGAGCTGTCGCTGGCCGACGTGGGTGCGCTCGCTTTCCACCTGGAGCCGCTGGACCTGGCCGATACCGTCTGCAGTGCGGTGCAGGGCTTCACCCCGCGCCTGATGGAGAAGTGCATTGCGCTGCAGCTCGACCTGCCGGTGGGCGCGTTGCGCGAGGTGGCCATCCAGGGCGATCCGCAGCGCTTGCGCCAGCTCATGCAGAACCTGCTGGAGAACACGCTGCGCTATACCGACGCGGGCGGCACACTGCGCATCCACGTGCATCGAGACGCCGCCTGGCAATGCCTGGACGTGCAGGACAGTGCGCCGGGCGTGCCGGAGGCCATGCTGCCGCGCGTGTTCGATCGCCTGTTCCGCGCCGACCCATCCCGCAGCCGCGCCCAGGGTGGCGCCGGCCTGGGCCTGAGCCTGTGCCAGACCATCGTGCACGCGCACGGTGGCGCCATCGAAGCCAAACCTTCACCGCTGGGCGGGCTGTGGATCGCCATCCGCCTGCCCGCCGCGGATTCTTCCGTTGCCCGCCATGATCCTGATCGTTGAAGACGAACCGAAGCTCGCCGCGCTGATGACCGACTACCTGCGCGCCGCCCACTATGAAACCGAATGGCTGGCCGACGGCGCGCAAGCCGTGCAGCGCGTGCGCGAGCGCAATCCTGAACTGGTGCTGCTGGACCTGATGCTGCCCGGCAAGGATGGCCTGGAGATCTGCCGCGAGGTGCGCGCCTTCAGCGAGGTGCCCATCATCATGGCCACCGCGCGCGTGGAGGAGATCGACCGCCTGCTCGGCCTTGAGCTCGGCGCCGACGATTACGTCTGCAAGCCCTACAGCCCGCGCGAACTGGTGGCGCGCATCAAGACCATCCTGCGCCGCGTGCAGCGCAACGGCGGCCCGGCCGAGAGCGCGCTGCAGATCGATGGCGCCGCGTATTCCGCCACGCTGCGCGGCCAGCGGCTGGACCTCACGCCGGTGGAGTTCCGCCTGCTCAACGCGCTGGCGAATGCGCCCGGGCGCATCCTGTCGCGTGCCAACCTGCTTGAGCAGATCTACGACGACCACCGCGTGGTGACCGACCGCACGGTCGATACGCACGTAAAGAACCTGCGCCGCAAGATGGAGCAGGTGAGTCCGGGCACGGACCTGATCCACTCCGTCTACGGCGTCGGTTATCGGCTCGATGCCTGAGCGCCGGTCGTTGCCTCAGCAGAGTTCCAAGAAGACTTCACCGTTCGCCCACCGTTGGTGCAAGTTCGGACACTAGAGTGGGGACATGGCCGGTGTCACCGGCCAGGGGCTGTTCCCATATGCAACGTGCGTACGTTCAGTATGGGAACAGACCCTTGATCCCGCTAGGAGTCCAACATGTTTGCAGTCACCTCCCGCCGCCGCCTGGCCGCCGTTGCCGCCGGGCTCCTGTTGTCTTGCATGGCCTACGCGCAAAGTTCTGCGCCGCAAGCCACGCCGATGCCGCCCGTACCGCAACATGGTCCCGGCATGATGGAACACGGCCCGATGGGTCCGGTAGGTCCGATGGGCCACGGCTTCATGGGGCACCACCATGGCGGCATGTTCCTGCACGGCCTGAAGCTGACCGAGGAGCAGCAGGACAAGATCTTCGCGATCGAATACGCGCAGATGCCGCAAGCGCGCGAACAGCACAAGGCGATCGAGCACGCCCGCCGCGATCTGCGTCAGATGGTGATGTCCGGCCAGTACGACGAGGCGCGCGCCCGTGCCCTGACCGATGCGCTGGGCCGCGCCGTTGCCCGCGAGGCGCAGCTGCACGCCGAGGCCGGCGCGAAGATCCTGCAGGTGCTCACGCCGGAGCAGCGCCGTCAGGTGAACGAGCGCGAAGCGAAGCGCGTGGCCGAGCTGGAAGCTGGCGCAGGTGCGCCGACCCAGCCACCGCTGTAACCCCGCCGGTGTACCGCTCCATTGCTAGCGGTACACCACCACCGGGATGCTCGCGTAAGTCAGCACCTTGCGTGTCTCGTTGCCGATCAGCAATCGGCCCATCAGGCTGCGGTGCCCGTGCGAGGCCATGAAGATGACATCGCACGCGTGCCGGCGCGCCGCGTCCAGGATGCCGAGGTAGGGCTCGGCAAACTGCGTGACATCGCTGTCGAACACGACGCCTTCTTCGTTGGCACGCTCGGCGATGCGCTCGATGCAGTCCTTCGCATGGCCTTGCACCTGTTCCATGTAGTGCGCGTATGGACATTCGCCGGCGCCGCCGGAATAGGCCATGCTCGGGAATTCTTCGATGCAGGTGTAGGCCGTCAGTTTGCAGCCGGTCGCGCGCGCGAGTTTCAGCGCGCCGTCGATGGCCTTGCAGCACTGATCGGTGCCGTCTGTCGGTAGCAGGATATGGGTAAACATGGCGCTCTCCATGGGGAACCCAGTTCCAAAGTATCGCACCGCACACGCCACCTCTATCGTGGAAAACGCTAGGCGCAGCAAGGCTTTTCAGCGGGTGCTGAAAATACGATCGTTCGTTTTTTGCCTATGCAGCGAGCCGGCCGCAATGACGTGTCGTGCGCCTGCGCTAGCCGGCAGCGGCGTCGCCCTGCCAGGCCTGCCGATAGCGCGACGGCGCAGCGCCCGCGTGCGCGGCAAAGCGCCGGCTGAAGTGGCTGGGGCTGGCAAAGCCGCACTGGTCGGCAATGGCGGCCAACGGCAGCGTGGTATGGCGGAGCAGTTCGCGCGCCCGGGCCAGCCGGCGCTGCATCACCCAGTCGTGCGGTGCGACACCAAACGACGCGCGGAACATGCGCGCGAAATGGAATTCCGACAGGTTCGCCTCGCGCGCCAGTGCGCCCAGCGACAACGGCAGGTGCAGGCCGGCCTCGATGCACGCGGCAAGGCGTCGGCACACGTGCGGCGCCAGCCCGCCGCGCACCGCCAGTGCCCGGGTGCGGCCCTGCGTCTGGACAAGGTAGGACAGCGTGTCGTTGGCCAGCGCGTTGGCGCGCATACGGTCGTCGAAATCGGTCCAGTCGAGCTGGGCGATGCGCGCGCACGATAGCGCGAGGTGTGCGTCTTCGATGAAGGTGCGGTCGTGCAGCGTGAACAGGCGCGGCTCGGCGTCGAGCAGGCGCACGGCATGACCGGCCAGCGCGTCGGGCGTGAAGTACAGATGCACGAAGCGCATCGGCTGCTCGATCACCCAGGCCGACTCGTGCTCGGCTGGCAGCATGCAGACCCGCCCCGGTGCACCAAAGAGGTTCGGCAGGTCCTGCCGGTGCGTGGTGTAGCCACCTTGCAGATAGACCGACAGCGTGTGGTGCCCAGGCTGGCTGTAGTGCGCTTCGTCATGCTCGTTGCGCCAGACCGCGGCGGTCACGCCGTCACCCAGGTTGGCCACGCGTTCGAGCGCGGCGCGCGAGCCGCGTGCGAGCGTGCCGAAGACGCTGGCGTCAGCGGTCACACGGGGGTCAGCCGGAAGGGAGGCGGGAGCGGGGCGCACCCGCAGATGTTACCAACGATGGCCCGCGCACGTGGACCGAGAGGCCGGCGGGACTACCCCGCGCAAAGTTCGTGCGCGACCGCCGCCGCCAAGCCGACGCCGTCAACGCGCTGCCAGCCCGCGTCGTTGCCGAAACGCGTCTCGCTGACGGTCAGGGCGCCCTGATACAGCTTGGCGCGCGAGACCGTGAACTGTCGGCTGCGGCAATCGATGGTGTAGAGAAAATCGGCCATATCGCCACGTACTGCGCCGAACATCTGCCGCAGCGCACGCAGGCCCCGCGGGTTGCGGGCTTCCACGCGCACCCAGGCGCTCACCGGGCCGCTGGGCATGCGCTGCACCGACCCCGCGTCGAGCGAGGCGATGCTGTCGGGTTGTGAGGGCAGCGCGATCCAGCGTTCCGCGCCGGGCACCGCCATGGCGGTGCCGACCGTTGCAGCGCACGCGGCTGCGATGATGATCCGGGCGATCCGGCCTCGCGTTGGTGTCATCGCGTCTTGGTGCCGGGCGGCATGGGAATGACGACGGCATCCGAATGGCTGCAGGCCATGGTCACACCGGCTTTGTCCACGTCAACGAGCACCGGCGCGCCCGGCTTGCCGGGCTGGTTGGGCGTGCCCGACAGGCTGCCCGACAGGCGTTGCATGATGGCCTGGCAGGTGGGCGACTCGCCGGTTTTCTTTGCCGGGGTGGCCGCACGTACCGCGCTGGCCGACGCGAGCGGCGCAGCAGGGCTGGCCGGCGCCGTGTTTGCAGCCCGTGCGCGCGGCAGCGCGATGAGCCCGGCAAGCAGGGCCGTGGCGATCAGCCGCTGCGGGACGCGGCGGCGCGGCGTGCTGGAAGGCGATGAGAGTGAAGGCATGCGAAACCGGTTGCAATGATTTCTACTGCGCTGCCCAGTGTCTGGACAGCATGGGTTACCGACGTTATCGGCACAGGTGCATGAAACTTGATATCACGCCGGTGCAATGCACTTCATGCAATCGACATAATCGGCCCTCCCGGGAACATTCCCGATGCCGATTCAGACCAAACAATATGCACAAGGCGATATTTTCCTCGCACCCTTGTCCGAATCACATGGCGTGGCCTGCATGTTGGGGCGCTGCAGGCTTCAGCAGCGGCTGAAAGATGTTGGGGCAGAAATAAAAAGGAATGGTTTTCCCTGCCTTTTCACCCCTTTGTTTTTTGTCGAGGCCACCTATTATTGACGTGTGAGCCTGGAGCCCTCCGGGGGCTGTCTGGCTCAGCGTCGGTTCTCCTCTCAGGAACAGATCGACACGGTCCTGAGACTTCCGCCCGCGCCTCGTCAACTGAGCGCGGGTTTTTCTTTGTGTGGTTCTCGCGGGCTCGGCACGGCGCCCATCTCAGGACGCCCGCCATGCCGGTCTCATGGCGTTGGGCGCCAGTGCTACAGTTTTCGCCCCGTCTGCCGTTGTTGAGCAGATCAGGCGCGCTATCGCGCCTCGGGCAGACGCAGTCCACGCACCCATCTTTTCCGATGACCCGTTTTGTTCCGGCCCACGCCGGTGCCCATCCTGTTGACGCCGTTCTTGCACCGGAGCCCGCACCGCAGCCTGTAAGCGCGGCCATGGCGCCCGTGGCATCGACGGCGTCGGTGGCACCGCCGTCGGACGCCGCGACGGCGGAGTTCGAAGCGCTCGCGCGCCTGTCGGCCGACGCGGTGCTGGTGCTGGTCGATGGGGGCATCGTGCAGGCCAACGCGGCTGCGGCGCACCTGCTGGGTGCGGCCGAACCCGCGCGGTTGGCCGGGGTGGAGCTGGCCAGCCTGATCCATGCCGATGACGTCGGGCAGGTCATGCCGCGCCTGGCCCGCATGGCTGACGGCAGCCTGCCAGTGGAGCCGGTCGAGCATCGCCTCGTGCGTGCCGATTTTTCCCATGTGCTGGTGTCGAGCGAGGCGGCGCGCTGCCTGCATGCCGGCCGGCCGGGGCTGATGCTGGTCATGCGCGAGGCGGGTTCCCGCCATGCGCTCGAACGTAATGCCGTGCAGGCCCGCGCCGAGGCGCTGCACGCGCGCCGCTTGCTGGCCTCGGAGAATGCAGTGCTCGCGCAACTCGCTTCCAATGCTTCACTGTCGACGGTGTTGCGCCATCTGTGCCTGTATGTCGAGCAGGTGTATCCCAACGCCATGGCGGCAGTGCTGCTGCTCGATGCCGGCAGCCAGACCCTGCGCGTGGCCTCAGCGCCCACGCTACCTGCGTCTTATGCCGTCACGCTTGAAGGCTCGCCCATCGGCCCCGATACGGGCGCCTGCGGCTGCGCGGTGTACCTGGGTGACGCCGCACTCATCGGCGACATTGCGACCGACCCGCGCTGGCAGCACGAGCGCACCGCCGCGCTGGCCGCCGGCTTTGCCGCCGCGTGGGCGTTGCCGATCCGCTCTTCGCGCGGTGACAAGCTGGGCGCGCTGGCGCTGTTCTACCGCCAGTCCTGCCTGCCCACCGAAGAGGAGCAGCGCTTCCTCGACGACATCACCCACCTGGCTGGCGTCGCCATCCAGAAAGACACCATCGAGCGTGGCCTGGCCGAGAGCGAAGAACGCTACCGGCTGGCCATCTCGCACCTGAACGAGGGTGTGCTGATCCAGACGTTGGACGGCGTGGTGCTGGCTGCCAATGCCAGCGCCGAGCGCATCCTGCGCGTGCGCCCGGGCCAGCTGGTCGGGCGCAACCGGCTCGACCCGCTGCAGCGCGTGGTGGACGAGAACGGCAAGGAGATTGCACGCGACGTGCTGCCCTCGCAGATCGTCCGGCGCAGCGGCGAGCCGATCCTCGGCAAGGTCTACGGGCTCCTGCTCAAGAGCGGCGAGCTGGTGTGGATACGCGAGAACATCATCCCGATCCGCCGCCATGGCGAGGCGACGCCCAGCAGCATCATGCTGTCGTTTGCCGACATCACCGAGATGAAGCGCGCCGAGCAGCGCCTGCGCCATCTGGCCTCGCACGATGCGCTCACGGGCCTGACCAACCGCAGCTTCTTCATCACGCACCTGGAAGGCGCCATCGAGCGCGCGCGCGATGAGAGCAAGGAACTGGCGCTGTTCTTCCTCGACCTCGACCGCTTCAAGAGCGTGAACGACACCGCCGGCCACGCCTGCGGCGACACGCTGCTGCAAAGCGCCGCCGCGCGTCTGACCGATTGCATCGGCCAGGGCGACCTGATCGCCCGCCTAGGCGGCGACGAATTCGTCATCCTGATCGAGCAGCGCGTCGAGGGCAAACGCATCGCGCTGCTGGCCGAACGGCTGCTGTCGGTCATGCGCGAGCCGTTCGATACCGTCAACGGGCGCTACTACCTGGGTGTGTCGGTGGGCGTGGCGATCTATCCGCACGACGGCCTCTCCGGCTCGGACCTGCTGCGCTCGGCCGATGCCGCCATGTACCGCGCCAAGCAGAACGGCCGCAACCGCGCGCAGTTCTACACGGCCGAGCTCAACGCGCGCCTGCAGCGCCGCTACCTGCTGGAGACCGCGCTGCGCGACGCGCGCGACAACAACGAGCTGCAACTGGTCTACCAGCCCAAGTACGACCTGGCGAGCCATCGCATCGTCGGCGCCGAGGCGCTCTTGCGCTGGAACAGCGTCAAGCTGGGCGCGGTCTCGCCGGTGGAGTTCATTCCGGTGGCGGAAGAGACCGGGCTGATCGTGCCGATCGGCGAATGGGTGCTGCGCCGCGCCTGCGAGCAGGCCGCCATCTGGCACCAGGCGTTGGGCTACGACTTCCGCATGGCGGTCAACTTGTCGGCGCGCCAGTTCCAGGCCGGCGACGTGGTCCCTGTGATCGAGCAGACCCTGGCCGAGACCGGCCTGCCGCCCACCGCGCTGGAAGTGGAGATTACCGAGAGCCTGCTGATGGGCGGCGCTGACGAGGTGCGCCCGATGTTCGACGCGCTCACCGCGCAGGGCATCCGTATCTCGATCGACGATTTCGGCACGGGGTACTCGTCGCTGTCGTACTTGCAGCGCTTCCCGATCAGCAACGTCAAGATCGACCGCTCGTTCATCACGGGCATCCCGCACGACCCGGATTCGGTGGCGTTGACCGAGGCCATCGTCGCCATGGCGCGTGCACTCGGCATGACGGTCACGGCCGAAGGCGTGGAAGATGCTGATCAGGTGGAATTCCTCGCCAAGGCGGGCTGCCAGGAGATCCAGGGCTACTACATTGGCAAGCCGGTCACGGCCGAAGGGTTCGACCGGCTGCTGCGCGCGCACCTGGCGGTGGTGGATGCCGGGGTGCGGGCTGCGCTGGGTTGACCGTTCGCGCCAGACTTTCTGCCGTTCATCGCATTGCGCTCCCTGGTGCTTGGGCCGCCACCTAAGCTGGCGGCATACCAACACCGGAGACCGCCATGTTCGCATCCATCCTGTCCAACACGCCAACCTGGGTGTTTGCCGTCTTTGCCGCGCTGATCGCGATCGGGCTGATGCAGACCCGGCCGCGTACGGTGTCGCGCCGGCGCCTGATCGTGTTGCCGGTGGTGGTGGCCGGGTATTCGCTCTATGGCGTGGCGATGGCCAGCGGCGGCAGCCCGCTCGCGCTGGCGGCATGGCTGCTGGCGGTGGCGGCGGCGTTCCTGCTCACGCGCATGGCGCCGCCCAAGGGCATCCACGCGGAATCGGGCAACACGGTGCACCTGCCGGGCAGCTGGGTGCCGATGGTCGTGATCCTCGGCTTGTTCTCGGCGCGCTACGCTTACAACGTGATGCTGGCAATCCATCCGGAGGTGCAGCATGCCGCAGGCTTCATGACGTTGTTCAGCTTCCTGTTCGGCCTGCTGGGTGGGCTGCTGCTGGCACGCTCGGTGCTGCTCTACGCCCGGTCGCCGCACATGATTCCCGCTTGATCCTGGCTGTCGGCCCGATCGCACGCTGATCGGCGCTACCATCCGCATGTTGCATTCTCCAATCACGACGAGACGACATGCTGGAACTCGACGGCAGCATCTGGCTGCGCGCAGGTGACGACAACTGGGGTGGGCGCGGGCGCATCGAACTGCTCGCCAGCATCGGCAAGACCGGCTCCATCACGGCGGCGGCCAAGGCCGTGGGCCTGTCCTACAAGGCCGCCTGGGACGCCATCGACACCATGAACAACCTGGCCGGCGAGCCGCTGGTGGTGCGCACCACGGGCGGCAAGGGCGGTGGCGGCAGCGTGCTGACACCGCGTGCGCAGCGGCTGATCGAGAGCTTCCGGGTGCTGGAGGCCGAGCACCGGCGCTTTGTCGCGCGGCTCGATGCCGCTGCCCAGGCCGCGCATGAAGACGTGGACATGCTGCGCCGGCTGATGCTGCGCACCAGCGCCCGCAACACGCTGTTCGGCACGGTCGAGACCGTCACGCCGGGTGCAGTCAACGATGCCATCACCCTGCGCCTGCCGGGCGGCCAGGCGGTGGTGGCCACCATCACGCAGGAAAGCACGCAGGCGCTCGGGCTGGCACCGGGCGCGAACGTGGTCGCCCTTATCAAGGCCCCGGCGATGATGCTGCTGCGCGGCGCGGGCGAATGGAAGCTGTCGGCGGAAAACCAGTTGCCGTGCGTGGTGACGGAGATCCGCGAAGGGGCGGTGCAGAGCGAGGTGCGCCTGCACCTGCAGGACGCCAACGCGGCGGCCTGCGACACCGTGCTGGTGGCGATGCTCTCGCGCAGTGCCGTCGAGTCACTGGCGCTGGCCGAGGGCGTGGACTGCGTGGCCGTGTTCGAGGCGTCGAGCGTGATCCTGGGGCTGGCCGGCTAAGCGTCTAGCCGGAGACCACCGCCAGGTGCGGATACGGCACCACCGCGGCCGCGCCGGGCGCGCGCACCGCATCGGCCACCACGCGGCCGTCGCGCAGCTCAAACACGTGGTCGCCGAAGATTTCCACATCGGCCGGGTCGTGCGTGATCATCAGCATTGGCACGTCCAGGCGTTGCTGCAGGGCCGACAGCTCGGAGCGCATGCGCGTGCGCAGCGCCGGGTCCAGCGCGGCAAACGGTTCGTCGAGCAGCAGCATGGACGGCTCGCCGATCAGCGCGCGGGCCAGCGCCACGCGTTGGCGCTGGCCGCCGGAGATCTGCGACGGATAGTTGGCAGCCACCGGGCCCAGTTCGAAGGTGTCGATCCACTGTTGCACGCGTGGGTCGCGCAGCCGGCGCGGCGGATTGAGCCAGCCGCGCTTGAGCCCGAAGGCGATGTTCTGCGCCACCGTCAGGTGGTTGAACAGTGCGTAGTCCTGAAAGAGATAGCCGACACGGCGCGTTTGCGTGGTGAGGTTGATGCGCTCGGCATGGTCGAACAGCGTCTGGCCGTTGAGCACGATGCGGCCGCGCTCGGGTGTCATCAGCCCGGCGATGGCGCGCAGCGTCAGGCTCTTGCCGGCGCCCGAGGGGCCATAGAGCACCACGCGGCGGGATTCGGAGTGCAAGGCGATGTCCAGCGAGAACACGCGCGCCGCGCTCGTCAGCGTCTTTTGCACGGTGATGTCGAGGCTCATGCCGGCTGCTCCTGCAGGCTGGGGGCACGGCCCTGCAGCAGGCGGCTGGCCACCACCAGCACGATCACGCAGGTGACGGACGTGATCAGCACCAGCGTGTTGGCAGTGGCATCGTCACCGGCCTGCACCGCTTCATAGATGGCGACCGAGAGCGTCTGCGTGCGGCCGGGCAGGTTGCCGGCAATCATCAGCGTCGCACCAAATTCGCCCAGCGCCCGTGCAAACGCCAGCAGCACCCCGGCGGCAATGCCGCGCGCGGCCAGCGGCAGGGTCACGCGAAAGAACACGGCGGCTTCCGACAGGCCCAGCACGCGTGCCGCGTTTTCCAGCTGATGGTCCACGCCTTCGAATGCGGTGCGGGCGGATTTCATGACCAGCGGAAATGCGACCACGGTCGACGCGATCACCGCGCCTTGCCAGGTGAATACGAGCTGGATACCGACGCCGTCCAGCCAGGCGCCGATCACGCCGCGCCGTCCCAGCACGACCAACAGGTAATAGCCGAGCACCGTGGGCGGCAGCACCAGCGGCAGCGTCAGCAGCGAATCCAGCAGATCGCGCAGGCGGCTGCGCATGCGGGCAAGTGCATAGGCCGCGGCCACGCCGAGGATGAGATTGAGGGCGGTCGCCCAGCCCGCAACCTTGAGCGACAGCAGCAGGGGCGTCCAGATGGGGTTGATCATGCGATTGGTTTCAGGCGCAGGCGCCAGGTTGGTGTCGGGCAACACGTCAAGTGTGCCATGCGCAATATAGAGTTGACTATAACGGTGGGTCAATCCTTGGCCATTGATGGGCGTCATGCCCATTTGAAAATGGCCGCATGGGAATGCGGATAATCGCCCGCCATTGTTATGCTGCGCTACAACATAACCGGCGTCGGGGGTGGGCAATTAAAAAGTTTTGTTGGACAGGCAACCTTCACAATTGCAACAATTGCGCCAAAACGTAGACCGGGCGTCGTTTTCGGCGATCCGGCACTGTGGCGTCATCGGGTCGCCCCGCAATGTCAGTCATCCCCCGGGGGGGAACAATCTCGGCCGCGTCGGGCATTTTGCCGTGCCGGCCGAGCGTGGTATTCCCCAACGAGACCGGAGGACGGCAATGGCCGCCGCACATCGCACAGATGGTTTGCAGGCAGTACGTTTTCCCCGCGCAGAAGAACTGGCGCCCCTGCTGGACATGCGCACCGCACCGGACGGTGTTCACGACAGCGCCCCCGCACGCATCACCCATGACCCCCTTGAGCATCTTGGCGCCGAGCCGGACAGCATGCCTTGGCCGGGCCCGGCCCAAGGTTTTCCGACGCTTCCCAGCCCGGATGCCGCCGCCAACGGCGATCGCTTCTTCATCCCGCTGCCGGCCGGCACCGACGTGCTGGCGGTGGATGAACATGCGCTGAGCTTCGACACCGTGCCGATCCCGCCCGGGCGCTTGCGGCTGGCAGCCGAACTGCACGCCGCCCGTACCGTTGCCGAGCGTGCGCGCATCGTGTCGGGGCTGATGAGCCTGATGGGGTTCTCCTCGCTCACCTACGCGTTGACCGAGCAGCACGAAGGCACTGCTCCCACGGTGGCGATGATCCGCAACTACGTCACCCCGCGCTTTGCCCAGCGCTATTGCGAAGAGCGGCTGTTTGCCGTGGACCCGCGCCTGCCGCAGGTGTTTGCCACCGGCCTGCCGCTGGTGTGGGACCTCTCGACGCTTGCGCGCAGCCAGCCCCGCATGGAGCCGGCGCTGCGCACGCTGTTGCAGGCCATGGATGAGCACGGCGTGCGCAGCGGCGTGATGTTCAGCCTGGGCGCCGGCAAGAGCACGAGCCACGCGGTGGTCAGCCTGGCATCGGCGCATGCCGCGCGCGACTGGATCACCGACAGCGTGCTTGGGCAGGCCATCATGTTCGGGATGGCGTTGCACCAGGTCTGGCGCGCGCCGTTGCAAACGTTCGCGCGCAAGGCGCGGGATTGGGAGCAGGAGGCCCCGCTCTCGGTCATGCAGCGTCGCGTGCTGACCTGCCTGGCCTCGGGTATGAGCGACAAGGAGATCGCCATCCGGCTGTCCACCACCGCGCACAACGTGGACTACCACCTGCGCCTGATCCGCCGCCGGTATGGAGCGACCAACCGCGCCCAGCTCGCCTATATTGCCGGGCGGCTCAACCTGATCTGATGCAAAGGCTGCCGCGGGCTCAGCGCGGCAGCGCCATGCAGCGCAGGCACGATGCCCCGTCGGCGCGGTTGCAGGCGATGATCATGACCTGCCGGCTGTTCTGGCCGGTACAGGCACTCCCCGACAACATCTTGGGTGGATGACGCTGCGCCGGCTGCGCATTGCGCGCTGCCGGCGCGCCGCCGCCATTGCCATTGGCCGGCACCACCGGGATCGGCTGCACGCCGCCCTGTGCGCCAGCCTCCGGTGCAATGGCCGGAACCTCGGCCGCATTGGCCACCACCTTCTGCACATAGCCGTGGCGGAAGCCGGTCTCGAAATTGCCGCTGTAGTAGCACGACAGCGCGGCGCGCAACGCCTGCTGCGGATCGCCATAACGCGGCAGCGAGCGGCTGAAGCACTCCGCCAGCAGGGTGCTGCCGGCACGCAGGTTGCGGCAGGCGTCGAAGGCGGACTCGATCGTTTCGCCAAAGCGCGCGAGGTTGTAGCGGTTGACCTGGCCGAGCCCGACGCTGAAGTTGTAGCCCTGGCGCTCCAGCGCGTGTGCGGTTGCCACGGCCTCTTCCAGTGTGGCGGGCTGGCGCGCCAGGCGCGTGCCGACCACGCCGATGGCGTACGGGTTGTAGGCCGATTCCGTGCGCACCAACGCCTCCAGCGTGACACGGTCGACGTGTGGCGCACAGGTGGCCGCCAGCGTGGCAAAGGTGCGCGCGTCGATGCGCGGGCCGGCGTGGGCCGACGTCGGCGGCAAGGCCATCGTCATGGCCAATGCAGCCGCCAGGAGCATATGCAAGGCCGTTCGCATGGCGCTAGCGGTACGACAACACCAGCCCGTGGATCAGCACCGACCAGCCATCCAGCATCACGAACAGCAGCAGCTTGAACGGCACCGAGATGGTGGTGGGCGAGATCATCTGCATGCCCAGCGCCAGCAGCAGGTTGGCCACCACCAGGTCCACCACCACGAAGACGATGTACAGCACGAAGCCGATCTGGAACGCCTTGATCAGCTCGGTGAGGGTGAAGCTGGGCACCAGCACGGTCAGGTCGTCGTTCTTGAGCGCGGCGGCGCGCTCCTTCGGCCAGATGCTGGTGGCGGACCTGACGAAGAAGTTGCGCTCCGACTCCAGCGTGTGCGCCTGCAGGAACTGCTTCACCGGCGGCTGTGCGGCGTCGACGATGGCGATCACATCGTCCACGCCCATCTGGCCGCTCAGGTTGAAGTTGCGTCCGCGCAGGTTGTCGGCCATCTGCATGCCGACCGGCGCCATGATGAACACCGTGAGGATCAATGCGATGCCGTTGAGCACGATGTTGGGCGGCACCTGCTGGATGCCCAGCGCCGAGCGCAGCAACCCGAACACGACCACCAGCTTGGTGTAGCTCGTCACCATCAGCGCGGCAAACGGCGCGATGCCCAGCGCCGCGACCACGGCGATCATCGCTACGGGATTGGGTAGGTTCCCCATGTTCTTGTGGTGGGTTGTGGGTGGGTCAGGCCGACTCCGATTGCGGCTCTGGCTCGGACAGCGGCTGGCCGATGAAGCGCGAGACCCGCACCCCGAGCCGGTTGCCGACGGCGATCAGATGGCCTTCCCCCACCGGCATGCCGTTGGCAAGGATGCGTATGACTGCCTGGTTGAGCGGCTGCTCCAGCTCGAACACGGTGCCGGAGCGCAGCGCGCGCAGCTCCGCCAGCGACAGGCGGCGCTCCTCCAGCTCGAAGGTGGTCACCAGCTCGATGTCGTCCAGGCTGTCGGCGGGCAGCGGGCGCGAGGCGGGTTCAGCGGCGCTTTGATCGGCGCCTTGGGTGGCGCCCTGGGCGGGGGGCAGGTTGCTGCTTGTCATTGGGGTCTCCTCCACCTTTTCCACGACGATGCGGCTGCCTTGCACCAGGCCGAACACCCGCAGCCGCAGTTGGCCTCGCACACTGGCGACGCAGCGCAGGGCGGCGCCGGCAGGCATCCATTTCTCGATGCGCAGGATGTCGCCCAGGGCGATGGCCGCGAAATCCCGGCGCGACAGCAAGGTCCCGCCCAGTTCGAAGTGCAGCGGCACCGGCGCGCCCATGAACGCAGACAGCGGCAGCGGTGCGGCCTCCAGCGTGGCGGGGCAGTGCGCCACCAGCGTCTGCGGGTGGTCGAACAGCAGGCCGGCACGGGCCGACCAGGCAGTCGCACCAGGCGCGCTGTCTGCTGCGTCATCGGCAACGCCGGGCCGCGTGAGGGTGAGTTGCAGCACGTCGGGCCGGCCCAGGTGGATGTCGGCCGCGGCAGCCTCCGGCAGCCATTGCACGGCCTGGCCGGTGCGCTGTTCCAGCGTTTGCGCGAGCGGTGCCAGCGCATCGGCCAGGACCGCGCTGCGCAATGCGTGCGGAATCTCCGCAGGGGCCGCATCACCCAGCCAGGCGCGCTCAGCTGCAGCGTCGAGCAGCAGCCAGCCGGCCGCGTCACCCAGCATCAGGCGATAGGCACGTGCCGCGGATGGCCCCGCATGCGCTTCGCAACGCGCCTCGTAGCCCACGTCATGCACCCGGAACGCCAGCGCCGCGCGACCCTGGTACAGGCGCGACAGCGTGCGGGCCAGCGCTTGGTCCACCGCGCAGAGGTGTGCGGCGGACAGCGTGTGGGCGTCGAGCGCATTCATGTCATCTGCATGCGGCCGGCCATGTAGGCGAGCTGCACGCGGTTCTGCGCGCCGTATTTTTTCTTGAGCTGGCGCAGGTGGTAGTCGACGTTGTGCGGCGACATGTTCAGGTGCTCGGCAATGGCCTTGTCCGACAGCCCGCTGGTGATGAATTCCAGGATCTGCCGCTGCACCAGCGTGAGGGTGCGCGCATGCGCATCGACGTGCAGCGGCTTGGCGTGCTGCATCAGAAATTCGTGCAGGCCCAGCCCGACGGCATAGGCCTGGCCGACCACGTTGTCGGCAATCCAACCGCGGGCGGCATTGCCGGAGCCGAAGCAGATCACGCTGTGCTCCAGGCTGTGCGGGCTGACCACGCCAAAGCTGACGCCGCTGCGCAGGCCGGCGCGCTCGGCGTCCTGCAGCAGGCGGTGCAGGCGTTCGCCTTCCGCCAGTGTGGTGGGGACCGTGCGCAGGTCGGTCAGGTCCCACACCAGCGGCCACTCGTAGCGCAGCGCGAAGGACAGGCGCGGGTCGATCTCGTAGTAGCGCTCGTCCACGTAGCGCTTGGGCCAGTTGGGCGGCGAGTAGGCGCGGAAATACATCACGCGGGTGATGGTCTGGCCGATGCGGGTCAGGCGGTAGTAGCACAACCAGTCGAAGCCGATGCTGCGCAGCACGGCGCGCAGCAGCAACTGCCGTTCCTGCGCGCTGCGTGCGGCACGCAAGTCCTGCGCCGTTTCGGAAAACGACTCCGGCCGGGCCGGGGCGCTGGCGCGGGCCAGGTCCCCATCGGTCACGATGTGTTCTTCGCCAAACAGGATCGGCATCTGGGCGGCACTACCGGCACCCACATTCGCTGCACTCAACCGGGGTCTCCCGCGTCGCAATGGAATGCACTCACTGTAGTGGCGCAGGCGTGCCGTCTTGAACTACCGGAAAACGTAGTCGACCACGAAATGTCGTCGGAGATTCCACATCGGACTACGAGTTTCAGCGTTGAGCCTCGGTTGTCGCCACCCCTACACTTTTTGCAAGCGGGAGCGGGTGCCAAAAGCGCCCGTGCGCATCGATAAATCAAGGGCCAGCGGGCCCACGCGTTGAACCAAGACGCCTTATGGCAAAGCCTCGGAATCTGGCAGCAGCGTTGGACTTTCCTCTCTCGGGTGCGCGCTGGGCGCGCCTGCTGAACTACGACATTGCGATCGCCGTGTTCGTGGTGGCGGTGGTGGCGCTGTTCGTGCTGCCACTGCCCACCGTGGTGCTCGACGGGCTGATCTCGCTCAACCTGGCCGCCAGCATCGTGCTGCTGTGCGTGTCGATGTACCTGCCTTCAGCGCTGGCGTTCTCGTCGTTTCCAGCGGTGCTGCTGTTCACGACGCTGTTCCGGCTGTCGCTGAACATCGCGTCATGCAAGCTGATCCTGCTGCAGGCCAACGCGGGCCACGTGATCGACACCTTCGGCAAGCTGGTGGTCGGCAACAACTTTGTGGTGGGCGGCGTGGTGTTCCTGGTGATTGCCGTCGTGCAGTTCATCGTGATCGCCAAGGGCTCGGAGCGCGTGGCGGAAGTGGGCGCACGGTTCTCGCTCGATGCCATGCCGGGCAAGCAGATGAGCATCGACGCCGATCTGCGCGCCGGCATCATCTCGTCTGACGAGGCCAAGCGCCGCCGCGAGGCGCTGGAACAGGAATCGCAACTGCATGGCGCGATGGACGGCGCCATGAAGTTCGTCAAGGGCGATGCCATTGCCGGCATCATCATCGCGGCCATCAACATCCTGGCCGGGATTGCGGTGGGCGCGCTGATGCACGGCATGTCGATCGGCGATGCGCTGCACCGCTACGCGATCCTGACCGTGGGCGACGGCATGGCCTCGCAGATCCCGTCGCTGCTGGTGTCGATCGCGGCCGGCATCGTGACCACCCGCGTGGCCACGCGCGACCGCGACGCCCGCCACCTCGGCCAGCAGATCGGCGCGCAGATCTCCGCCCAGCCGCGCGGCCTGCTGATGGCCAGTGGCGTGCTGCTGGCGTTCCTGCTGGTGCCGGGGTTTCCGAAGTGGTCGTTCCTGTTGCTGGCCATCGGCACGGCCGGCGCGGCGCTGCTGCGCATGCGCCAGCGCCGGCAGACGCCACCGCTGGACCTGCTGGTGCTGGGGAGCGAAGCAGGGCAGGTCGCACCTGACGACGGCAGCTCGCCGTCCGAAGGCATTGCCGCCCCAATTGCCGTGCGGCTGGCCGACGACCTGCGCCGCGAGATCGACCTGGTGGCGCTGCAGACCAAGCTGGCCGAGGCCAAGTCGCGCGTGCAGCGCAAGCTGGGCGCGGTGTTCCCCCGCGTGCAGCTGAATTGGGACGCCACCTTGCCCAGCCACGGCTATGCGCTGCTCGTGCAGGACGTGTCGGCGGGCGGGGGCACCTTGCCCGAGCGCGATGCCATTCCCGCCGGTAGCGCGCCTTCGGAAGACCGCCTGGCGGCGGAGGTCGAAGCCCTCATCGCGCGTAACGCCGCAGCGCTGCTCGGCATCCAGGAGACGCAGAACCTGATCCAGCTGATGCGCCGCGAACACGGCGAGCTGGTGGCCGAACTCACACGCCTGGTGCCGCCGCAGCGCGTGACCGACGTGCTGCGCCGGCTGGTGCAGGAAGGCGTGTCGATCCGCAACCTGCGCGCCATCTTCGAGAGCTTGATCACGTGGTCGCCCAAGGAGCCGGACGATGTGATCGGCCTGGTGGAGCTGGTGCGCGTGGACTTGCGTCGGCAGATCACCGAGCAGTTCTGCGGGGCGGGCCGCGCGCTGGATGTGGTGCTGTTCGAGCAATCGTTGCAGGAGCGCATCGAGCAGGCCGTGGTGCACACCAAGCAGGGCAGCGTGCTGAGCCTGACACGCGAGGTTCGGCAGGCCGTGACCGACCAGGTGGTGAAGGCCGTGGGCGGCTCGCGCCCGAGCCCCACCGGCCCGAACGGCCATCCGCTGGCGGTCATGGTGTCGCTCAACTGCCGGCGCTACGTGAAGACGATGCTGCAGCCCGTCTTTGGCGATCTGCCGGTGCTGTCGTACCAGGAGATCGACGAAGACGTCGAGCTCAAGACCGTGGGCTGGATCGTCAATCCGGCCTGAAGGTACGACTAGACAAGACATAGAGGAACACGCCATGACCGCCGCCATTCTCGAAACCACGCGCCAGGGGCTGCTGCTCGTGCTGCTGGTGTCGCTGCCGGTGGTGGCGGTGGCGACGGTATCGGCGTTGCTGATTGCCATCGCGCAGGCGGTGACGCAGATCCAGGATCAGAGCATCGGCATGTCGGTGCGGCTGATCGCGGTGATGGTGACGATCGTGGTGCTGGCGGGCTGGGGTGGGCGCGAGGTCTTGCGTTTTGCCCGCATGGCACTGGAGCAGGTGTTTTACGGCGGTGCGGCGCCCTTCTAGAGCCAAAGCGGGGCGCCAATTGAACAACAACATAACCGAGCGAGAACACGCGTGAACAAGCGCAAGCGTTTTCTGAAATGGAGTGCATCGGTGGCCTGCATCGGGCTGCTGGCTTATGTGGCGACGACGGCTGTGGCGCAGGCAGCCGACCTGCACTGGCGCAACCGGCCTTTCACGCTGGTGGCCGAAGGCAAGAAGGTGGGCGATTTCATTCGCGAGCTGGCCGCCTCGCAGGGCGTGACGGCGGTGGTGGACCCGAAGGTGGAGGGCACCATCAACGGCAAGTTTTCCGGCTCGCCGGCCGGCACGCTCAACACCGTGTGCGCCACCTATGGCCTGACGTGGTACTACGACGGCTCGCTCATCTACGTGGATCGCGCCGACGACGCGCAGACGCAGGTCTTCCCCATCCCCAAGGGCAGCGGGCCGGAGCTGACGCAGATCCTGCGCGTGATGCAGATCACCGACCAGCGCTTTCCGCTGATGATCAGCGACAAGGAGAACACCGTCTACGTGTCGGGCCCCAAGCGCTACGTGGAGCTGGTGCGGCAGGCGATTGCGTCGATTGCCGATCCGGCGCGTGGGGCGGATCGCGCAGAGATCCGCGCCTTCCCGCTCAAGTACGCCTGGGCCGGCGACGTCGAGATCAACCGCTCCGGCAAGCCGGTCAGCATTCCGGGCATTGCGACCATGCTGCGCCGGTTGCTGGGCGCGCCCAACATGGCCGCCGGCAGCGCGGGAAGCTCCGGCTCGAACGCGATGCGCCTGACCGGGCCCACGCGTCAGGTCAAGCTCAGCTCGGGCGACAGCATCAATGTGCCGCGCATCGAGATTCCGCTGGCCGGCGGGCAGGACAGCAGCTACGGTGCGCCAGCCATGGCGACAGCCAGCAGCACACCTTCGGACCTGCCGCGCATCGAGGCGGATGCCGGCATCAACGCCGTGCTGATCCGCGACGTGCCGGAGCACATGGCGCAGTACGAGCGGCTAATCGCCTCGCTGGACGCCAAGCCGCGCCTGGTCGAGATCAACCTGACCATCATCGACATCAGCACGGATTCGCTCGATTCACTGGGCGTGGACTGGCGCCTGCACACCACGCACGGCGATTTCCAGTACGGCAACGCCAACAACCCGCCGCTCACCTTCAACGTTGGCAGCACGGAAGCCGGCCAGACCGGCAGCACCACGCCGCTGGGCTTGGCGCTGACGGCATCCATCGGCGGCAGCCTGCGCAACTACCTGCTCGCGCGCATCAACGCGCTCACACAGAGCGGCAACGCGCAGCTGCAGGCCAAGCCCAAGGTGCTGGCGCTGGACAACACCGAGGCCATCCTCGAGAACCTGATCCACTTCTACGTGCCGGTGTCGGGCTTCCAGGATGCGTCGCTGTACGGCATCACCACCGGCACCAGCGTGAAGGTGACGCCCCTGATCGTGAGCGAAGCCGGCCAGATGAGCGTGATGATGTCGATCGACATCGACGACGGCAACCTGACCAACGACCAGGTCTCGCAGCTGCCGGTGGTGCAGGAGCGCTCCATCGTCACCAAGGCGATGATCGAGGAGGGCAAGAGCCTGCTGATTGCCGGCTTCAATTCGGACAGCCTGAACAACACCAAGTCGGGCATCCCGCTGCTGTCTGACGTGCCCTTTATCGGCAACCTGTTCAAGTACACCAACAAGACCGGCCAGCACATGGAGCGCTTCTATCTGCTGACCCCGCGCATCCTGACCACGGCCAGCACCAGCCCGGCGGAGGTGCCGGCTGTGTCGATCCCCGGGGTGAGCCCGCCGGTGCCCTCGCCCGCAGCGCCGGCAGCACCTGCGGGCGCCGCCGTGCCCGGCACGCTGCCGACGCCTCCCGTGTCGAGACTGCATGAACCCGTCCATCGCACCCGCCTCGGATAGATCGCCCTGGAAGCTGTGCTTCCTGAGCGGGCCGCTGTATGGGCGGGCCATGCCGCTGCGCATGGGCACGAATGTGGTCGGCTCGGCGCCCACCTGCGAAATCATCGTGCCCGACAGCAGCGTGGCGCCGCGCCAGCTGATGTTCGACGTGGGGGGGATCGCCGTGTCGGTACGGCGGCTGGAGGAGGGCGCTGCCGCGCTCAATGGCGAGGCGTTTGGTGACACGCGCCGTAGCGTGGTGCCGGGGGACGTGATCACGCTGGGCGCCATCCGCATCGGCATCGAGCGGGCCGGGACCATCCGCATGCCAACCGTAGCAGCCGAAGGTGTGCGTGCGCAGGCCACGGCCGCCGAGCACTTGCCGTCATGGCTGCCGGCGGCGGCGGCGCGGTGGGTGGCGCGCTGGTCGGGCAAGGCGGGGCGCGGCCGCACGTGGTTGTTTGCCGGCATCGCGTTGTGGCTGGCGGTGGCGCTGGCCGGCGGCATGGTCGCCTTTGCGGGGCCTGATGGGTGGTCGGGTTGGTCGATCTGGGGCCGAGATCCGGCCGCACGGGCGCAGCAGGTGCGCCACGCGCTGGGCGACCCCGCGGAGATTGCCGTGGCACCCGCCACCGACGGCACGTTGCGTGTGACCGGCTACGTGCCGACCGAGCCGGACCGCGAGGCGCTGCTGGCCCGAGCGCGCGCCATGACGGAGGTGTCCGTGGGCGAGGTGTACGTGGTGAGTGAGTTGCTGGCGGCCGCGCAGCAGTACTTCAGCGCCGGCGGGACGAGCGGCACGGCGGGCCTGAGCGTGGCGTATGGCGGGCAGGGCCGCATCGTGGTGAGCGGCACCGCCGACCGCGCACAGGCCTGGCAGCGCATCCGCAACTATGCGCGCGATGCCAGGCCGGCGGTGGAGGTGGTCGATCGTGTGGCGTGGGATGGCCCCGCGCCACCCACGGTGGTGGTGGAAACGCCGCGCGCCGACGGCCTGCCCGCCATCGTCGGCACGTACGAAGACGAAGACGGCACGCGCTTCGTGCAGACCAAGGACGGCCAACTGTATTTCGAGGGCGCCCGCGTCAAGGGCGACCTGCAGGTCAAGAGCATCGCTTCCGATGGTGTGGTGCTCGATCGCGGCGGGCAATCGGTCAATTGGCCGGTCCAGCCGCAAACACCGTAGCGCGCGGGCATTCCCCCTTGTCTGCGCGCGTGCCGCGGTGGGTCGTGCGGCTGCAAGGCGGTTCTTGCGGCCGGTTGTTACAGGCAGTTCATTTCTTGACCCTTTTGACTGACAACAGGAGAGCACCATGGCAACAGCACCTACCGGCGTCGACGGCGCCATCGGCAGCATCAACCAATCGTCCGCAGACCAGATGAAGATCGCGCAGGCCACGCAGGCCGCCTCTGCCATCAACACGGCGGCCAACGCCATGATCGGCGCGGCGGAGTCGCAGAACCGTACGTCGGCTGCGGCTGCCGGCGCCATTCGCGACGGCGCCCGCGCCAGCTGACGGCGGATGACCCATGCGGCGGCGGGTGTGAGCCTGCCGCCGTCTTCCCATCGATCCAGGAGGGAACGATGTCGATCGAAACCCAAGCCATCGCGGCGGTGGCCGCCACGCAGGCTGGCGCGGCACCGGCCAGTGGTGTCCAGGTAGCTGGCCACGCGCAGTCGAACCCGGCGGCGCAAGCCGCGCAAGGCGGCGGGCATGTCGAGCAGGGCGCCGGCATGCCGTCCGCGCAGGCCGCGCACGCGCCGGACGCCGCCCAGTTCAACGGCATGATGCGTCCCGACGTGGCCACCGCGCAGCCCACCAGCGCCGTGCCCACGACAGCGCACACCCAGGAGGCCGCCTTCACCTTCACGCGTGGCCCCGGAGCGGATGGCGCCATGGCGCAATGGCGCGACTACGGGCGCGACCTCAACCAGCGCTACACCAGCATCAACGCCAAGCGCCAGGAGATGCTCGACTCGCTCGACAAGACCGACGTGACCATGACGATGGTCAAGCTGGCCGATTTCAGCTATTTCGCCTCCATGACGCTGGCCGAATACCAGATGGACATGAGCTTCGCCCAGGCCGCCAACGGCGTGAGCCATTCGCTGCTGAAGAACCAGGACAGCTGACATGAAGCGATTGCTGGGAGTGCTGCTCGCGCTGGCGTGCCTGTTCGGGCTCGCGGGGTGCGAGCAGGAGCTGTACACCGGCTTGTCCGAGCCGGAAGTCAACGAGATGGTGGCCGCGCTGTCGTCCGCGGGCATCAGCGGCCAGAAGGTCGCGCAGGACGGGCAGGACGCCCGCACCTGGACGCTCACGGTCGACAACGCCGACATGTCTGCCGCCCTGGCCACCCTGCGCGCGCAAGGGCTGCCGCACCCGCATCTGGCCTCGCTGGGCGAGGTGTTCCAGAAGCAGGGGCTGGTCGCCACACCGGCGGAGGAGCGTGTGCGCTACATCTACGGCATCTCGCAGGAGCTCTCGCGCACGCTGCTCGACGTGGAAGGCGTAATGCTGGCGCGCGTGCACGTGGTGATTCCGGAAAACGACCCGCTGGGCGACAAGGTCAAGCCGGCCTCGGCGGCGGTCTACATCCGCTACCGGCCGGGGGTGAACCTGACCGCCATGGCGCCGATGGTGAAGGACCTCGTCGCCCACAGCATCGAGGGGCTGAGCTACGACAATGTGTCGCTGTTCCTGCAGGGCGTGCAGCCCGTGCCGGTGGAGCCGCGCAAGGGCGTGGCGCTGCTGGGCACGTTCAGCACGCGCAACCCGCTGGTCTGGTTGCTGGGGCTACTGATCGTGGCGGCGGTGGTCGTGACCGGGCTGGTGGCCTGGCGGCGCGGTGCCTTCGATACGCTCACGGCCCGGCGCGAGAGGCCGGCGGCATGAGTCTCGCTGGGCGCCTGGCTGGCCTGGTGGCCACGTTCAACCTGCGGCCCGATCGGTATATCGATCCGTCGTGGCTGCCCATGGAGTGGCCGGCGCACCTGCGCGACCCCGCCCGCTATGGCGAGGCCGGGCGCGCCGTGCTGGCGCGCGCGCTGCTGCAGGCACACGGGTTGGATGCGACGCGCGATTACGATTTCAGCACCGCAGAAAAGCGCATCGCGCTGTTGCCGGCCGATGCGCTCGAACACCTGGCCGCCTGCTGCGGCCTCTGCCTGCACCGGCAGTGGCTGCGCGAGGCCGAGGTGTCGCACAAGATGCAGCAGGTCATCGACACGGCCTTTGGCGCGGACGCCGTGACGTTCGTGCTCTATCGCATGCCGGCCTTCGATGCGGTGAGCGAGATCCTGGAGCCGCAGCGGCAGTACCCGCGCCTGGCGGTGCAGACGCTGCGCGCGCGCGGGCGCCAACTGCTGCTGGACTTCCTGCAGCCTTATGGGCCAGCGGTCGGCCGGCGGCTCGCACTCAAATTCCCCCGGGGCGGGGCCGATGGACACCGCCCGCCCTATCTGCTGGGCCGCACGCAGCGCGCAGAACTGGGCGAGCTGCTGCGCCTGAGCTTGATTCCTGAACAGGTACCGGCATGGGACTGGCTTTTCTGATCACCACCGACAAGCTGCAGATCCTGAGTGAGCGCAAAGTGCTCAAGCAGCACGAATACGCCGCGCTGCTCAACGCCACCAGCATCCTGACCAACGCGCAGCAGGAGCGCACGCGCCTGCTGGATGAGGCCCGCGCGCAATGCGAGACGCAGCAGCGCGAGGGCTTCGCGGCAGGCTTTGCCAAAGGCGAACTGGAGGCCGCCACGCGGTTGTACGCCGACACGCTGGCCAACGCCCGCGCCCTGGCGGCCATGAAACAGCTGATGGCCGAGCTGGTCACGCGCACGGTGCGCGAGCTGGCGGATGACCTGCCGCGCGACGCCATCTACGCCAAGGCGTTTGCCCGCCTGGAGGCGCTGATCGAACAGGAGCCCGCGCTGACGGTGCGCATCGCGCCGCCGCGCGTGGCCGATGTCGAGCGCGCGCTGGCGACGGTCGCCACCGCCACGCAGCGCATCCGCATCGTGCCCGACGCCTCGCTGCGCGACGACGCCCTGGCGGTGGAGACAGCATCCGGCGTGCTGGAGGCCGGCATCGACACGCAGCTGGCCGCGTTGCGCGCGGCCATCGTCGGAGCGCCGGCATGAGCCAGGCCACCACCCGTCACGCCATCGACCAGGCCGACCTGGAGCGCAGCCTGCGCGACGTGCTGGAGCGGCAGGATGGCCTGGGGGGGCTGGGCGCCGGTGTGCGGATGCGCGGGCGCATCCACCGCGCGGTGGGGCTGATGCTCAACGCCTCGGGCATCCAGGCGCGGCTGGGCGAGGTGTGCGAGCTGCGCACCCCCGGCGAGCGCAGCGTCTACGCCGAGGTGGTCGGCTTTGAGCGGCAGACCACGCTGCTCACACCGCTGGGCGGCGTGCATGGCCTGTCGGCGGCCACCGAGGTGATTCCCTCTGGCAGCGCGCATCGATTCGGGGTGGGGGATGCGTTGCTCGGGCGCGTGATCGACGGCCTGGGTGCGCCCATGGATGGCGGCGGCCCGGTGTTTGCCACCGAGCGCGCGTCTACCCATGCCGAGCCGCCCAGTCCCTTGTCCCGTCGCCGCATCGAGACGGCGCTTTCCACCGGCGTGCGCGCCATCGACGCCATGCTGACGGTGGGCGTGGGGCAGCGCCTGGGGATCTTCGCGCCGCCGGGCGTGGGCAAAAGCACGCTGCTGGGCATGATTGCGCGCGGCGCGCAGAGCGACGTCAACGTGATCGCCCTGATTGGCGAGCGCGGCCGGGAGGTGCGCGAATTCCTGGAGCTGTGCCTGCCGGAGGCCACGCGGCGCAAGACGGTGTTGGTGGTCTCCACCTCCGACCGGCCCGCCATGGAGCGCGTGAAGAGCGCGATGGTGGCCACTGCCGTGGCCGAGTACTTTCGCGACCGCGGCAAGAACGTGCTGCTGCTGGTCGATTCGCTCACGCGCTTTGCCCGTGCGCAGCGCGAGGTCGGCCTGGCCAGTGGCGAGCCGCCGACGCGGCGCAGCTTCCCGCCGTCCACGTTCTCGGTGCTGCCGCAGTTGCTGGAGCGCGCGGGCGCCGGCGCCCAGGGCGTCATCACGGCCTTCTACACCGTGCTGGTGGAGGGCGACGAAGAGAGCGACCCGATTGCCGAAGAGGTGCGCTCCATCCTTGACGGGCACATCGTGCTGTCGCGCAAGCTGGCGCTGGCGGGGCGCTATCCGGCCATCGACCTGCTGGCGAGCATCAGCCGCGTGATGCCGCTGGTGACGACGCCCGCGCACCGGGCAAGCGCGCAGCGGGTGCGGGAGCTGATGGCGAAATACCAGGAGATCGAATTGCTGGTGCAGATTGGTGAATACCGCCAGGGCAGTGATGCGCTGGGCGATGTCGCGCTGCGCGCTCACGCGGCGCTTGGCCGCTTCTTCGAGCAGGACACGGACGCGCACCATCCGCTGGATGGCACGGTGTCAGACCTGCGCGCGCTGGTGGAATCACTATGAGCGATGTCCTGCACCAGCTCGCGCGGGTGCGGCAGGCGCGCAAGCTCAGTGCCGTGGCACGGGCGCGACGCCAGGCCGCGGTTGTTGCCCAGGCCGAGCAGCGCGGCGCGGCGGCCTGGCAGGGCCTGCAGCAATCGGTGTCGGCCAAATCGGCCTACGACGCGGCCATCGGCGAGGCGGTGCAACAGGACGCGCGCACCGCGGTGGCGCTGCTGCACGGCGCCAATGCCGAGCGCCTGGCCCTGCAGCGCGAGATTCTGCAGGCGCACGCCGAATCGACACACGCCACCACGGTCCTGCTGAGCGAACACGCCGAGCAGGCGCGCGTGCAGAAGCTGGTGGCAGGTGCCAATGCCAAGTGCGAGGCGGTGGATCGCGTGACACAGCGTGCGGTGCAAGCGGCGCGCCGCGCGCAGGCGCTGCAGGAAGAGGACGCCGCGCTCGAGGCGCTGCAGGCGCTGCAAGCGCGCCGGGCCGCGCGCCCCTAGCCACCCATGCAAGGTTACGACTCCGCCGCGATGGAAGGGCTGTTCCGGCAAGCGCTGCTGGTGCTGCCGCGCCTGCTGCCGATCCTGTTCATGGTGCCGGTGTTCAGCGGGCGTGTGGTCACGGGCATGGTGCGCAGCGGCCTGATCGCCATCCTCGCGGTGTTCGTTGCCCCCGCCATGGAGGGCACGGCGCTCACGGTGCAGGGCGGCGGGCTGTGGATGGCGCTGGCGTTGAAGGAGGCGCTGATCGGCGTGCTGCTGGGCATGGCCTTTGGCGCGCTGCTGTGGGCACTGGAGAACATCGGCCACCTGATCGATTTCCAGACCGGCTCGGGCAATGCGTCGTTCTTCGATCCGGTGGCCGGGCATGAGAGCGGCGCTACCGCCAGCTTTCTCGGCTTTCTGGCGATCACGCTGTTCGTGACCGGCGGTGGGCTGCACGTCATGCTGGGCGCGTTCTTCGAGTCCTACGCGCTGTGGCCGGTGGAGCGCATGTTGCCCAGCGCGCAGGCGGCGCTGGAGCAGTTTGCCGTGCACGAAGCCGACAGCGTCATGAGCTGGACCGTCAAGCTGGCCGCGCCCGTGATCATCGTGCTGGTGGTGGCCGAAGCCGGCATTGGCCTGATCAACCGCGCGGTGCCGCAGCTCAACGTCTTCCTGTTTGCGCAGCCCGTGAAGAGCCTGCTGGCGGTGCTGATGATGGTGCTGTTTCTCGGCTTCGTGTTCGAGTCGTTGAAGACCTTCCTCAGCAGCAACGGCGAGATGGTCTGGCTGTTGCGCGCGCTGCTGCACAGCCCCGCCTCATGAGCGAGAAGCAACACAAGCCCACGCCGCGGCGCCTGCAGGACGCGCGCCGCGAGGGGGAGGTGGTCCGCAGCGCAGACGTGGGCGGCACGCTGGTGTTCATCGGCGTGCTGGCGCTGCTGTGGCAGGGTGGGCCGTACCTGATCGAGCGGCTGCGCGGGCTATTGCTGGGGGCCGTTGGTGCAGCGGCGCGGGCACGCGACCCGGGGGCGGTGTTGCAGCAGGTGCTGGTGTCAGCCGGGGCCACGTGGATGATGGTGGCGGCGAGCGTGGCGTTGCTGGTCATCCTGCTGGCTGTGGCCGGCGCGTTTGCGCAGGTGGGCGGCCTGTTCGCGCCCAAGCGTGTGGCGCCGCAGCTGTCGCGGCTCAATCCGGCACAGGGGCTGCAGCGGGTGTTCTCGGTGCGCAACCTGGTCGCGCTGGCCATGATGTTGCTCAAGGTCGGTTGCCTGGCGCTGGTGCTGGTTACGGTGGTCCGCGGTTCGCTCTCGGCGCCGCTGCAGGCGGGTTATGGCCGGCCTGCGGCGGTGCTGGCGGTGGCTGCGCATCTGGTGCTGATGTTGTTTGGCTGGGCGGCCGTGGTGTACGTCGTCATGGCCGCCATCGATTACTGGCACGTGCGGCATGAGTTCCTCAAGAAGAACCGCATGTCGACCGAGGAGCTGCGGCGCGAACACCGCGAGATGCAGGGCGATCCACACATCGCCTCGCGGCGGCGGCAGCTGGCCCGGGAGGCCCAGTACAGCGCGCTGGAAGACCGCATGCGCATCGCCACGGCGGTGGTGTTCAGCCCGCGCCATGCGGTGGCGCTGTACTACCCGGGTGATGACACCCTGCCGATGGTGATCGCCAAGGCCAGCGGCGAGGCGGCGGAGCGCATGCGCCGCATGGCCGAACGCCATCTCGTGCCGACCGCCGCCAATGCCGGCCTGGCCGAGCGCCTGCACGACACGGTGCCCATGGACACCAGCATCAGCCGCACGCTGTTCCGCGACGTGGCGGCACTGCTGCGCTGGGCCGAGGGGGATCAAGCGGTCGGCACGCCCTACGTGGCATCCAAGTCGTGATGGCGGGTGAGGCGGGGGCGAATGTCGTATCTCCGCATTGCGCCGCACGCGGATGACCGCTGCTGAATTTGGTGGGGGGTGGCTTGCGCCCGGGCACAGCGGCGCCCAGAATGCGCCATCATTGAACCGGCTGGCGAGCACACAAGGGACACGGCATGAACCTGCGATTCCTGGAGACCTTCGTCTGGGTCGCGCGATTGCGCAGCTTCCGCCTGACGGCGGACAAGCTGTTCACCACGCAGGCGTCCATTTCGGCCCGCATCGCGGCGCTGGAAGAGGAGCTGGGCGTGCGCTTGTTCGACCGCGATACGCGCGGTGTGCAATTGACGCCCGATGGCCACAAGGTGCTCGAGTATGCCGATCGCATGGTCAGCACGCTGCATCAGATGCAGGCGGCGGTGGCACAACGGCCGGGCTTCGAGGGCCGGGTGCGCGTGGGCGCCATGGACAGCGTCATCCACACCTGGCTGAGCCCGCTCATTGCGCGCACCGCCGAGATGTTTCCCGCGCTGGAGATCGAGCTGGTGGCCGACAGCGCCATGCACCTGGTCGAGCAGCTGCACAAGGGCCTGCTCGACATCGCTTTCCAGACCGAGCTGCTGCGTGCCGAGAGCGTGCGCAACGTGGAGCTGGCGCGCTACCCGATCCACTGGGTGGTGGCCAGCAACTCGCGGCTCGCACACCCATACGCCAACCTGGCCGAGCTGGCACAGGAGCGCCTCATCACCTTCGTGCGCAGCTCACGTCCGCATCAGGATGTGCTCAACCTGCTGCACCTCAATGGCGTGGCCTCGCCGCGCATCAACTGCGTCAACTCCGTGGCGGCGATGACGCGGCTGGTGGGCGATGGTTTCGGCATCGGTGCCCTGCCCACCCTGCTGGTGCGCGACCGGATCGAAAGCGGTGCATTGACGGTGCTGGAGGTCGAACCGACCCTGCCGCCACTGCCGGTGGTGGCCTCGTGGCGGGCTGGCGCCGGGCTGGAGGTGCACGAGTCCATCGTTGCGCTGGCGCGCACCATGGCGCATGAGCTGTGCCAGTCGGTGGGGCCGCGCTATGCCCTGGTGGCGGCGGAGCCGGCCACGGTGGCCGCGTAGGCGCGCAGGCGCTTAGAAGATCGACCGGCCGCTGAGCGTGGTCAGCCATTCGAGCGCCTGCAGCCCCGCCAGCGAATTGCCGCTGACATCCAGCCCCGGCGACCACACGCACACGCCAAACTCGCCCGGCAGCACGGCCACGATGCCGCCGCCCACGCCGCTCTTGGCCGGCAGGCCGACGCGGTAAACGAAATCGCCGGCGGCATCGTACGTGCCGCAGGTCAGCATCAGTGCGGATAGCCGCTTGGCGGGGCTGGCTTCGATCACGCGCTCGCCGCTCCACGGCACCACGCCGCCGTTGGCGAGGAAGAGCACGGCACGTGCAAGATCCACGCAATGCATCTCGATGGCGCATTGCCGGCAGTAGGCGTCGATGACCGTCTCGACAGGCATCTGCAGGTTGCCGAAGCTGCGCATGAAGTGCGCCATGGCGCGGTTGCGGTCCGCATGGTCCCGCTCCGATTGCGCCACGCGCGGGTCGTAGTCGAT
The DNA here is from genome assembly GCA_913056305.1 of uncultured Ralstonia sp. Taxonomy (GTDB): domain Bacteria; phylum Pseudomonadota; class Gammaproteobacteria; order Burkholderiales; family Burkholderiaceae; genus Ralstonia. The sequence goes on from CAJXMR010000010.1 coordinate 33,813, forward strand.
CGCGCCGTTGCCGACCAGCCGGCGCATGAACTGCACCATGGCGGTCTCGGCCTGCACGAAGCGGCGGCACAGCACGTCGGTCACCACCAGCGCGCCGGCATTGATGAAGGGGTTGCGCGGGATGCCGTTCTCGTATTCGAGCTGCACCAGCGAGTTGAATGCATTGCCGGATGGCTCGCGTCCCACGCGCTGCCACAGCGATTCGCCTTCGAGCTGGAAGGCTAGGGTGCACGCAAACAGCTTGGAAATACTCTGGATGGAAAACGGCACCTCGGCCTGCCCGACGCGATAGACATCGCCACCCAGGGTGACGATGGCCATGCCGAAATCGCTGGCGCTGGCGCGGGCCAGCTCCGGAATGTAGTCGGCCACGCGGCCCTTGCCCAGCAACGGCTGGATGTCGCGCTGGATGGTTTCCAGGATGCCTTGGTAGTCCATGGGGCGGGGGTTGTGTCGCTTGCGGAACGCGGGGTGCGATTCTACAGCGGGCATCCATGGCGGGGCGGCACCTGCCAGGGCAATCGTCTTTTTCTATCGCCGGGCATCCAAAAGTTTCGTTGGACCGGGTGTCATCGCGCTTTCACAATCCACCGCACGATCAACTCGGCAATGGAAAGCGCATGAACACGGCAGTGGAGACGGCCCCGGCAACCAGCGCGCGGCCCCAAGCGGAACCCGTGTCCACGCTGGGACGGGCCGGCGGCGACGTCACCTGCGCAACCCCCTATGCGGCCCGGCTGGCCGCTCGGTCCGGTGTGCTGCAAGGGCACACCAGCGGCCTGTGCGACGGCCATGTGCAGGCCAACATCGTGATGCTGCGCGAGCCGTGGGCCAACGAGTTCCTGCGCTTCTGCCTGCTGAACCCCAAGCCATGTCCGGTGCTGGACGTGACCGAGCCGGGCGTGCCGGTCTTCCGCCACCTCGGGCGCGACATCGACGTGCGGCGCGACGTGCCGCGCTACCGGGTCTATCGCCATGGTGTGCTGGAGGACGAGCCGATCGAAGTCGAGGCGCTGTGGACCGATGACATGGTCGCCTTCGCCATCGGCTGCTCGTTCTCGTTCGAGCATGCGTTGATCGAAGCCGGCGTGCCGCTGCGGCACATCGACCTGTCGCGCAACGTGGCGATGTACCGCACCTCCATCGAGACGGTGGGCACGGCACGGCTGGCGGGCAAGCTGGTGGTATCGATGCGGCCGATGTCGGTGCCCGATGCCATCCGCGCCATCGAGATCACCTCGCGCATGCCGCGCGCGCACGGTGCGCCGGTGCACTTTGGCGACCCGGAGGCCATCGGCATCGCAGACCTTGCGCAGCCCGACTGGGGCGACGCCGTGCCGGTGCTGCCCGGCGAGGTGCCGGTGTTCTGGGCCTGCGGCGTCACGCCCCAGGCCGTGGTGCAGCAGGCCCGGCCCGAACTTTGCATCACGCACGCGCCGGGCCACATGCTGATCACCGACTTGCGCACGGCGGCATTGCACTGAATGTGACGAAGCCCGCAGAGGCTTCGCAGCATCACGATCGAGACAGCACTGACAAAGGAGGAAACACCATGACGACAGAAGCGACGGTGGCCCAGCCGCCGGCGAATGAGCAGGCCATTGCGCCCTCGGGCGGACCGTTCGGCTGGTACCGCGAAATCTCGACGCAGGAGCGCCGCACGTTCTGGAGCTGCAAGGTCGGCTACGCGCTCGACGCCATGGACACGCAGATCCTGAGCTTCGTCATCCCCACGCTGATCGGCATGTGGGGCTTGAGCAAGGCAGACGCCGGCATGATCGGCACCTGCACACTGCTGGCCTCGGCGGTGGGCGGCTGGATTGCGGGCATCCTGTCGGACCGCATCGGCCGCGTGCGCGCGCTGCAGATCACCATCCTGTGGTTTGCGGTGTTCACCTTCCTGTGCGGCCTCGCGCAGAACTACGAGCAACTGCTGATCGCACGCACGCTGATGGGCTTCGGCTTTGGCGGTGAGTGGACAGCCGGCGCCGTGCTGATCGGCGAGGCGATCCGCGCGCAGGACCGCGGCAAGGCGGTCGGCATGGTGCAGGCCGGCTGGGCGCTGGGCTGGGGGGTGTCGGCGCTGCTGTATGCGTGGCTGTTTACGGTGCTGCCGCCGGAAACAGCGTGGCGTGTGCTGTTCCTGGTGGGTATCGTGCCGGCGGTGTTTGTGTTCTTCCTGCGCCGGCTGGTCAAGGAGCCGGAGGTCTTCCGGGAAGCCAAGACGCGGCAATCTGCCGAAGGCGCCACCAGCTTTTTCTCCATCTTCTCGCCGAAGTTGCTGTCGACCACGCTGCGCGCCGCCGTGCTGACCACCGGTGCCCAAGGTGGCTACTACGCCATCACCACCTGGCTGCCCACGTTCCTCAAGACCGAGCGCCACCTGACCGTGCTCGGCACCGGCGGCTACCTGGCCGTGGTCATCATCGGGTCGTACGTGGGCTACCTGACCAGCGCGTTCCTGACCGACCGGCTGGGGCGCAAGCGCAACTTCATCCTGTTCGCGCTCGGGTCGATGACGGTGGCGCTGCTCTACACGCACCTTGAGGTGACGGATGCGGCGATGCTGCTGCTCGGCTTTCCGCTCGGCTTCTTTGCCTCGGGCATCTTTGCCGGCATGGGCGCGTTCCTGACCGAACTGTTTCCGACCGAGGTGCGCGGCTCGGGCCAGGGCTTCTGCTACAACGTCGGCCGGGCAATCGGCGCGTGCTTTCCATTCCTGATCGGGCAGGTGAGCGCGCATTCGTCGCTGGGGCATGCGATTGGCCTCTTTGCGGCGGGCGCGTACGCGCTGCTGATCCTCGCCGCGCTGACTCTGCCGGAAACGCGGGGCCGTACGCTCGACACGGTTTAACTCTGTGCTCCCCCCAGGTGTGCAGCACGCGGCGTCGTAAGGCGCCGCGTTTTTTTTGGGGGGGGGACTGCACAAAAAAAAGCGCGGCCGAAGCCGCGCTGAATTTCGCTTACCCATCTGCTCTATTGCTTGGCCACCGTCGCCTGGGCCGCCGGCAGGTCACCCCAGCCACCGCCAAGCGCCTTGATCAGCCCAACCGTCGCATTCACACGCCCGCCGTCCAGCTGCACCGCAATGCGCTGCGCCGACAGCATGTTGCGCTCCGCATCGATCACGTCCAGGTAGTTGACCGAGCCCGCGTTGTAGCGTGTGCGCGAGAGCTGCGCGGCACGCGAGGAGGCGCGCACGGCGTCGCCCTGGGCCTTGGATTGATCGGCCAGCAGGCGCAGGTCCGACAGGTTGTCTTCCACCTCGCGGAAGGCCACCAGCACGCTCTCGCGGTAGTTGGCGACATTCTCCTCGTACGCGGCGCGGGCCTGTTTCACGCCCGCGCTGCGCGCGCCGCCATCGAAGATCGGCAGCGATAGCGCGGTGCCGACCAGCGGCCCGAGCAGCCACGTGCGGCTGCCCCACTTGAGCAGATCGCCAATGTCATGCGATTCGAAGCCGAAGCCGCCGGTGAGCTGCAGCTGCGGGAAGAACGCCGCGCGTGCCACGCCGATGCGCGCGTTGGCCGCAGCCATGGCGCGCTCGGCGGCGGCCACGTCGGGGCGGCGCTCCAGCAGGGCGGAGGGCAGGCCCGACGGCACGCGCACGCTGGCTGCCTGCAGCGGATCGGCGTTCATCGTGAAGTTGGACGGCGCCTTGCCCAGCAGCGTTGCCAGCGCATGCTCGAGCACCGCGCGACGGCGTTGCACGCCGATGCGATCCGAACGGGCGGTGGCCAGTTCGGCATCGGCACGGGCGACATCCAGCTCGCCGATGTCGCCGGTGTTGAAGCGGCGCTGCACCAGCTTGAGGGCTTCTTCACGGCCGACCACGGTGCGGGCCAGCAGGGCCTCTTCGGCATCGAGCGTGCGCAGGCTGAAGTAGGTCTGTGCCACATCGGCTTGCAGCGAGAGGCGGGCGGCGCGGTACAGCGCTTCCACGCGCTCGGCGTCGGCATCGGCGGCGCTCACGCTGTTGCGCACGCGGCCGAACAGGTCGGCTTCATACGCCACGGTGGCCTGCGCGCGCCAGTAGGTCTGGGCCGGCACGGGCGCGCCGACCGGCAGGCCGGCAGATGCATCCGACGGGCGCTGGCGGGTCCCGCCGAAGCCGGCATCAATCTCGGGGAAGAGCGCGGCCCGATTGGCCTGCACGAAAGCGCGGGCCTGGTTGACGCGCGCGGCGGCGGCGGCCAGCGTGGGGCTGGCTTCGGCCGCCTGCGCTTCCAGGCTGTCGAGCGTCGCGTCATTGAAGACCTTCCACCACGCACCGTCGGTGGGCATGGAGGGCTCGGCGGTCTTCCACTTGCCCTGTTCGCCGGCGGCCAGCGGTGCGTCGGCGGGCTGCACTGCTTCCTTGAAGGCGTTGGGCGTGCCCACGTCCGGCTTCTCGTAGGTCGGGGCCAGCGAGCAGGCCGCGAGGAACAGCGCGGCGGCCAGCGCCAGCGGGGTCCAGCGGCCCGGCCGCACTGCCTGACCAGATGGTTGTTTGAACACGTTCATAACGTTGTCTTGATTAGTGTTGGCCGGAGGGCAGCGGCAGTGCCGAGCCACCTGCGTCCAGATCCAGGTCGGGTGCGTCCTCCGAGCGCTGGCCACGGCGCGAGGCCAGCGTGCGCAGCAGCACGTAGAACACCGGCGTGAGGAACAGGCCGAACAGCGTCACCCCCAGCATCCCCGCGAACACGGCCACGCCCATGGCATGGCGCATTTCAGCGCCGGCACCGGTCGACATCACCAGGGGCACCACGCCCATGATGAAGGCGATCGACGTCATCAGGATCGGGCGCAGACGCAGGCGGCAGGCCTCGATGGCGGCTTCCACGATGGTGCGTCCCTGCAGCTCAAGCTCGCGCGCAAACTCCACGATCAGGATCGCGTTCTTGCACGCCAGCCCCACCAGCACCACCAGGCCGATCTGCGTGAAGATGTTGTTATCCCCATGCGAGACCCACACGCCCAGCATGGCGGCGAACAGGCTCATCGGCACGATCAGGATCACGGCCAGCGGCAGCGTCAGGCTTTCGTACTGCGCGGCCAGCACCAGGAACACCAGCAGCACGCACAACGGGAAGATCCACACGGCGGAGTTGCCAGCCAGGATCTGCTGATACGTCAGGTCGGTCCACTCGAAGCGCACGCCCTTGGGCAGCGTTTCATGCGCGATGCGCTCCACTGCGGCTTGCGCCTGGCCCGACGAGAAGCCCGGGGCCGGGCCGCCGTTGATGTCGGCAGCGGTATAGCCGTTGTAGCGCACCACCATGTCTGGCCCGAAGCCTTGCGACACGCGCAGCAAAGAAGACAGCGGCACCATGTCGCCGGCGGCGTTGCGGGTCTTCAGTTGCAGGATGTCTTCGGCATGGGCGCGGAACGGCGCATCCGCCTGGACTTTCACCTGGTAGGTGCGGCCGAAACGGTTGAAGTCGTTCACGTACAGCGAGCCCAGGTAGACCTGCATGGTGTCGAACACGTCCGTGACGGGCACGCCGAGCTGCTTGGCCTTGACGCGGTCCAGATCCGCATTCAACTGCGGCACGTTGATCTGGTAGCTCGAGAACGACGGGCCCAGCTCCGGCGTCTTGCGTGCCTTCGCCATGAAGGCCTGCGTGGCGGCAAAGAGCTGCTCATAGCCGACCGAACCGCGGTCTTCCAGCTGCAGCTTGAAGCCGCCCACCGTGCCGAGGCCCTGCACCGGCGGCGGCGGGAACACGGCGATGAACGCGTCCTTGATGGCACCGTACTGCTGGTTCAGCTGCCCGGCGATCGCGCCGCCCGACAGGTTGGCGCTCTTGCGCTGGTCGAACGGCTTGAGCGTGACGAACACGATGCCGGCGCTCGGGCTGTTGGTGAAGCCGTTGATCGACAGGCCCGGGAAGGCCACGGCGCTTTCCACGCCGGGGTGCTTCAGGGCGATGTCCGACATGCGGCGGATCACGTCTTCCGTGCGGTCGAGCGAGGCGCCGTCGGGCAGTTGCGCGAAGCTCACCAGGTATTGCTTGTCCTGCATCGGTACGAAGCCGCCTGGCACCTTGTTGAACAGCACGGCGGTCAGGCCGATCAGCGCCAGGTAGATGCCAAGCATGACTGCCTTGCGACCGATCACGCGCGAGGTGCTGCGGCCATACGACTCCGACGCGGCGCCAAACACGCGGTTGAACGGACGGAAGATCCAGCCCAGCCCGCGCTCCATCACCCGCGCCAGCAAGTCCTTCGGTGCGTCATGGCTCCTGAGCAGCAGCGCAGCCAGCGCCGGCGACAGCGTGAGCGAGTTGAACGCCGAGATGACCGTCGAGATCGAGATCGTCAGCGCGAACTGCTTGTAGAACTGCCCGGTCAGGCCCGACATGAAGGCCAGCGGCACGAACACGGCAATCAGCGTCAGTGCGATGGCGATGATCGGACCGCTCACCTCGCGCATGGCCTTGTAGGTGGCCTCGCGTGGGGATAACCCTTCAGCGATGTTCCGCTCGACGTTCTCCACCACCACAATGGCATCGTCCACCACGATCCCGATCGCCAGCACCAGCCCGAAGAGCGACAGCGCGTTGATCGAGAAGCCGAACATCAGCATCAGCCCGAACGTCCCGATGATGGACACCGGCACCGCCAGCAGCGGGATGATCGACGCACGCCAGGTCTGCAGGAACAGGATCACCACCAGCACCACCAGCGCCACGGCTTCCAGCAGCGTGTGCGTGACGGCCTCGATACTCGACCGGACGAACTGCGTCGGGTCATAGACGATGCGGTAGTCCACGCCTTCCGGGAAGTCTTGCTTCAGCTCGGCCATGGTCTTGCGCACGTCGTCCGAGATCTGCAGCGCGTTGGAGCCCGGCGCCTGGAAGATCGGAATCGCCACCGCCTGCTTGTTGTCCAGCAGCGAGCGCAGGCCGTATTCCGACGCGGCCAGTTCGATGCGGGCGACGTCACGCAGGGTCGTGACCGCGCCGTTGGGCGAGCTCTTGAGGATGATGTCGCCGAATTCCTGCTCGGTCTTCAGGCGACCCTGGGCGTTCACGGACAGTTGCAGGTCCGTGCCCGGCACCGAGGGCGAGCCGCCGATCACGCCGGCCGCCACCTGCACGTTCTGGTCGCGGATGGCACGCACCACCTCATTGGCGGTCAGGCCGCGCTCGGCCACCTTGTTCGGGTCCAGCCACACGCGCATCGAGTAGTCGCCCGAGCCGAACAGCTGCACCTGGCCCACGCCGCTGATGCGTGCGAGGCGGTCCTTGACGTTGAGCACCGCGTAGTTGCGCAGGTACGTCATGTCGTAGCGGTCGTTGGGCGACAGCAAGTGCACCACCATCGTCAGGTCGGGGCTGCTCTTGATGGTGGTCACGCCCAGGCGCTGCACCACGTCGGGCAGGCGCGGCAGGGCTTGCGAGACACGGTTCTGCACCAGCTGCTGGGCCTTGTCCGGATCGGTGCCCAGCTTGAAGGTCACCGTCAGGGTCATGTTGCCGTCGCTGTTGGCCTGCGACTGCATGTAGAGCATGTTCTCGACGCCGTTGATCTGCTCTTCGAGCGGCGAGGCGACGGTTTCGGCAATCACCTTCGGGTTGGCGCCCGGGAACTGCGCGCGCACCACCACCGAGGGCGGCACGACCTCGGGGTATTCCGAGATCGGCAATCGCCAGATCGAGATGATCCCGATCAGCAGGATCAGCGTGGAAAGCACCCCGGCGAAGATGGGGCGGTCCACGAAGAATTTAGAGAAGTTCATGGCTTGATGCGATGAGAGCGATGAGGTTCAGACGCGATCAGGCGCCGCATTCAGGCGCGATCTGCCGGCAGGCGTTGTGCGACGGCGGTCTTGGCGTTCGCTGGTTTGGCCTGCGGTTCTGCCTTGGCGGCCGGGGTTGTGGCGGGCGTGGGGGCGGCGGCTTCGGCCGGCGCGGCGGGTGCGTCGGGCAGCGCGCCCGGGCGCACCGCGCGCTTGGCCACGAGGCTGTCCATGGTCACCGCGTTGGGTGCCACGGCGTCGCCCGGGCGCACGCGCTGGATGCCGTTGACGACGATGCGCTCGCCGGCCTTCAGGCCAGCCTTCACCACGCGCAGGCCATCAATGGACGCGCCCACCGTGACCGGCCGGTAGCTGGTCTTGTTGGCGGCATCCACCACCAGGACGAACTTCTTGTCCTGGTCCGTGCCGATGGCCTTGTCGCTGATGAGCACGGCGTCGTGCGGGGCGCCGCTGCTCATCTTCACGCGGGCGTACAGGCCCGGCGTGAGGCGGCCGTCGGCGTTGTCCAGCGTGGCGCGCACGCGGATCGTGCCTGAGCGCACATCCAGCCGGTTGTCGACCGATTGGATCACGCCCTCGCGCGTGTAGCCGTCTTCATTGGCCAGGCCGATGTAGACCGGCGTCTTCGTGCCCTGGGCTGCCTTGGCGGAGTAGCGCAGGTAGCTCTGCTCGTCGGCATCGAAGGCCACGTACATCGGCGAGACCGAGACCAGCGTGGTCAGCACCGGTGCGGCGCCACCCGTGGCCACCACGTTGCCCACGGTGATCTCCGCACGCGACACGCGGCCCGCGACCGGCGCCACGATGTGCGTGTACTCCAGGTTCAGCTTGGCCGCATCGAGTGCGGCGGCGGCGCCCTGCAGGTTGGCCTGTGCCTCGCGTGCGGCGTTTTCCTTCTCTTCGAACTCGCGGCGGGCGATGGCGTTGTCGGCCACCAGCTTCTGCGCACGGTCCAGCTCCGACGTGGTGTACGCCACGCGCGACTTGGCGGCGGTCAGTGCCGCCTGCGTGCGGGCCACTTCGGCAGCGTAGGGGCGCGGGTCGATGGTGAACAGCGGGTCGCCCTTCTTGACGATGCTGCCGTCCTTGAAGTGGACGGCCGTGACGGTGCCGCTCACCAGCGGGCGGATCTCGACGCGTTCGACGGCTTCGATGCGGCCGGAGAACTCGTCCCACTCCGTCACGTTGCGCGCGATGACGGGCGCGACGTCCACCGGTGTGGCAGCGGGGGCGGCGGCCGGCTGCTGCGAGGCACCGGCGCTGGAGACGAGGTCGTAGGTGCCCACGACAGCGACGCCAACCACGGCGGCGCCGACCAAGGCGATAGTGCGTTTGGACAGGCTCATGATGTCACTCGATTTCGTTGGGATGGGCAAAGAGGAAAGTTTTGGAAAACGCTTGGGCCGCAGCATGCTTCGCATGCGCGCGGCCTCGCACTCCGTTTCTTGTTGTGTCAGGGTGGTGCCAGGGACTCCCGCGTTCGCGCCGGACGGGGCAGTGGGCCTGGCTCGCAGGTCTACGTTGCTCCGGGATTGAAAACCAGCGCCAGTGATTGATAAAGCCACATAAACCGCATGCCCTATTGAGCTGAATTCATGAGTGCAATGAGGGGAGGCTTCTGCCGTGTCGCATCAGTCGGGCGCTTCCTCTGCCGTGGCCGACCGGTCCTTCCGGTCGGTCCGAGCGCGGCGTTTGCGCGGCGCCGCCTGCCGTGTCAGCCCCAGGTGCCAGCGCAGGAAGCACGCGACTTCATCCAGTGCCGCACGGTCGATGGCGATAGAGTGGTGACAGGCATGGCCCACGCGCACGACCTGCGTGGCGACACCGGCCTCGATCAGCGCGCCGGCGTAGCGCTCGGCTTCCGTGCGCAGCAAGTCTTGCGGCGCGGTCAGCAGCAGCGCGGGCGGCAGGCCCTGCAGGCGGCGCGACTCCACCGGCGCGGCATACGGGTGCACGCGTTCGGTCGGGCGGGGCAGATACTGGCGATAGCACGCCGCGCATTCCTCGGCCGACATGTCGGCATTGGCCAGGCGGTCCGGCCGCACGCGCGCCATGGTCGGGTCCAGCATGGGCGCGATCAGCACCTGCGCAACCAGGCCGGGGCCGCCACGGTCGCGGGCGATCATGGTGAGCGCGGCGGACAGGTTGCCGCCCGCGTCGTGCCCGGCCACGGCCAGCCGGCGGCGGTCGATGCCCCAGGCGGCGGCGTGCTCGGCCATGCAGCACAGCGCGGCGTAGGCGTCTTCCGGCGCGGCCGGGAAGGGCGCAGCCGGCGCCAGCGAGTAGCCCACCGTCACCACCACCGCCGGCAGCGTCGCCGCCAGATGGCGGGCGGGCAGGTCCGCATCGTCGATCGAGCCGCCCACGAAGCCGCCGCCGTGCAGGTACAGCACGCCCGGGTGGCGCAGCGGGGCTGCGGCCTCCTCGGCCAGCGCGTCCGGACGGAAGACGCGCAGGCGGATGCGGCCGGCATAACCTTGCGTCCAATAATCTTCGACACCGACGGCGCGCGGCAGCGGCGCCTCGGCCACGCTTTCGGGGGAAGCGGTCCCTTGCTCAGGCAAGCTGGATGTTGCGCCGCGCAATTCCTGCTTGTGCGCAGCATTCGCCGCACCGGAAAGCGAGCACGCCACCGTCGCACGCACGTCGGTGGCGGGCGCTACAGCGGAAAGCGATCGGTCCGAAACAACCAGACGCGGTGGAGAAGAACCCATGATGTCAGGCGGGGCATACCTTTACGGAACACCCGGATATCGATGGGCTGAATGATGGTGATTAGACGAACGAGGATAAATGCCTATAATCGGACATCACTATTAGTCACAGCCGAACAATCTAAATCGACGGCTGTGCTACAAAGTGTCATTGCTCGAGGCCGGTCCTGTTGCACTGCGAGAATCCGTAGTCGCTGCTGTCCTGATCGCGCCGCCCGGGTGCACCCCTTCAGATTCCTCAGTTCTTGCGCATTGCCGTTCTGATTCCGGTAGTGCGCCTCGCCCGTGGAGTCCGACCCTCAGGAGCCGCAGATGGATCGCTTGCAGGCCATGCAGGTTTTCACGCGCGTTGTGGAAGCCAGCAGTTTTACGAAGGCTGCCGACAACCTTCAATTACCCCGCGCCACCGTCACCAACCTCGTGCAGAGTCTCGAGGCGCATCTCGGCGTGCGCTTGCTGCACCGGACCACCCGCCGCGTGAATGTCACCGCTGACGGCGCGGCCTACTACGAGCGCTGCGTGCGCTTGCTGGGGGACCTCGAAGAAACCGAGGCCGCGTTCTCGCAAAGCGCTTCCGGCGCGCGCGGCAACTTGCGTATCGACGTGCCGGGCTCGATCGGCAAACGGTTGCTGGTGCCACGTATCCGCGACTTTCACGATGCGTATCCCGATCTGCAGCTCGAGATCGGCATGAGCGACCGCACCGTCGACCTCGTGCAGGAAGGCGTGGACTGCGCCGTGCGCGTGGGCGAACTGCAGGATTCCAGCCTGGTGGCGCGCCGCATCGGGCAGCTCTCGATGGTCAATTGCGCCTCGCCGGATTACCTTGCGCGCTATGGCACGCCCACCTCGCTGGAGGATCTGCAGGACCACATCGCGGTGAACTATTTTTCGCCGCGCAATGGCCGCCGCATGGATTGGGATTTCGTCATCGACGGCCAGAAGCAGATCCACAAGGTGCGCAGCATGGTGTCCGTCAATGATGCGGAATCGGCGTTGGCGTGCGGGCTGCATGGCCTGGGGCTGATGCAGACGGCGCGCTTCCTGGTGTACGAGCACCTCAAGTCGGGCGAGCTGGTGGAGGTGCTGCCGGACTACATCTCCGAGCCGATGCCGGTGTCGGTCATCTATCCGCACAACCGTCACCTGTCGCCCAAGGTGCGCGTGTTCGTGGACTGGGTGGCGACGCTGTTTGCCGATCATCCGTGCCTGCAGCTCAAGGAGAGTCCGCGGCTGCAGTTCGCCAGCGCGGCCTGAGCTCCGGGCCACCTCGGGCCACCGCTACTCGTCGTAGGCTTTCCATTCGCGCGGCGTGGTCTTTTGAGGCCACGCCGCGTTTGTCATTTCCGCCGCAGCGCGGTCGGAGTATCGTGGGAAGCATGCCGACCGTCCTGTTCTCGTTCGATGCCAGCCTGACGCCGCTTTTGCCGTCCGCCCAACGTGCACGGCCCGCAGCGCGCGATTGGCCGGCCGGTGCCACGCTCAAGCACGCGATCGAAACCTGTGGTGTGCCGCATACCGAGGTGGGGGCCGTGCATGTCGATGGGCGCATCGCCTTGCTGGATGACCTGCTGCCGGCGTGCGGTACGGTCGACGTCATGGACGTGGAACCGGCGTTGCCCACCGCTCCCATGCACTTCCTGTGCGATGCGCACCTGGGCGCCACGGCGCGCCTGCTGCGCATGGCCGGCTTCGATACCGCCTACGACAACAACTACGCCGATGCCACCATCGAGGCGCTGGCCGAGGCGGAAGACTGGATCGTCCTCTCACGCGATCGCGAGCTGCTCAAGCGGCGCGGCATCCGCCGGGGCGCCTTCATCCGCGCACGCGACCCACAGGCGCAGATGCGCGAGATCGTGGCGCGTTTCTGTCTGGCCGAAGCGGCGCGGCCGTTCTCGCGCTGCCTGGAGTGCAACGTGCCGCTGCGTCAGCTGAGCGCAGAGCAGGCCGCCGCCAGTGTGCCGCCGCGCGTGCGTGAGCGTCAGCACCTGTTCAGCACCTGCGACGTGTGCCGGCGCGTGTATTGGCCCGGCTCGCATTGGGCGCGCATGAACGCCGTCCTGGCCAACATGCTGGCACCACATGCCGACGACGAGGCCGAAGGCGTGGAGCGATTGCTGCGTAGCGGAAGCGCGCGGTTGTAAGACGCATGGCAAACCGCCGCGCAGGTGCGCGGCGGATGCCTCATGCGGAACGCCGGGTTACTTCAGACGCAGCTTCAATTCTTCGCTGGCCTGGTGCAGTGCGACGCGTGTGGTTGGCACGGTGGCCAGCGCGTTCAGCAGCCCGAAGTCGTGGATCATGCCGTTGTAGCGCGAGACCACCACGTTCACGCCCGCCGCATCGAGCTTGCGCGCATACGCTTCGCCTTCATCGCGCAGCACGTCCTTCTCGGCGGTCTGCACCAGTGCGGGCGGCAGGCCCTTCAATTGCTCGGGCGTGGCCAGCAGCGGCGAGGCGAAGATCTCCTGCCGTTGCGCCGGGTTGGTCGTGTAGGCGTTCCAGAACCACTGCATCATCGGCTTGGTCAGGAAGTGCCCCTCGGCAAATTCGTCGTACGACGCGTTCTCGAAGCTGGCATTCGTCACCGGCCAGAACAGCACCTGCGAACGCAGCGCGGGCGCGCCTTTCGCCTTGGCCATCAACGCCACCACGGCCGCCATGTTGCCGCCCACGCTGTTGCCGGCCACGGCCAGGCGCTTGCCATCCACGTTGATCTGCGCGCCGTTCTCGGCCACCCACTTCGTTGCCGCATAGGCCTGGTTGATGGCGACCGGATAGCGTGCTTCCGGCGACGGCGTGTAGTTGAAGAACACCGCCACCGCACCCGAGTCGGCCACCAGGTCACGCACAAAACGCTCGTGGGTCGGGAAATCGCCCAGGATCCAGCCGCCGCCGTGGAAGAACATGAAGGCGGGCAGCACGCCCTTGGCGCCGGCCGGGCGCACGATGGTCAGGCGGATCGGCTGGCCGTCCGCGGTGATGGTCTTTTCGCTCACGTCGGCGGGCGGCAGCGGCACCTTGGCGCCCGCCTGCGCGCCGACCAGCACGGCACGGGCATCGGCCGGCGACAGCGTTTCGAGCGGCTTGCCGCCACCGGCGGCGAGGGCGTCGAGGAAGGCCTGGGTGTTGCGCTCCACGCCCGGGCTGCCAGCGGCGAAGGCGGCGCCCGCGGCGACGGACAGCAGCGTACCGGCGGCAAGTTTGGCAATGCGGTTCATGGCAAAGACTCCTGAGATCGTTGTTGGCGTTTTCGGGCAGCTCAGACCAGATTCAGGCGCACGTCGATGTTGCCGCGCGTGGCGTTGGAATACGGGCAGACGATGTGGGCCCGCTCGATGAGCGTTTGCGCTTCGGCGCGGTCCATGCCGGGCAGGCTGATGTTCAGGTCCACCTCGATGCCGAAGCCGTTCGGGATGGCGCCGATGCCAACGGAGCCCTGCACGCTCACGTCCGCCGGGATGCGCAGCTTGTCGCGTGCGGCGACGAACTTCATCGCGCCGAGGAAACAGGCGCTATAGCCGACGGCAAAGAGTTGCTCGGGGTTGGTGCCTTCACCGCCAGCGCCGCCCAGTTCGCGGGGCGTGGCGAGGCGGACATCCAGACGGCCATCGTCGGTGATGCCGCGGCCATCACGGCCCCCGGTGGCGTTGGCGTGGGCACGGTAGAGGACGGTTTCGATCGACATGATTGCTTCTCCTTGTGAAGAGGTGGGGTGATGTACAGCGGAAGTCGGAGCCGCTGCGAGGTGTTGAAAATAGTTTGCTATTAAATAGTGTGCTATATATTTGATTCAAAAAAACGGGCCCAATGAGGCACCCGTCGGGTGGTTCCGTGCGGATCAGGCAGCGTTCTTGAAGAGCCGTCCCCGCATGTCGTTCAACTGCGTGCGCAAGGTTTCCAGCTCGCCAGGCGCGCATTCCATGGCGGCACCGATACAACCGGGGACGTCCTTGGCGCGCGCTTCCAACTGCCGGCCTTCGGCAGACAGCGAGATGATCACCTGCCGTTCATCCGCGTCCGAACGCTGCCGCTCGATCAGGCCCGCGGCTTCCAGCCGCTTGAGCATGGGCGTGAGCGTGGCCGAGTCGAGGAACAGCCGCTCGCCAATGTCCGATACCGTTACCGCGTCGCGCTCCCACAGCACCAGCATCACGAGGTACTGCGGATACGTGAGCCCCAGCGGCTTGAGCAGGCTGCGATACACCTTGTTCAGGCCGATCATGGTCGAGTACAGCGCGAAGCACAGCTGCTGGTCCAGGGCCAGGCTCGGGTGCGGGGAGGGTGTCTTGCGCGGTTCCATGGCCGGGATATTAGATTGCGTGCTATCTAATAGCAAGCAATTTTTTTGTAACGACGCCGGGGCCGACGTCGCCCCGCGCGCTAGCGGGCAGGTGCACTGCGCAGGTCGGCCAGAAACCGCTCGCGCCACAGCGTCAGGTTGCCGGCGTGCAGCCGTTCCATCATGTGTGCGTAGCGCGCCTTGCGTTCTTCCAGCGGCATCGTCAGCGCACGGTTGAGCGCCTCGGCCATGCCGCGCGTGTCATATGGGTTGACGATCAGCGCCGCATCCAGCTCGTGCGCGGCGCCGGCAAAGCGCGAGAGCACCAGCACGCCCGGGTTTTCCGGGTCCTGCGCGGCCACGTATTCCTTGGCGACCAGGTTCATGCCGTCGCGCAGTGGCGTCACGTAGCCGATCTGCGCGGTGCGGAACAGCGACATCAGGATGCGCCGCTCATATTGCTTGTTGATGTAGCGGATCGGTGTCCAGTCGAGCTCCGCGTGCTTGCCGTTGATGCGGCCCGATTCCGCCTCCAGCCGCTGGCGGATCTGCTGGTAGCTCTGCACATCCTGCCGCGAGGTCGGCGCGATCTGGATGAAGGTCACGTGCCGCCGGTGGTCGGGAAAATCATCGAGCAATTGTTCGAACGCGCGAAAGCGCTCGGGCTGGCCTTTCGAATAGTCCAGCCGGTCCACGCTCATGATCAGCTTGAGCGGGCGGTCGCCGCGGTCGCCCGGGTTGCGCGCGAACGGATTGCGCCGCGCCAGCGATGAAATGGCCTGCTGCGCGATCTCATCCGGGTGCACGCCGATCGGGTAGACCTTGGCGCGCAGGGTGTTGCCGTAGGCATGCACGGCACCGTTCTGATCCTTCTGCTCGATGTAGCCGTGCGCCTCGCGCTCGATGTAGTCGTAGAAGGCGACGCGGTCGGTCTCGGTCTGAAAGCCGAGCAGGTCGTACGCGCACAGGGCGCGCATCAGCTCTTCGTGCGGCGGGATGGTGGTCAGGATCTCGGGCGTCGGAAACGGGATGTGCAGGAAGAAGCCGATGCGGTTGCGCAGGCCCAGCGCGCGGCACTCGTCGGCAAACGGGATCAGGTGGTAGTCGTGCACCCACAGGATGTCGTCGGGCTGCACCAGGTCCTTGATCTGGTGCGCGAAGCGCGTGTTGACGCGCCGATAGCCGTGGTATTCCTGGCGCTCGTAGCGGGCCAGGTCGACACGGTAGTGGAACACCGGCCACAGCGTGGCGTTGGAGAAGCCGCGGTAGTACTGGTCGTAGTCGCGCCGGCTCAGGGCCACGGTGGCAAAGGTGATTGCGCCCTTGGGGACGATGGACGGCCCGTTCGACTCGGTGGGTGTGCTGGGGATGACCTCGCCGCTCCAGCCGAACCAGAGGCCGCCGGTGTCGCGCAGCGCGTCGTGCACGCCGACGGCAAGACCGCCCGAACTGGCCTGGCCCTCGACGATGGGCGCCACCCGGTTTGACACCACGATCAGCCGGCTCACGTGGCACCTCCCGGTGCGGGCATCGCCACGGTTGCCAGCCAGTCGCGCAGGCCGGCCGGATCCGCCACGCGCCAGCGTGCCTCGCTCGGCCCAGTGCCCACCTTGATGGTCCAGCCGCCCAGTGCATTGACGGCCTCGAACGCGCTTTCATCGGTCAGGTCATCGCCAGCGAACAGCGCGATGCGGCCCGCGAATGGCTTGGCGGCCATCAGGTGGCCGATCACATCGCCCTTGCTGGCGCCGTGCGGCTTGAGTTCGACGACCATCTTGCCGGCCTGCAGGCGCACGTGCTCGGCGTAGCGGTTGGCCAGGCGTTGCGCCAGTGCGTGCACGGCATCAGCGGCCTCCGGCACCTGCCGGTAATGCAGCGCGAAGGCAATGCCTTTGGTTTCCAGCACCACGCCCGGCACGGTGGGCAATTGCGCGCGCAGTTCGTCCGCCAGCGCGGCCAGCGCGGCATAGTCGGCCGGCAGGCGGTGCACGATGCCGTCGGCGTGCCGGCGTTCGGCGCCATGCACGCCGGCAATCACCAGCTCGGGCAGCGCGAGATGCGTTTCGATGTCCTGCACCGTGCGGCCACTGATGATGGCCAGCGCGCCGTCACTGGCGCGCTGCAACGCCGTGAGGGTTGCGCGCAGGGTGGGCGGGACGTGCACGCCATCCGGCTGCGGCGCGAGATCGACGAGCGTGCCGTCAAAGTCCAGCAGGAAGGCGGTGCGCGCCGGATCGACCGGCGGCAGGGGCGCCGTGTGTGGCGGGGGAGTGGGGGCAGCAGTCTGAGGCAAGCCAATGCGTGAACGGGTGCGGGATACGCCAATTCACGCAAGAAGCGGGCCGATCAGGGAAAGCGTTGTCAGAGCAACATCTGCGGCCGATATGAGGGTGGGCACCCGTGTAAAAGCGCGGTTTTGATGCAAATCCTTTACATCCCGCGCGAGCGGTGGCCACCGCACCCGGCGTGCTTTCGCCTCAGAGCGACGCGGCCAGCCGCGTGCCCTGGTCGATGGCGCGTTTGGCATCAAGCTCGCGCGCCTCGTCCGCGCCGCCGATCACGTGCACCTTGGCACCGCCCGCCTGCAGCGGTTCGACCAGCTCGCGCAGCGGCTCCTGGCCAGCGCACAGCACGATGGAATCGACCGGCAGCCATTCAGCAGCTTCGCGTTTGTCGCCGTAGCTCACCAGCAGGCCCTCGTCGCCAATGCGCTCGTAGTTGACGCCGCCGACCATGCGCACGCCCATGTTCTTCAGGCTGGTGCGATGGATCCAGCCAGTGGTCTTGCCCAGGCCCGCGCCCAGCTTGCCGGCGCGCCGCTGCAGCAGCACGATCTCGCGCGCGGGCGCTTCGGGCTGCGCACGGATGCCATCCACGCCGCCGCGCACCTCGGTCGGATCGCCAACGCCCCATTCGGTGCGCCACGTGGGCAGGTCCAGCGTGGGCGAGTGGCCATCAAGCGCCAGGAACTCCGCCACGTCAAAGCCGATGCCGCCCGCGCCGACGATCGCCACGCGCTTGCCCACCGGCTTGCGATGGCGCAGCACGTCGATGTAGGAGAGCACGCTCGGGTGATCCTGCCCCGGGATCTTCGGATTGCGCGGCGACACGCCCGTCGCGATGACGATGGCGTCGTACTTGGCTGCAAGCAGTTGCTGCGCGTCGACACGCGCGCCCAGGCGCAGCGCCACGCCGGTCGCCTCCACGCGGCGCGTGAAGTAGCGCAGCATCTCGTGGAACTCTTCCTTGCCGGGAACCGTCTTGGCCATGTTCAACTGGCCGCCCAGCTCGGGCGCGGCGTCGTACAGGTCAACGGCATGACCGCGCTCGGCCAGCGTGATCGACGCCGACAAGCCTGCCGGCCCCGCGCCCACCACGGCAAAGCGTCGGCGGGCGGGCGTCGGGCGGATGACGAGTTCGGTCTCGTGGCACGCACGCGGGTTGACCAGGCAGCTCGCGGTCTTGGCCTTGAAGGCGTGGTCCAGGCACGCCTGGTTGCAGGCGATGCAGGTGTTGATGTCCTGCGCGCGATTTGTCGCTGCCTTGCGCACGAAGTCGGGGTCGGCCAGCAGCGGGCGTGCCATCGACACCATGTCGGCGCAGCCATCGGCCAGCACGCTCTCTGCCACCTCCGGCGTGTTGATGCGGTTGGACGTGACCAGCGGAATGCCGACCTCGCCCTTCATCTTTTGCGTCACCCAGGCGAAGGCCGCGCGCGGCACGCTGGTCGCAATGGTCGGGATGCGCGCCTCGTGCCAGCCGATGCCGGTATTGATGATGGTGGCGCCGGCGCGCTCGACCGCCTTGGCCAGTTGCACGACTTCTTCCCACGAGCTGCCGTCGGGGATCAGGTCGATCATCGACAGGCGGTAGATGATGATGAAGTCGCGGCCGACGGCTTCGCGCGTGCGCTGGACGATCTCCACCGGAAGGCGCATGCGGTTGGCATAGCTGCCGCCCCAGTCGTCGGTGCGCTTGTTGGTGTGGGTGACGAGGAACTGGTTGATGAAGTAGCCCTCGGAACCCATGATCTCGACGCCGTCGTAGCCGGCCTCGCGGGCCAGCACGGCGCAGCGCACGAAGGCGCGGATCTGGCGTTCGATGCCGCGTGCCGACAACTCGCGCGGCGTGAACGGGCTGATGGGTGAGCGCAGCGCGGTGGGCGCGACCGCAAACGGGTGGTAGCCGTAGCGGCCGGTGTGCAGGATCTGCAGCGCGATCTTGCCGCCTTCCTGGTGCACGGCGTCGGTCACGGCGCGGTGATGGCGGGCGGCGCCGTGCGTGGCCAGGCGCCCGGCAAACGGCTTGGTCCAGCCCGCGATGTTCGGCGCGAAGCCGCCGGTGACCATCAGGCCGACATCACCCCGTGCGCGTTCGGCAAAGTAGGCGGCCAGGCGATCGAAGTGGTTGCCGTCTTCCAGCCCGGTGTGCATCGAGCCCATCAGCACGCGGTTCTTGAGCGTGGTGAAGCCGAGATCGAGCGGGGCGAGCAGGTGGGGGTAGGGCGTGGAGGGTGCGGACATGGGGCCGGCGCGTCTGTGGTGTGGGAACGCGCCGGACGGTAGCACCCTGACACCCGTTGGAACAACAGGGCAGGGTTCTAGTTTTACAGGGTGCGCGTCAGGGCTTGTCCTGCTCCGGTGCGGGCTTGCCGAGCAGCTTGTTCAGCAGTTTGCTTTGCTGCGTCGCCTTGTTGGCGCCCTGACCGGGCTTGCCGGCGCGCTGGCCATCGCGCTTGAGGCTGTTGTTGATCTTGAGGCCCTTGAGTTTTTCGAGGTCGGTTTTCTTCACGATGCGATCCAATAACGGCGTGTTACGCTCGGCAGGATACGCTAAATGCCCGCACGGGCTCGCGATCGCCCGTTTTTCCTGCATGTCTGCTGCCCCATCGCCACACCTCGCGCCACCCGCCACGTCGTCGCCGGATCTCTTCCAGCCCAGCCTGCGGGATTGGGCAGATCAGCCCGCGCAAGCCTTCGAGCACTGGCTGGCCGCACGCGGCTATCGCGAGTCGTCGGCCACGGTGTACCGCGCGATGTGGCGCAAATGGCTGCGCTGGACGGAATCGCATCAGCGCGCGCTGGCCGACTGGAGCGCGGGCGACATCGCCGCCTTTCTCGACGAATCCGGCCTCACCAAGCTGCACCGCTACCGCTACGCGCGCCTGATCGAGCGCGTCTTCCATCAGCTGGAGTTGCTGCGCACCGGCACGCATAACCCGGCCAGCTCGGCGGTGCGCCAGAAGCTGGCCGAGGGCGAGAACGATCCGACCACCTTCCTGTCGACGACCGAGCGCGGGGCCATCGAGGCCTCGCTGGAGGTGGGCGCGCGTGCCGGCGAGGCCGCGGCCAACGCCAGTGCCTTCAAGCTGGCGCGCGATCGGGCGCTGGTGGCGGTGTGTCATGGCGCGGGGCTCAAGGTGGCGCAGGTGCAATCGCTGCTGCTGCGCCAGGTGGGCGACGCGCTGGAGACCATCACCGTCGAGCCGGTGCGCGGGCCATCGTATGTGGCGCCGCTGCTCGAGCGGGCGCGCCCGGCATTGGCCGCCTGGCTCGCCGTGCGCGGCCACGCCGAGGTGCCCGGTGAGCGCATCTTCGTGGCCGATGCCAGCGGACGCGTCATGCACGCGGCGTCGGTGTACCGGCGTGTGGAGGCATGGCTGGCGGCGCTGCCGGCATTGGTGCATCGCAGCGAACGGCTCTCGCCGCAAACGCTGCGCAACGGTTATGCCGCGGCGCTGTTCGATGCGGGGGCGGCCCCGGCTGAAGTGGGGTATGCGCTCGGCCTGCGCGACCAGACCTCGGCATGGCGCCTGCGCGGGGCGTACACCGAGTGGCTGGCGGCCAACCACCCAGGGCCCGCGTCGTAACGCCATTTTTTTGGCATTTCGGTCCGTAATCCCTTGCTGCGCTTTGCTATGATCGCGCTGTCTCGTCGGCTCGCCAGGCCGTGGCCGGCCAGACCACCGATGCCGCGCGCGGGCACCACACAAGCGCGGCACGAACCGCTCTCTTCCTCGAACCCCTGCACGCAATGAACGAAACCATTCTGCTGACCGGCGCCACCGGCTATATCGCCTCGCACACCTGGGTTGAACTGCTGGATGCGGGCTACCAGGTGATCGGCCTGGA
Organism: uncultured Ralstonia sp.; assembly: GCA_913056305.1. Classification (GTDB taxonomy): domain Bacteria; phylum Pseudomonadota; class Gammaproteobacteria; order Burkholderiales; family Burkholderiaceae; genus Ralstonia. The sequence continues at coordinate 54,690 of CAJXMR010000010.1, forward strand.
CAACCTGTGCAACAGCAGCGCGACGGTGCTGGCGCGCATCGAGCAGATCACCGCCAAGACGCCCAAATTCGTACAGGGCGACGTGCGCGACCGCCGCCTGCTCGATGACCTGTTTGCCAGCACGCGCATTTCGGCGGTCATCCACTTCGCGGCGCTCAAATCGGTGGGTGAATCGGTGCAGAAGCCGCTGGCCTACTACGACAACAACCTCGGCGGGCTGGTGACGCTGTGCGCCGCCATGGCCCATGCCAACGTGCGGCAACTGGTGTTCAGCTCGTCGGCCACGGTGTACGGCAATCCGCATACGGTGCCGATCACCGAATCGTTTCCGCTGTCGGCCACCAACCCGTACGGCCAGACCAAGGTGATGGGCGAGCAGGTGCTGCGCGACCTGGAGATTTCCAACGCGGCCTGGCAGATCGGCCATCTGCGCTACTTCAACCCGGTGGGCGCGCACCATAGCGGCCTGATCGGTGAGGACCCGCGCGGCATTCCCAACAACCTGATGCCGTACGTGGCGCAGGTGGCCGTCGGCAAGCGCGAGAAACTGTCCATCTATGGCGGCGACTGGCCGACGCCCGACGGCACCGGCGTGCGCGACTACATCCATGTGGTGGATCTGGCACGCGGGCACTTGAGCGCACTGGACGTGCTGCGCCGTGATGGCCGCGGCTTTACCGTCAACCTGGGCACCGGCCGGGGCTACTCGGTGCTCGAAGTCGTTGCGGCGTACCAACGCGCGAGCGGCCGCCCGGTGCCCTATGAAATTGTCGCGCGCCGCTCCGGCGACATCGCCGCATGCTATGCCGATCCGGCTCTGGCCGCGTCGCTGCTGGGTTGGCGCGCCCAGTACGGCATCGAGCGCATGTGCGAAGACTCCTGGCGCTGGCAAAGCATGAATCCGGACGGCTTTCAGACGCGCGGCTGATCCATTACCCTCTCGGTTCTGTGTAGACCAAAAAGACGAGGCACCCTGCTGTGGATGATGTGCTTGTCGCTCACCTGACCGACGTGCTTGCGGGCATGCTGTCGCCCGTGCTGCTGCCGTTCTTGACCGCGTGCGGAGTGGGCGCGTTGCTGCTGCGGCTGTTCGACGAGCTGCGCGGTGAATCCACGGGTCGCGCGCGCCTGTCGTGGGTATTCTCGGTGCTGGTGGTGGCGACCGGTTTGTGGGCGGCATCGCTGCTGCCGCTTGCCACACATTGGCCCTTGCGCGAGATGCCGTCGATCCTGGTGCCGACCCTTGCCGCGTTCGGCTGGTGCATCGCCGCAGCGGCGCTGTGGTGCGTGCTGGGGATGCGTTCGGGCACGGGAGCCGTCCGCACGCTGCTGATGGCGTTGCTGCTGGGGGTCTGCGGGCCCGTCATGCTGTTGATCCAGGCCGGCATCAGCACCCTGGCCGAGACGGCCCTGCCGGACGCGGGATTGCTCGGCATCGTTATCGTGCTCTCGTCGCTGGCCTGTGCGGCGGCGCTGCAGTTTGCGCTGTCTTCTCCGCCAGGCGTGGCGCGGGCTCCCTCCATGAGCCTGTTGGTGAGCGTGCTGCTGGGGATCGGCCTGTCGCTGAGTGCGGAGTTTGCCGCGCCGCTGCTTGGCTCGGCACGCGCGGACGCCGCAACCGAGGCGCCGGCGTGGATCCGTCTGGCGTTGATAGCCGGCGTGGTCGTCACGTTGCTGGCCGTGTTCCTGCGGGGCTTTCGTGACCGGTCCGAGGGGGAGCTGTCGGCAGCCATCGTCACGCGCGAGATTCGTCGCCGCAAGGAAACCATGCAGGCGCTCAATGACCTGGAGCAGAGCTACCGCCAGCGCGAGGCTGAACTGACCGCCCGGCACCAGCTGCTGCTGGACGGCGCCCACGTCGGCCTGTGGGAGTTCGACCTGGTCACGCGCGGGGCGCATTTCTCCGAACGCTTTGCCGGCATGCTCGGCTACTCGCTCAAGGAGATCGGTCCCAGCACGAGCGAATACCTGCGGTTGGTCCACCCGGACGATCTGCCGCTGGTCCTCAACCGCATCCAGGCGCTCGTCGACGGCGATGCGCCAACGTATGTCGCGGAATTCCGCATGCGCCACAAGGATGGCAGCTACCGGCGCATCCAGGCGAGCGGCGTCGCCCTGCGCGACGCCAATGGTCGGGCCGTGCGCATGGCGGGTGCCCATTCCGAGATCGTTGCGCAGGCAGCGGTTTCCGAGCCGGCGCTGCTGGCACCCGAAACGGACAGCGATGCTGCGCCGGATTTCACGTTCAAGCGTCAGGGGCTGTGGGAGTCGTGGTCGCCGCTGGAGCATGCTGCGGAATCGGATTCCACCGCGCCGGCAAACCCTGCCCAGGCACCGACACCCGCACAAGCCGAGGCCCCGTCGGGCGACGGCACCTTCCCGACCATCGACCCCAACGCGCTGCGCTGAGCCAAGCGGCTCCTTGTCTATGCGCGCTGCTCAAGTTTCTTCCGCACCCGCCCGTTAGTCCACAGGAGCGCGTGGAATCGCGCCGGGGAGCACCGCGCCTTCTGCGCGGTCTGGGTCATGCCTGGGAGGGAACAATGAATCGACTCACGCTTCGACAGAAGCTGTGGCTGCCGCTCGTGCTGAGCTGGCTCGGGTTGCTGGCAATTGCACTGTGGAGCGCCTGGAGCGCGCGCACGGTGCGCATGGAGGAGCGGCAGCGCGACCTCCAGAACGTGAGCGCCACGGCGTTCAGCGTCATCAAGGAATACGCTCAGCTTGCGCAGGAAGGCAAGATGACCGTGGACGAAGCCAAGGCCCAGTCGATGGCGCGCCTGAAGGACATGCGCTACGGTACCGACGGCTACTTCTCGCTGTCCAGGAGCGACACCGTCTCGGTCATGCATCCGTTCAAGCCAGAGATGGTCGGCAAGAACATGTCAGCCGCGACCGACCCGGCCGGCAACCACCTGTTTTCCGATATCGCGCGCACGGCCAAAGCCGGCGGCGGGTTCGTGCGTTACCTGTGGCCGAAGCCCGGCAGCACCACGCCGGAGCCCAAGCTGACGTACGTGGCCTATTACGAGCCGTGGGATTGGTCGATGACGACCGGCCTGTATGTCGATGACGTCGATGCGGCGTTCCGTACCTCGTTGATGCAGTCGCTCGGGTTGCTGCTGGGTGTGGGCGCGGTGATGACGCTGGTGGTTGTCACGGTCACGCGCGGCCTGCAGCGCCAGCTTGGTGGTGAGCCAGCCTATGCCGCCGACATCGCCGCCCGTATCGCCGCCGGCGATCTGGCTTTGCGCGTCGAAACGCGCCCGGGTGACCAGGACAGCATGCTGTACGCCATGGCGCAGATGCAGCGCGAGCTGACCGGCACCATCGGCCATATCAAGAGCTCGGCGGATTCGATCGCCAGCGCCACCAAGCAGATCGCTGCGGGCAATGCGGACCTGTCGCAACGCACGGAGCAGCAGGCCTCGTCGCTGGAGGAGACGGCATCCAGCATGGAAGAGCTGACCTCGATCGTGAAGCAGAACGCCGACAACGCGCGCCAGGCCAGCACGCTGG
>CAJXMR010000011.1 GCA_913056305.1 uncultured Ralstonia sp.
CCAGGCCAGCGCCCAACTGCCACGCTTCGCCAAGCCGCGCTACCTGCGCCAGATGGACAGCCTGCCCAAGACGGCGACCGGCAAGATCCAGCGCGCCGTCCTGCGCCAGCAAGGCAGCGCCGGCGCCTACGACGCCGAGGCGGCACCCGCCCGGTAAACAGGAGGAGCACACCATGTCGGAAAAACTGCGCGGCAAGGTGGCCGTGGTCACCGGCTCGGGCCGGGGTATTGGCCGGGCGATGGCCCTCAAGCTCGCGGGCGAAGGGGCCCGGCTCGTCCTCAACGACCTCGACGACGAACCCGCCATGGCCGTGCGCGAGGAGATCATCGCGCTGGGCGGCGAGGCGGTGGCCTGCTGCGGCAGCGTGGCCGAAGCCGGTTTCGCCGACCGGCTGATCGGCACGGCCACCGGCGCGTTTGGCGGGCTGGACATCCTCATCAACAACGCGGGCTACACCTGGGACAACGTCATCCAGAAGATGAGCGACGCGCAGTGGGACGCGATGATCGACGTGCACCTGACCGCGCCGTTCCGCATCCTGCGCGCGGCGCAGCCGGTGGTCCGCGCGCTGAGCCGGGCCGACGCCGAGGCCGGCCGCCGTGTGGTGCGCAAGGTGGTCAACGTCTCCTCGGTCTCGGGCGTCTTCGGCAATGCGGGGCAGGTCAACTACTCCGCCGCCAAGGCGGGCATCGTGGGCCTGACCATGGCGCTGGCCAAGGAGTGGGGGCGCCTGAACACCACGGTCAATTGCGTGGCCTACGGCCTCATCCGCACCCGCATGACCGAGGCCACCGCCGATTCCGACGCCGCCATCCAGGTCGAGGGACGCGAGATCAAGGTGGGCGTGAACCCGGACCTGATGGCAGCGATGGAGCGGAACATTCCGCTGGGCCGGGCCGGCACGCCCGAGGAGGCCGCCGGCGCGGCCTACCTGTTCTGCATTCCCGAGTCCGACTACGTGAGCGGCCAGACCCTGCTGTGCACGGGCGGGCTCACTGGCATATAACCTGATGCGATGACGAAGCCAGACACCCCCGCGCTGACCTACCCCTTCGAGCCCCCGGCGTCGCACCACACGGTCGAGGTCGCCCCCGGCGTGCGCTGGATCCGGCTGTCCATGCCGTTCCGGCTCGACCACATCAACGTCTGGGCCATCGACACGCACGATGGCTGGGTGCTGGTGGACACCGGCCTGAACAACCCCACCACCGTGGCCGACTGGCTGGCGCTGATGGGTGAGGGGCCGCTGGCGCGACCGCTGCAGGGCGTGTACACCACGCACATGCACCCCGACCACATCGGGCTGGCAGGCTGGTTCACGCGCCGCGCTGGCGTGCCGCTGCACATGAGCCGCCTGGAATACCTGAGCTGCCGCGTGATGCACGCCGACACGAACCGCGAGGCGCCGCCCGACGGCGTGCTGTTCCACCGCCGCGCGGGCTGGTCGGAGGCAGCCATCGAGGGCTACCGCAGCCGCTTCGGCAGCTTCGGCAAGCACATCCATGCGCTGCCCGAGAGCTTCCGGCGCCTGCAGGATGGCGACCTGCTGCAGTTGGGCGCGCACGCCTGGCGGGTCATCACCACCGGCGGCCATTCGCCGGAGCATGCCTGCCTGTACTGCCCCGGCCTGAAACTGCTGGTTGCGGGCGACCAGGTGCTGCCGCGCATCTCGTCGAACGTGTCGGTGTTCGCCACCGAGCCGCAGGCCAATCCGCTCAAGGAGTGGTTCGAGTCGCTGGACAAGCTGGCGCGGGAAGTGCCCGCCGATGTGCTGGTGCTGCCCTCGCACAATGAACCCTTCTACGGGCTGCACGAACGCCTGGGCTCGCTGCGCGCCGGTCAGGAGCGGGCGCTGGAACGGCTGCGCCAGTCGCTGACGGGCGGGCCGCAGCGCATCGTGGACGTGTTCCCCGCCTTGTTCCACCGTGCCATCGATGAGCAGGACGGGCAGCAACTGAGTCTCGCCACGGGCGAGGCCGTGGCCTGTATGAATTACTTCATCGCGGAAAGCGCCGTAGGGTGCACCGTGGATGGGAGCGGCGTCGCATGGTATGAGCTGAAGTCGTGAGGCCGCACCATCTCCGGCCTCAGCTACCTCATTCATTGAGAGGGCAGTCCACGCTGGTGTTTACGACTTTAGATAGGCAGCGGCCTGGCTGGGCATTGCGAACAGCCGCATGGATGCTGGGTGGGTGTTTACGACTTTAATTGCCCAGAATAGCCACCGTGATGCATGAACCTGCCGAGGCATTGGCCGCCTGACCCATGCCGCAGGCAAGCGCCCGGGCCAAGGCCGGAGCGCTTTGCCGCAGGGAGCCGAACCATGCCCACCATCAACATCACCAGTGGCCCGCGCATGGCGGCGGTCTACGCGCCCGGCACGGTACGCGCCCGCCGCTGGCACGGCGAGGGCGATGTGCGCGGTTACCGTCCGCCCTCGGGCTGGATGGCCCGAGCCGATCTCACCGACATTCATCCCATCACGGGCCGTGCCTTAGCGCGGGCCGTGTGGTGGATCATTGAGACAAAGGAATAACCATCGTCAGCACCGCGCCTAGGTCGTTTCGCCCTAGGCGCGGTGAGCTTCAAAAATCCGGGCGCGGCGGTGGCCGCGCCCGGTGTCGAAGGCATTGCTGCATTGCGCAATGCCTTCGGGCACTGGCCCGTCCAGGGCCAGTGTCAGGAGGTGGCCGGGCGGCACACTCGGTAGTTGCAGGGAAGTCAAGGCTTGCCGCCAGTATGACCTGTGCATGCACGGTCTCAGCCTGCACAATTATTGAGGTTGAGTCATCGCCACGGCTTCATGTTCGGGAAGACGCTGGAGCGGCAAGAGATCCATGACATCACAAAACAGAGCGCGGTTCTGCCAGTCGTTGCGGTCGCCGATCACATAGAAGCGCCGCTTCGCCCGCGTTGCCGCCACGTTCAGCAGGTTGGGCTCCGAGACCGCCCAGTCGCGTGCGCCGGGACCGTCGGTATTTCCGCCCAACACCATGATGACAACCGGCGCTTCCTTTCCCTGCATGGTGTGGATGGTTCCGGAAACCATCGTGTCGCCGAGCAAGCGTTTGAGGTTCTCCAGGACATTCTTGAAGGGCGTGATGACCGAAATGTCGGCTGCATTCACTCCGTCCTCATGAAGCAAGGCCAGCAGCGCCCGCAGGGCTTTTCCTTCAGCCGGCACCCAGTTCCCGTCGGATGTTCCACTGGCGTGAATCCACCCCGTAGGCAGTCGGGCGGGGGTTTCCTTGTCGGCTCGCGGTGCGATGGTGCCGTACACCATCGCACCGTCGTAGGCGATGCGGTTGGCCAGTCCGTGCATCGGCTTGTCGCAGCGCCGGTGCACGGCCAACGGCAACCCCACCCACGTCTTGCTGTCGGCCGGTCCCGCCATGCGGCCCCACGCAGTAGCCTGGTCCGCCAAGGTTTGCGCGGATTGTCGGTTGGGGAGCCAATGTGCATCGACACGGTAGCGCGTGCGCATGTGTTCCAGCACTGCGTCGGACATCCCCGCCGCGCGAGCTTGGCGCCCCTCAAATACCGCCGAACCGGCGATGCCGGATCGACCCGGCCAACGCCCCGCCACGATGGACGAGGCGCTGGCGAACACGCTGGCGCTTACTGCGGCAGGTTGTACGAATGCGTGCCGTCCTCAACGCTGGCGGTTCTCGCCCATCACGTCACGAAGGACGGTTCACGGACAACCCGCCCGGTATCGCTATGGAGCTTCCACGCCACGCCTCAAGACCGGCGCCGCAAGGTATGGCGGGGGCGTTCTCGCCTGTCGTTGCGGGGTTGACCTGGCCCGCGTCAGCGGGCGAGCCGGAGAAGCCTTCGGGCGGGGATGCCGAGTCGGCCCCATCTCCTTTCGGAGCGGTTCGGCCCAAGGCGTCCTTGTCTCGTTGTGAATCCTGGCGGGGGCGCGGCTGCGCCTCGGGCTTCATGGCTGCAACCGTCCGGCGAAAACAATTTCCCCGCCGCTGCGCGGCTTCCTCGCGCAGCAAATTCTTTTCGCCTCCCGGCTCTCCACTGCGTTTCGACCGCAAGCGGTGCAGCCAGCCCGTCCCCCGCCGGCCGGATCACAACAAGGACGCGATGGGCGCGAACCTTGTTCAACCGAAAGGAGAAATCATCATGGCCAACATCGGCACCTTCACCGCAGACAAAGACGGCTTCACCGGCACGCTGCGCACCCTGACGCTCAACGTCAAGGTCAAGCTGGTTCCCAACGACAAGGGCAGCAGCGAGAACGCCCCCGACTTCCGCCTCCAGGCCGCCGGCCACGACATCGGCGCGGCGTGGAACAAGACCAGCGAGGCCGGGCGGGAATACAAGTCCGTGACCCTCGACGATCCTTCGTTCCCGGCTCCGGTCTATGCCCGCCTGATCGAAGGCGAGGACGGTACGCACGACCTGATCTGGTCGCGCAGCAAGCCCCAGGCGGCGTGACCGCCGCAGCGCCCCGCCCATCGCGGCGGGGCGCTGTGCTGCTGTTCGCAGCACATCACCACGTCACGCGCGCGGCTTCGCCGCGCCGCGCTCCTTCAGCACCGCCTCCAGCTCCCGGCGCACCTGCGCCAGCAGCTCGTCGGCCTTGTGCGTGCTGTCGCCCGCGTAGGCCAGCGTCAGCAGCGTGAGCGGGTGGATCTCCATCACCTCGCACAGCTCGGCCAGCTTATGCAGGGTCGGGCTTTTCAGGTCGCGTTCGAGGGTGCTCATATAGGTGCGGCTGGACACGTCAGAGAAGGCTTCCTGGCTCAAGCCACGCGCCTTCCTGACTGTCTTCAACGCCTTCGCCAATGAGTTCCCAGCCGCCACCTATGGTTTCCCTCGAAAAACCAAGATGACAGCCCATTGCGCCCTATAGGGCTACAATCTATAGTGTTCATTTGGTGTTCTACGTTTTCGTGCCTTTACGGAAATCCGCATTTGCTGGTTCCAGCAAAGCCACGCAAGCGCATCCGTGCTTGCACACGAAGGCGTAAATCCGGTTTGGCGGTTCTGCGCTTGGGCGTGAAACCGCATCCGTGCATCATTGGATTTGTGGGATTGCCAACCATGCCCCAGCCACTCGCCACCGTCCCGGAGCGCGCGCAACTGCTCGCCAACGGCGAGGCTCGTGCCGCTGGCCAGGCCATCGACCCGGTGCCCGTGGTGCGGCTGTTCACGCCGGACGCGCATGTGACCTGGCTGCTGGCCGCACTCGATCCCGCCGATGGCGACACCGCCTGGGGCCTCATCGACCTGGGAATCGGAATGCCGGCGCAAGGAACCGTCAAGCTGTCCGAGCTGGCTGGCATCGTCGGGCCGCATCAGCAGCCCGTGATGCGCGACCGCTACTTCCGGCCCACGCGCACGCTGTCGGAATACACCCGGCTGGCCGAGCGCGACGGGGCTATCCCGGACTGAACACAGCCTACTGTGACTTTTTCAGTCTGGTGTCATACCGGGCAGGTCTCAATCGAGATTCTTGCGGCGTAGCCGCGCCAGTCTGATCCAAACGGACATGATGCCTGACGCGGACTGCGGCAGGCTGGCCTGTACGGCGTCCCACGGGAGGGACGCTGCCGCCGCAGCATTGAGACGAATACCGCAACGCATCGGAGCCAGTCGGACTTGACAGCCCAACTATTCCCTTAACCCATTTCGTTCTGATGACACCGATGTAGCACGTAGTTCTTCCGTCGCGGCCAGTCCTGTTCGCAGGGAGGTTGCGTCATGGTCGATCGCAGCGCCGAGCACTGGTATCCGACTGCCGCGTATCTGTACGTGCTGCACTTGGACGACCTTGGGACGGCCTGGGAATATCTGCGCAGAAACCCCGATTACCGGCTCGACTGGCTGCGCCATCATCGCCGGCCGAAAGCCGCGCAGCAGGCGGCGCATCGCTGGGGCTTGCGCCTGCTGGAAGATCCGGCGTTGGATGCGCGCGACGCGCATCCAGCCTGGTTGCCCGGCCATGTGGCCGTGGTGCAGCTCTATCCCGACGCCGATCCGCCGCAGTATGCTCCCGCGTTCACGTTTTGGCGCATTGCCGGGCACAAGCAACTGCTCCATGACGGCAAAGGGCTGGCGCTGATGGCGCACAGCCCAGGTCATTGCCTGCGCTTCGCGCTGGCGCCCGGCCTGGAAGACGGGATGGCTGTCGCCTATGCCCGCCGCGGCGGCGCCGCCGCACCTGCGCGCAACCATGCGCTCGGCGCGGCCCTGGCTTCTGCGAAGCCCAGGCCGGCACCCGCCGCGCTGCTTGAGCTACACACCTTGCAGGCGCTCGACGCAACCCTAGCGGGTGCGTCCTTGCGCGAGGTGGCCGAAGGCTTGTTCGGCGGCGATGCCGCAGCCGATTGGTACAGCGACGGCGGCCTGCGCTCCAAGGTACGCCGCTTGGTACGGCGCGGCGATGCGCTGATGCGCGGCGGCTATCGCCGCCTAGCACAGCTTCCGCCGCTTGAGAAGGGTCGTTTTGAGGACGACGCAAAACGGCCCTGAGCAGGACAGCTTGGTTTTCTGAGACTGCCTCCATCCGGTTGCGCTGTGTGGCCGGAGCTTTGAAAGCTATGGAGGTTCACACCATGCGTCCCGCTCCTTTGCGGCCTGCCGCCACTGTCTCGACCGCTGCCGCGCAGCCCCAACGCTATCTCACCAACGACGAAGCCGCCGAATACCTGCGCCTGTCGCCGCGCACGCTGGAAAAGCAGCGCGTGATCGGTGGTGGTCCGCGCTTTCGCAAGTTCGGCCGGCGCGTCATGTACGCCGTGGCCGACCTCGATGCCTGGGCCGCCGACCGCAGCTTCGAGACGACTTCCGATCCCGAGTACGCCGAGCACCACTCGGCCGACAGCCGTGCGCGCTGATCGGCGGCGCGCGGCAGGCCATCACCATGTCCAGCTCCGCGCTGCCGTTCCGGCAGCGGTCGTTGCAGGAGCGCGAACAGCTCGACCTGTTCCGCGCCTTGCCCGGCGACATGGCGCCGCGCGACAGCCAGGACTTGATGGCCTATCCGTTCTTCTCGCTCGGCAAGTCCAAGCGGGTCAAACCCATCGACTTCCGCGCGGGCAACGTGACGATCCGCGTAGAGGGCACGCAGGAGCACGGCATCGCCACGATTTGGGATGCGGACGTGCTGATATGGGCGGCCTCGCAGATCGTGGAAGCGAAGGACGCGGGCCTGCGCCCGTCGCGGCTGATGCGCGCGACGCCCTACGAGATCCTGCGCTTCATCGGGCGCGGCAAGTCGCTGCGCGACTACCAGCGCCTCAAGGCCGCGCTGGATCGCCTGCAATCGACCACGGTGGCCACGTCCATCCGCGAGACAACAGGCCGGCGCCTGCACCGCTTTTCGTGGATCAACGAATGGAAGGAACTGGCCGATGCCAGCGGCACGCCGCTGGGCATCGAGCTGATCCTGCCGGACTGGTTCTTTGCCGGCGTGCTCGACGCCGCGCTGGTGCTGACCATCGACCCGGCGTATTTCCGGCTCACCGGCGGCATCGAGCGGTGGCTGTACCGCCTGGTGCGCAAGCACGGCGGCAAACAGCCGGGCGGCTGGCAGTTCGACTTCCGGCACCTGCACCGCAAATCGGGCAGCACGGCGAAGCCCTACGACTTCGCTTGCGACCTGCGCGCGCTGGTCGCGCGGCAGTCGCTGCCCGGCTATGTGCTCGGCATCGAGCGAACGCTGGATACCGGCGAGGAACTGTTGACCTTTCGACCCGTGCCGCCCACGGCACGGGGATAACTCGGGGAAAACTTGTGAACGGCCTCGTGCTATCAGGCGTGCCGGGTATCGTGCTATCAGGCGTGTCCCTATCGTGCTATCAGGCGTGCGAAATCGCCGGAAAGCTAATAGTGGCGCGGGTTTCGGCGTGCTCTAACTTCCCTAACTCAAATACTCTAACTTTTAATAAGAGCGCGCCGTTTCGGTGGAAAACCGCGAGACGGCACTGCGGGCAACTGCGAAAGCCTGGCCTTCACACACGGAGGGCCGCGCCATGATCGTCGCGTTGCTCAACCAGAAAGGCGGGGTTGGCAAGACCACGCTTGCCACACACATCGCCGGCGAACTGGCAATGCGCGGCCAGCACGTCATCTTGCTCGATGCCGACCCGCAAGGTTCTGCGCTGGACTGGACGCAGCGCAGAAGCCAGCAAGGCTTGCCGCGCTTGTTCAGCGCCGTGGGCCTCGCCCGCGAGACGCTGCACCAGGAAGCGCCGGAGCTGGCCCGCCGCGCCGATCACGTGGTCATCGACGGCCCGCCACGCATTGCCGCCTTGGCGCGCTCCGCGCTGCTGGCGGCCGAGCGTGTGCTGATCCCCGTACAACCGAGTCCCTACGACTTGTGGGCGTCGGCCGAGATGGTGTCGCTGATCCGCGAGGCGCAAGTGTTCCGGCCCGCGCTGCGCGCGGCCTTCGTCGTCAACCGTCGCGTCAGCACCACCGTCATCGGACGCGAGGCGCGCAGCGCGCTCGCCGAGCAGCCGCTGCCGGCGCTGCGCTCGGAAGTGCATCAGCGCATCGTCTTTGCCGACAGCGTGACCGCTGGCCGGCTTGCACGCGAAATGGCGCCTGATAGCGCCGCTGCGCGCGAGATCGCCGCGCTCACCGACGAGCTGCTGCGGTGGCCAGCATGAGCGAGCGCAACGGCAAGCGCATCGCTATCGGCGCGCGTCCGCCGGCGAATCCACACGCCGAGGCGTGGATTCGCCAGGGCGACGCTGACGGCGTCCAGAAAGGCGACCTCTACACCGCGCGCCTGACCCTCGACATCACGCCTGCGATGCGCGCCCGTATCAAGGTATCGGCGTTCACGCAGGGCGTGACTGTCGCCGAACTGCTGCGCGCGCTGCTCGAACGCGAGTTCCCGGAGAAGACCTCATGAACGCATCCGCTCTGGCGGCCACGGCTGCCCCGCCGCCATCGCCCGCAGTGCTCGCCGGCCAGGCCGGCGCCGCGCCGCTGACCCGCGTTTCGCTCGCCTACGTCGAGCAACGCATCGACTTGTATCTGCGCTTCGGCGAGCCGGCGCGCATCGTCCGGCTGGACCGCTGGCGTCGCGTCGCGGTGTTCCTGCCTGGCGCGATGTTCTGCCGCATCCGCTGGCACGCCAACGACTACGGAACCGTGCGCTGGCAGCTCATGGTGATGCAGGCTTGCACACCACTGGACGCGGCACAGCGCATTCCCGGCGTGCTGCCCAGTGCGCGCCTGCTGCTGCACGCCGAAGGTGAACCCACCGTGCGCGCCGTGTTGGCACAGCTCGACGCCATCGAGGCGCTGGGCATTGCGCCGAACGCCGCTTTGCCGGCGTATTGGCGCACGCTCGGCAACCGGCTCGCGGCACGCTTGCCGCTGCCAGAGTACACCGCCGAGCGGCACGCCGCCTGGCTCGCCGGGAGGGCGCTGCCATGACGACGCTTCCCACGTCCGCAAACACCACTGGAACAGCGCCGCGTCGTCGCTCGCGTCTGCGCGCTCGCCTCGTGCTGGCGAGCCTGTCCATCGGCGGCTTCGCTGCGCTGGCATGGGCATCCTTCGTGTCGCCGCTGCCGCGCCTGACCTACAACCCGTCCGACAGCGTGGCGGTCGGCTGGTATCGCATCGAACCGTTCGACCCGCATACCGCCTTGTTGTCACGTCCGTTGTCCGTGGACAGCATCGTGCTGGTGCCCTTGCCGGCCGAAGCCGCTGCGCTGGCTGCGCAGCGCGGCTACCTGCCGACGCGCATTCCGTTGCTCAAGCGCGTTGGTGCCGTCGCGCCGCAGGAGGTGTGTATTGTCGGTCGCAGCGTGCGCATCGACGGCGTGCCAGTGGCCGCCGCATTGCCTGCCGACCGCATGGGCCGGCCGCTGCCATCCTGGCAGCAGTGCCGCCGCCTCGAACCGGGCGAGCTGTTCCTGCTGAGCGTGACCAATCCCGCGTCGTTCGACAGCCGTTACTTCGGGCCGGTGCGCGCATCGGCCGTGCTCGGCCTCGCGCATCCGGTCTGGTTGGAGACACGCTGATGATGGCTGCCGATTCGCTGCGCTTCATCGTGCCATCCGGCGTGTCGTCCTGCCGCCCTTTGCCGTGTCGTCGCGCATGTCGTGCGAGCGCATCCGCGTCGCACGTTGCGCAGCATCCGGCATCGCTTTCACACGTGCAGGCGTCTTGCCTCGAACGCGCCCGGCCGGTGGCCGTGGGCGCGTTCGCCGGCGCGCTGGCTGCAAGCAGCGCAGCGCCGCCGGGCCGCCGACGCCCGGAGCGACAGCGCAGGGCAAAGGCGGAAGGCAAGATAAAAGGTCGCGGCACGTGGCCGCTTGGAAACCTTGTCTGCACATGGGGGTGGCGCGGCACGCGCCAGGGGGCGGCAGCGTGCCGCGAAGGTGCGCAACGCCGCATCGCCGTTGGCGAAACCGCGTGCTTCGTCCGCTGGACTGCGACGGCCTTGGATGTAACCGCACCATGAGCAGCCGTGACGACGACCGATTCCGCGTTCGGCCTGGTGCGCCGAAGCAGCGTGGCGACGCCTTCATCAACAAGGTACTGCGCCAGACCAACAAGGCCGGCGCCAAGCTCGGCAAGGCGGCTGGCAAGGTCGGCCAGCGACCCGGTTCCCGGTTAGGGCGCGGCCACGTCGCCGCTCGCTTTGCTGGTCGTGGACTTGGGGCAAACGCCCGGCGCGTGACGATCAAGGCGAGGCTGGTCAATCTGGCACAGGCGGGGCCGCGCTCCACTGCTGCGCACCTGCGCTACATCGAGCGCGAAGGCGTTGATCGCCAAGGCGGCCCAGGCCATGCCTACGGGCCGACGACCGATGCCGCCGACCTCGAAGTGTTCAAGGAACGTGGTGCCGACGACCGCCACCAGTTCCGGTTCATCGTTTCGCCGGAGGACGCCGAACAGCTCGACGACCTGCGAACCTACACGCGGCACCTGATGGCGCGCATGGAGGCCGACCTGGGCACGCGGCTGGAATGGGTGGCCGTCGATCACTGGAACACCGACAACCCACACACGCACGTCGTTCTGCGCGGCAAGGACGACACCGGCAAAGACCTCATCATTTCGCGTGACTACATCGCCGAAGGGATGCGTCGGCGTGCGTCGGAGCTGGCGACCGAATGGCTGGGGCCGCGCACCGAGCTGGAGATGCAGCAGGCTATGCTGCGCGAAGTCGAACAGGAGCGATGGACAGGTCTGGATCGCACCTTGCAGCGCGAGGCCGGCGACGACGGCTTGGTGCATATCGAACGCTTCGCAGAACCCCGGCTGCAACGCCAGCGACAAATGCTGATCGGCCGTTTGCAACGCTTGCAACGCATGGGCCTGGCGAGCGAGCAACAGCCCGGCGTGTGGGCCGTCCACGCCGAGGCCGAGCCGGCCTTGCGGGCAATGGGCGAGCGCGGCGACATCATCCGCACGATGCAGCGGGCTATGAGTGGCAAGCAGCGCGAGCTGGTCGTGTTCCAACCTGGCGAGGCTGGCCGCGCCATCGTCGGTCGCGTCGCTGGCAAGGGGCTGGCGGACGAGTTGTACGACAAGGGCTATCTGATCGTCGATGGCACGGACGGCAAGGCGCATTACGTCGCTTTGCCGCCGCGCTCGGAGTTGGAGCAGTACCCGACCGGGGCCGTGATAGAGGTGAAAAGGGCGGCCAACGTGCGCGTTGCCGACCGCAACATCGCCGCACTGTCCGTTGGTGGCGTGTACCGGACCGACCACCATCTTGCGCTTGCCCAAGGACAGGCTACGCCCGACCGCGATCCGCGTGAGGTGGTGGCCGCACACGTGCGCCGGCTCGAAGCCCTGCGCCGCGCCGGCATCGTGGAGCGCGAGGCCGAAGGCGTCTGGCGAGTGCCCGACGACCTCACCGAGCAGGGCCGCCAGTACGACGCGCAGCGCCTTGGCGGCGGCGTGGCGGTGGAACTGAAATCGCACCTACCCATCGAGCGCCAAGCGCGTGTCGTCGGCGCCACCTGGCTCGATCAGCAGTTGATCGGAGGCGGCAAGGGCTTGGGCGACCTGGGCTTTGGGGCCGAGGTGAAGGACGCGCTACGCCAGCGCGCCGACTTTCTGACTGAACAGGGCTTGGCCGAGCAGCGCGGGCAGCGCGTCGTCCTCGCGCGCAACCTGCTGGCGACGCTGCGCGGGCGCGAGCTGGTGCAGGCCGCGAAGGACATTGCCGCCGAAAGCGGCCTGGCGCATCGCCCCCTCACGGACGGGCAGCGCGTGGTTGGCATCTACCGGCGTTCGGTTGTGCTCGCCAGTGGGCGCTACGCGATGCTCGATGACGGCATGGGCTTCTCACTGGTGCCGTGGAAGCCGGTGATCGAACATCGCCTGGGCCATCAGCTTGCCGCGAACGTGCGCGGCGGCGCCGTGTCTTGGGAGCTGGGGAGGCAACGAGGCCCCGCCGTGGGCTAATCCCGTGTCCCGGCGACCATCGCCTTGACTCCACGAAAGTCGGAGAGCCAGCGATCCGTCAGGAGGCTGCGCCGCCTCGCTGGATGCGCCACAAGGCCAACGTGCCGGCGCCCATCAAGGCAGCAGCGAGACCGAACCCGAACACTGGCGAAACAGCCGTCCAGAGCAAACCGACCGTCGCGCTGGAAAGGAATTTCGCACCGCCATTGACCGTGCCCAGCGCGCCGTAGCTGGTCGCCAGCGTTTCGGGACCCACCATGTCGGCCGTCACGGTGGATTCCAGGGCCTCTTGCACCGCGACATACAGCCCGGCGGCAACGAAGACCCCGGCGAGCAGCGGCACGCTTGCGGTATGGAACCAGAAGGCCAGGACCATCAACACGGCTGTCAGTGCGCCGAGCGCGTATCCCACCACGAGCAGCGGCAGCGAGCCGATACGGTCGGCCCATGCGCCGATGGGATAGGAGGCCACCACCTGAACCACGTTGCGGCCAACGTACAGCAGCCCGGCAACCTGCGCGGCCTGTACGACGCCGAGCGACGACGTGAGCAATTGCGTCGCCCCGAGAATCAGCAGGCTGTGCGAGAAGTCGCCCAGGCCGAATATTCCCACCGCGCCTAGGTAGCGCTTGAAGCGTCCCGGCAGGCCGCGCAGCGTGCTCCACAGCCGCAGGCCCGGATTGGGCGAATGCTCTGGGTCTTTGACCAGGGCCAGGAATGCCAGCACGGCCAGCACGCCCGGAATCACCGACAGCCAGAGGACGAAGCGGAACGGCCCGGCCGCATCGTCCCAATGCAGGGACTGCGCCCAGCCCAGCACGGCCACGCCCAGCAAGGGGCCGATGACCGCGCCGATGGTGTCCACCGCGCGGTGGAAGCCGAAGGCACGGCCTCGCGTCTGCGGGCTGACGGCTTGGATCACGATGGCGTCGCGCAAGGGGCCGCGCAGTCCCTTGCCGAACCACGACACCAGCCGTCCAAGCAGCAGCAGCGGCCAGCCCGCCGCCAGCGCGATGAAGACCTGCCCCACCGGCGTCAGCGTATAGCCGACCAGCACGAGGCTCTTGCGGTGGCCGAGCTTGTCCGCGATATAGCCGGAGACCATCTTGGTGAAGCTGGCGACGGCATCGGCAATGCCTTCGATGATGCCCAGCGCCGCCGCCGGGATGCCCAGCACGGCCAGGAAGCCCGGCAGGATGACCGTTGTTGTTTCGTAGCAGAAGTCGCCCAGGGCGCTGGTCAGTCCCGCGCCAGCGACGGTGCGATTGAACCAGCCCTTCGTCGTGGCGGGGGCTTCGGGAGCCGCTTCTTGTAGTTCATTCTGCATGGAGGGCAATTCGTGATGTTGGTCGTTAAGCGGCCGCAGGCGCAGGCGCGCGGCCAGTGTCGGGGGCAGCATGGGCGGGCTCCGAGGTCATTGCTGTAACTCGAAGCGTGCGAGGACGGGGTAGTGGTCCGAGGCGCCATCCGTGGCCGGCGTGCGGATCACCTCGTAATGCCGCGCCGCCTGGGCGAGCGAAGCGGAGGCCAACAGGTAGTCGCAGCGCATCGTCGCAAACTCGGTGCCCGTGAAGCCGGCCGTGGGCACGGTTGCCACCTTGGCCGGGTCCAGCCGGTAGCCTAGATCGACCCACCCCGCCGCCTCCAGATGCGCCAGCACGCTACGGTCGGCGCTTTGCAGATCGTCGGCCAGGTAGCGGGCGCGATGCTGCGCCGGCAGCGCGTCGAAACCTTCCGGCTCGGGATCGTGAGGCGAGGCCGAATTGAAGTCACCAGTGACCAGCGTGAGCCGGTCCGGGGCGGCCTGCACCGCCAGGTAAGCCGCTTCGCGGCGTCGTACCTCGGGGCCGTTGGGGCACAGGTGCGCGCTGATGAAGGTGATCGGTTCGCTGCTGCCCGGCACGGCCACCTTGAGCGTTGCCAGCGCGTGGTGGAAGTGCGCGCCATCCGCGTCGAAGGCGAGCGGGCGCAGCGGCTCGCGGATGAAGATGGCGACGTTCTGGCCGGTACGCGGCGCGATGGCGAGAAAGCCGCGCATGCCGATGCGATCTTCCGTGGCATACAGCCACGCGCCGCCATTGGCATCGAAGCCCTTGGCTTCCTGCATCAGAAACACATCGGGCCGCACCTGGTTGATAAGGTCGATTTGCGCCTGGGCACGTGCGTCGTTGGCGCCATCGCGGCCGGCGAACAGGGTGTTGTAGGTCAGGACGGTCAGTTTCATTGCGGCTCCTTTCAGCGGTTTTCGTCGTGTGACTCGAAGACCCGCTGGGCATAGGCGTCGAGCAGCGCCTCGCAGCGCTGCAGGCGCTGCTGCGCCTCGACGGCCCGCGTAGCGCCGTAGAAGTCGAGCTTGCGAATCTTCTCCAACCACGTCTGGAGCTTCTTGAGGTCGGCGTCGTTTTCTTCGAGTTCTGCGTAGGTGAAGTGGCTGGCCGCCGTCTCCTTGGCAATCTCCGCGTCGAAGTCGTCGCATTTGGCGATGAATTCGGTGTATTGCTCATCGCGATCGGCCTTGAAGCGCGCCACGACTTTTTCCTCCTGGGACTTGTCCAGCGCGACGGTCTCCAGCAGCACCGACTCCCCGGCAATTTCGTCGATTTCGTTCTCGATGATCTTGAGGCGGCGAGTGTGGTCGTCGGTCTTGGGCAGCAGGCAGACGCCGTTCTGCAAATAGATGGCTCCCATGCCCTTGAGCCTTCGCCAGATAGCGATGCGCTTCTTGGCGGGTTCGGCGGGCACCTTGTACGTGAGCAACAGCCAGTTTTGAATTTTCATGCGAACAATCATAGTGAAACCACCGTAACAAATCAATTGTTTCAATAAGGCATGCCTGTTGTTCTGGATACACACGTCGGATGAAATCAATGTGGACGCGCCAACGGGGATGCGGTAAATTACGTGGTAGGAGATGGCGTTCCTCCTTTAACCGCAGCGATTTCTTAGCTGCTGATGACGCCTACAGACACCTGACCACGGTCGGGGGCTGTAGGCGCTCGCGTTCACATCCCTTGCCGTTGGTCAGCCCGATTTATTTCGAGCAGACATGACCAATGCGCCGATTCCGTCCCGAACAACTTGAGCTGCTGCCCTACATCGGCAAGTGGCTTGTCATCGCCAGCCTGGTTGCCTTCCTGGCAGGCACCGCTTCCGCCTTCTTTCTCGTGTCCCTGGATCGCGCCACCGCGTGGCGCGAAGCGCACCGCTGGGTCATCTGGCTGCTGCCGGTAGCCGGCTTCGCTGTCGGGTGGATCTACCACCTGATGGGCAAGACCGTCGATGGCGGCAACAACCTCATCATTGACGAGATCCACGACCCCAAGAAGGTCGTGCCGCTGCGCATGGTTCCGCTGGTGCTGGGCGGCACCGTCGTTTCCCATCTGTTCGGTGCCTCGGTAGGCCGCGAGGGAACCGCCGTGCAGATGGGCGGCGCGCTGGCCGACCAGCTCACCCACCTGTTTCGCATGAAGCACGAGGACCGGCGCATCCTGTTGATGGCCGGCATCAGCGCCGGCTTCGCGTCCGTGTTCGGCACGCCGCTGGCCGGCGCCGTGTTCGGTCTTGAAATCCTCGCCATTGGGCGCATGCGCTACGACGCGCTGTTCCCGTGCGTCGTGGCCGGCATCGTCGCCGATCAGGTCTGCTTGGCCTGGGGCGTCCACCACACGCACTACGTGATGGGCGAAATCTTGCCCATCAGTTTCTGGAGCGTGATGGCGGTGGTCGCGGCCGGGATCGTGTTCGGCCTCGTGGGCATGTTGTTCGCCACGGCCGCCCACAAATTGAGCGCGTGGGTCAAACGCCTGATTCACTACGCGCCGCTTCGGCCCGCTGCTGGCGGCATCGTCATCGCCACGGCGGTGTGGGCGCTCGATGCCTACAGCTACATAGGCCTGGGCATCCCTGACATCGTGCGCTCCTTCCAGGAGCCGATGGCGCCCTGGGACTTCCTCGGCAAGATGGCGTTCACGGTCGTCTCGCTGGGCACGGGATTCAAGGGTGGCGAAGTCACGCCGCTGTTCTACATCGGCGCGACGCTGGGCAACGTCCTGGCCCCGCTGCTGCAATTGCCGTTTCCCATGCTGGCCGGCATCGGCTTCGTCGCCGTGTTCGCGGGCGCTGCCAATACGCCCATTGCCACCACGCTCATGGCGATGGAACTGTTCGGCGCGGAAATCGGCCCGCTGGCCGCCGTCGGCTGCATCACGGCCTATCTGTTCTCCGGCCACACGGGCATCTACCGCGCGCAGCGCGTGGGCCACAGCAAGCACAGCAAGCACCGCAACGCCGTTCCCGAAGAACTGCGCATTGCCGACCTCGCGCATTTCCGCAAACAGAAGGACGAGTCGGCGAAAGAAGACCCGCCGCCGCCGGAGAACAAGGCCGAAACATCCGTCACGACCAAGGAAAACGCCCAATGACCTCAAAAGCCAGTCAGCAGCATATCGCCGCCTTGCGGCTGTATTTTCCGATCGCCACCAAAGCCAAGGTCACGCGCTTCTGGCATCACTTGAGCGCGCCGGCGCTGGCGCATCATCTGCTGACGGTCGCCAAGCAGGCCAACATCGTGCAGGCCATGCTGCATCAGGTCAGCTCCGGCTACCTGCCGGGCGAACGCATGTCGCACCACCATCCCGAATTGACCGGCATGCGGCATCCGCAATGCCTGGAGCTGCTGGATACCGAGGAGCGCCTGCGCGAGTTCATGCACGAGCACGCCGAGGAACTGCGCAAGGTGCATGTCGTGCTGTTCCTGTGCGAATTGCCGCTGGGTCGCCACCGCGCCGCGCATGCGACACATGCCAGCAAGGCCAGCTAACGATGGCCGGCGCCTACGCAATCCTCGCGGTGAGCATCGGGTCGGTGATCGGTGCGCTGATGCGCTACGGCCTGAGCTTGAGCATGAACGCGCTTGCGCCGCACATCCCAATGGGCACCCTGGCGTCCAACCTGATCGCGGCCTACATCGTGGGTGCCGCCATCGCCTATTTCGGCTCGGCGCCGAACCTGTCGCCGGCCTGGCGGCTGTTCGTTATCACCGGCCTGGCCGGCGGCTTATCCACCTTCTCGACGTTCTCGGCCGAACTGCTGACGCTGCTGCGCGACGGCCGCCTGGGGTGGTCGGCCGGCATGCTGGCACTGCACGTGGGCGGCTCGCTCGCGATGACGGTGCTTGGCATGGCCACGGTTTCCCTCATTCGCCAACCATGACCCAAGGAGCTGCTATGAAAGGCTATCAACTCACGTTCTTCACGGGACAAGACCGCAGGCACCGGCACACGCCCATTGGCGAGTGGCTGCTGAAATTCGCCAAGGAACAGGGCGCCGCCGGCGGCACGTTGGTCGGCGCCGCGGAAGGCTTCGACCACGCCGGGCGCTTCCATTCCGCGCATTTCTTCGAGCTGGCGGACCAGCCGCTCGCCATCACCGTCTCGGTGGACGAGGCGGCATGCCAGCGCCTGATGGACGCGCTCGCCCAGGAAGACATCAACCTGACCTACGTAAAAGTGCCTGTCGAGTACGGGCGCGTGGGCAAGGCCGTGACGTAAACGTATATCAGCCGAAAGTTTTTGCCCCAACCATAAGGAGACTCACCATGTTGACCGTTCGCAATCTTCGACCGGAACCCACGTTGTCCGACTGGTTCAGGGACAACAACAACCTGCTGGCCGGCCTGATCCTGTGGGCGGCTGCTCTGCTGTGGCTTGCCGGTATTCAGCCGCGCTTGAAAGAGTCAGCTTGGTACCACGTCAGCTTCGTCGAAGGCGGTTTGATGTACGACCGCATGCCGGATGAGGCGGCGTGCCGTGCCAGCGTGGCGGACAACACCACCGCCTGCCTATCGGGTGCGGAACTGGACGGGAACGGTTCCGGCCATTGAGAACACCTCATGTTGAGCAGGGGCTGCGGCATTGCTCCCGATGCCCCGGCACCCTGCGTAATGTCCTTCCGCCTTCTTGCATCGGAGTCAGCTATGGAGTCTGCGATCCAGACGATACACGCCCGCGAAATTCTGGATTCACGCGGCAATCCCACCATCGAGGTGGATGTGCGGCTTGCTGGCGGCGCGACCGGCCGGGCAGCCGTGCCTTCGGGTGCATCGACTGGCATCCATGAGGCGGTCGAGTTGCGCGACGACGACCCGTACCGCTATGCAGGCAAAGGCGTGTGCAGGGCCGTCGCCCACGTCAACAAGGCGATTGGAGCCGTCTTGCATGGCCTGGACGCAAAGGATCAAGCCGCCATCGACCATGCCCTGATCGCGTTCGACGGCACGCCGAATAAGGCCCGGCTCGGGGCCAACGCCATCCTGGGCGTCAGCCTGGCCGTCGCGCGGGCTGCAGCACAGACGGCCGGGCTGCCGCTGTTCCAGTACCTGGGCGGCGCGCAAGCCTGCCGTATGCCGGTGCCGATGTTCAACATCCTCAACGGCGGCGTGCATGCCAACTGGCAGGGTACGGACTTCCAAGAATTCATGATCGCTCCGGTTGGCGCGGCAACCTTCGCCGAAGGCGTGCGCTGGGGTGCAGAGATTTACCATCGCCTACACGCCACGTTGAAAGAACGTGGCTACTCCACGGCAGTCGGCGATGAAGGCGGTTTTGCTCCCGCCTTGAAGCACAACAGCGACGCGGTAGAGCTGATCCTGGCGGCCATCGAGAGTGCCGGATACACGCCCGGCGAGGATGTGGTGATTGCGCTCGATCCTGCATCCAGCGGCTTCTACGAGAACGGTCTGTACCACCTGCGCAGCGAAGACCACCATGTCACAGCGGAGCAGATGGTGGAGCTGTATGCCGACTGGATCGCCAGGTATCCCATCGCCGTGCTGGAAGACGGACTGGCGGAAGACGACTGGACTGGCTGGAAGCTGCTGAATCAGGCGCTGGGAAGCAGGATTGAACTGGTTGGTGATGATCTGTTCGTCACCAACGTAGAACGCATCGAGCGCGGCATCCGGGAGGACGTAGCCAATGCGGTGCTCATCAAGCCCAACCAGATCGGCACGCTCACCGAAACCCGTGCCGCAGTGGATACGGCCTATCTGGCTGGCTGGGGTGCAATGGTGTCGCACCGCAGCGGCGAGACCGTGGACAGCTTCATTGCCGACCTCACCGTGGCGCTGGGCACAGGCCATCTCAAAACGGGCGCGCCATGTCGCGGCGAGCGCGTCGAAAAGTACAACCAGCTCATGCGCATCGAAGAAGTGCTGGGCAAGGCCGCCGTCTATGCCGGACATGCCGCGTTCGTGCGGTGACTGATTTTTTTGCTACATGGAGAAGACCTTATGACGACCATCATCCTGACACGCCACGGCCACGTGGATTGGATAGCCCCCGAACGTTTCCGTGGACGGGCCGAAATTCCATTGTCCGAGCTGGGGGAGCGACAGGCCAAGGCTCTCGGCCGGCGCGTAGCCCAAACATGGAAGCCTGATGCGATCTACACCAGTCCGCTGGGCCGTTGCGTGCGCACTGGCGCGGAGATAGGCGAGGCAACAGGCGCCAAGCCTGAAATTCTCGATGACCTGGCCGACACGCACTATGGCGAATGGCAGGGTCTCACGCATGACGAAGTGCGCGCCCGCTGGCCGGAGGAACATCGGATATGGTTCGAAGCACCGGACCTCGCCGCCATCCCCGGCGGCGAAACGCTCGCTCAGGTCCTGGCGCGCGGCATCAGCGTGCTGCAACGGGTGTTGAAGAAGCACAAGGGCCAGGCTGTGGTTCTGGTCGGTCACGACAGCATCAACCGGGTGATCCTGACGCACACCCTCGGCTTGTCCTTGTCCCGCTATTGGCGGATCAAGCAGGAGCCGTGCTGCATCAATGAAATTTCCATTGATGGAGAGACTTTCACCATCCAACGCATCAACGAAAGCCACCACTTGATCGATGTAGCCGATGAAGTGATCTAGGCGCCAATGACAGGGAGGCGATAGATGGAGATTCGACACCTACGTTGCTTCCTCGCGGTAGCCGAAGAACTCCATTTCGCTCGCGCCGCCGAACGACTGCATATCGAACAGTCGCCTCTTTCGAGGGCGATCAAAGAGCTGGAAGAAGACCTGGGCGTCAAGTTGTTTGTTCGCACGACGCGCAGCACACGGCTGACTCGCGCAGGAAAGCTGTTTCAAGAACATGTGCCGCGAGTGTTCACCGCTTTACAGCAGGCCCGCGACAGTGTGAAAGCCGCCGCCAACGGCTTTCATGGCCAGTTGCGGGTCGCGCTGTCGGACGGCATCACGCCGTCGCGGTTTTCTACATTCCTGGCGTTGTGCAGGCAGGAAGAGCCCGAAATCGAGATTCGCTTGTCCGAGGTTCCGCTTACGCAGCAAATCAAGGGCCTTCACGACGATCTGTACGACGTAGGGTTCGCGCAATCGGACGAGGTTGGCGATGGAGTCATCGCGGAACCCGTTTGGGACGATCCTCTGATGGTGGCGGTGCCTGCTCGACATCCACTCTTGAAGTACAAACGTATTCCGTTGGAAGAGGTGCTGCACTATCCGCTGGTACTCGGCGATCCTCTGGCCTGCGAGGGTCATGCACGCCAGGTAGATCGCGCGCTGCGCCGAGTGGAGCAGGAGCCACTGATTGCCGAGCGAGTCACAACTATCGACCTAATGATGGCGTTGGTATCGGCGGGCTTTGCCTTGGGATTGGCTGGCGCCTCGCAGATCGCGGCCAGCCGCGAGCCGGGCGTAGTGGCACGTCCGCTGGCCGGCCGCACACCCATGCTCACCACCTATCTGCTGCGTCTGGACGGCGAGCCTTCGCAGCCGCTGGCTCGTTTCATCGAGAGAGTCAGCACTGTCGAATCGTCCGGTGGACAGAAGCCTTCCACACCACCCCAATCTGATCCTTCGGAGGAACCAGAGACATGAACAAGAGCATGCTGTTGATACTCGCCGTCGTGCTGGCCTCCTGCGGCAAGCCCGAGCCAACCGAAACAGTGGAGTCGCTGGTAGCCAATCCCGAAAGACTCAAGGAGCTGCGCGCGCAGTGCAAATCGGATCGTGCCAAGCTAGGCGACGAACTATGCAATCGCGTGGCTGAAGCGACGAACCGCCGCTTCCTGGGGGATGGCAAGACGCCCTACAACCCGCCGAAGGAAGCCCCCAAGTTCTGATTGCCACGGACTCGCACGAAATTTCGCCTTCCTAACGAGATACGTTGCAACACGCCGTTGCTCGCGGCATTTTTCCTCGATTCGCCGCGACGCGAAATCTTGCTTTTTTCTCGACATTTCTTCCGATAACGGTCTTTGACCGCCCCTGACATGACTCCGATCCTCACGTGTGCGGCACGCCTTTGTGCTGCGTGTCAACGAGGAGAAAGCGGAGGCCAGGATGCAAGGTCAAGGCGTGCTGTTCGGGCAAGTCGGTGTCGTGTTCGGCATCGTGATTGCAGGCGTGTGGACCGCCACGCAGTGGACAGCCGCCGCCCTGGGCTATCAGCTACGCCTTGGCTCGCCCTGGTTCGATTTCTTCGGCAAGCCGGTCTATCACCCTTGGCGGTTGTTCGAGTGGTGGTTCTCCTACGATGCCTATGCGCCGCGCATCTTCGACACCGGTGGCGCGATCGCGGGCGGCAGCGGCCTGGTCGCCGTCGTGGTCGCCATCGCTATGTCGGTGTGGCGCTCGCGACAGTCGAAGCTGGTCACGACTTACGGCTCGGCACGTTGGGCCGAAGTTGCCGACATTCGCAAAGCCGGCCTCGACAAGCCGGCCGGTGTCTTCCTCGGCCTGCATCGCGGCCAATACCTACGGCATGAGGGCCCGGAACACGTCCTGACTTTCGCGCCGACACGCTCCGGCAAGGGTGTCGGCCTGGTGGTGCCGACGCTGTTGAGCTGGCCGGCGTCAGCCGTCATTCACGACATCAAGGGCGAGAACTGGCACATCACGGCCGGCTGGCGCTCGCGCTTCTCGCACTGCCTGTTGTTCAACCCGACCGATCCGAAATCGGCCGCGTACAACCCGCTGCTGGAAGTCCGGCGCGGCGCGCATGAGGTGCGCGATGTGCAGAACATCGCGGACATCCTGGTCGATCCCGAAGGCGCACTCGAACGCCGCAACCATTGGGAGAAGACTTCGCACGCGCTGCTGGTCGGCGCCATCCTGCATGTGCTCTACGCCGGCGAGGACAAGACGCTGCGCGGCGTCGCCAACTTCCTCTCCGACCCGGCTTGCCCGTTCGAGCTGACGCTGCATCGAATGATGACGACGCGCCACCTGGGCGACGTGCCGCATCCCGTTGTCGCATCCGCCGCGCGCGAGGTATTGAACAAGTCGGACAACGAGCGGTCGGGCGTGCTGTCCACCGCCATGTCGTTCCTCGGCCTGTACCGCGATCCTACGGTGGCCGAAGTCACCTCTCGCTGCGACTGGCGCATCGCCGATCTGATCGCCGCCGACCATCCCGTTTCGCTGTACCTGGTCGTGCCGCCTTCGGACATCAGCCGCACCAAGCCGCTGGTGCGCCTGATCCTCAACCAGATCGGCAGACGCCTGACCGAATCGCTCGACGGCAGCGACGGCATCGCACGTCGCCACAAGTTGCTGCTGATGCTCGACGAGTTCCCGGCGCTGGGCCGGCTCGACTTTTTCGAGACGGCGCTGGCGTTCATGGCCGGCTACGGCATCCGCAGCTTCCTCATCGCGCAGTCGCTCAACCAGATCGACAAAGCCTACGGCCAGAACCATTCGATCCTCGACAACTGCCATGTGCGCGTGACGTTCGCCACCAACGACGAACGCACCGCCAAGCGCATCTCCGAAACGCTCGGCACGGCGACCGAGCTGCGCGCACAGCGCAACTATGCCGGCCATCGGCTCGCGCCGTGGTTGGGGCACCTGATGGTGTCGCGCCAAGAGACGGCGCGCCCGCTGCTGACGCCCGGCGAGGTGATGCAGCTTCCACCGGACGATGCCGTGGTGATGGTGTCCAGCGTCGCGCCGATCAGGGCCAAGAAGCTCCGCTACTACGCCGACGCCAACTTCAAGCGCCGCGTGCTATCGCCGCCGGCACTTGCGAACGGCCGCTACGTCGATGCGCCACCGGTTCGTCCTGACGACTGGAGCGGGCTGGCTATCCCTGTTGTTCCGGTTGCTCCCTCAGCCGTCGGCCTGGCCGGCGGCGACGCCGGCACCACGGACGACGGCGGCCCGCGCCGTCAGCCGGAGCTGTCCGAGGTCGCCGAATACCGCCCCGAACAGGAGCTGGTGGCCAACGACTTGGCGCTGCTCGATGACGACGACGCGCCGTTGCCGCTTCCTCGCCAGCTCGACCCGGCCATGCAGCGCACGGCCCGGCTGGCTTCCCTTGACCAACACGACGGGATCGAGCTATGAGCCAGTACCGCCTCAACCTGTTCATTCCGCACGAGCACGCAAAGCGCCTCGACGAGCTGGCCGCCAAGAAAGGCGTGTCCAAGTCATCCATCGTCGCGGCAGCGCTGGCGTCCTGGCTGTCGCCCGACGCGGGCGACCAGCGCGAGGCCGCCATCGCCAAGCGGCTCGATCGGCTGACGCGCCAGTTCGAGCGGCTGGAGCGCGACCAGAACATCGAGATCGAGACGCTGGCACTGTTCGTGCGCTACTTCCTGACCGTCAGTACGCCGGTTCCCGAAGCCCATCAGGAGGCCGCACGCGCGCAAGGCAAAGCGCGGTTCGAGCAGTTCGTCGAACAGCTCGGCCGCCGCCTGATGCGCGGACGCAGCCTCGTGCGTGAAGTGGTGGAGGAACTGAACCCCGATGCCGCACGGCTGGATGGCGCGGCGGCGCTGGGCGAGGACCAGGAGCGCGACTCATGAGCGCGCAACCGCAGTCCTTCGCCACTACGTCGCTCGACCGGCGCATCCGCATGTTGCGCACGGCGATGGGGCCGCTGATCGCCGCCGCGCTCGAAGACCCTGACGTGGTTGAAATCATGCTCAATCCAGACCACACGCTCTGGATCGATCGCCTGTCGTCGGGCCGTGCACCAATGGGCGCGGAGCTGTCCGAGGAAGACGGCGAGCGCATCATCCGTCTGGTCGCGGCGCACGTCGGCGCAGAGGTGCATCGCAGCCAGCCGCTGCTCACCGCCGAACTGCCGGAAACGGGCGAACGCTTCGAGGGCATCCTGCCGCCTGCGGCGCCGGGGCCGGCCTTCGCACTGCGCAAGCGCGCGGTTGGCGTGATCCCGCTGGATCGCTACGTCACCGACGGGATGATGACCGCCGAGCAGGCCGAGTTCCTGCGCCGCGCAGTGCGCGAGCGGCAGAACATCCTGATCGCCGGCGGCACCAGCACCGGCAAGACAACGCTCGCCAATGCCTTGCTCGCGGAAATCGCCGCAACGGGCGACCGCGTGTTGGTGCTCGAAGACACCATCGAACTGCAATGCACTGCGCGCGATCACGTGCCGCTGCGCACCCGCGCCGGCGTCGTGTCGATGACCGAGCTGGTGCGCGCCACGATGCGCCTGCGTCCCGATCGCGTGATCGTCGGCGAGGTGCGCGGCGGCGAGGCCCTGGATCTCATCAAGGTGTGGGGCACAGGCCATCCGGGCGGCATCGCCACCATCCACGCCGGTTCCGCGCTCGGCGCACTGCTGCGCCTGGAGCAATTGATTCTCGAAGTCGCCGTGAATCCGCCGCGGGCGCTGGTCGCCGAGGCGGTCAATGTCGTCATCCACATCGCCGGCCGCGGCCGGCGCCGTCGTATCGAAAGCATCGCCCGCGTCGTCGGCTTCGACGGCGTGGGCTACCGCTTGGCGGATGCGCTGGAGGCGCCGCTTCCAGAACTGCCGCTGTCTTCCTCATCCCTCAACCCCTCTGGAGAACTGCCATGACGCAGATGCACGCCCCTGCTTTCCGCTTTTCCGTAAATCCGGCTTCGTACCTCGCGCGCCTGCGTCGCCTCGCCGGCCCGGCGCATCACGGCCTGCTGCTGGCCGCCATCTCGCTGATGACGGCGGGCACGGCGAAGGCCGCCGGTTCCTCGATGCCCTGGGAGGCACCGCTGCAATCCATCCTCGAATCCATCCAGGGGCCGGTTGCGCGCATCGTCGCGGTCATCATCATCATCGCCACGGGCCTGGCCCTCGCATTCGGCGACACCAGCGGCGGCTTCCGCAAGCTGATCCAGATCGTCTTCGGTCTGTCGATCGCCTTCGCCGCATCCTCGTTCTTCCTGTCGTTCTTCAGCTTCTCCGGCGGGGCCGTCGTATGAGCACGGCCAGCGACTTGCCGGGCTTCGAGGTGCCGCTGCATCGCTCGCTGACCGAGCCAATCCTGCTGGGCGGCGCACCGCGCACCGTGGCGATCGCCAACGGCACGCTGGCCGCCGCCGTGGGCCTGGGCCTGCAACTCTGGATTCCCGGCGTCGTGCTCTGGATCGTCGGTCATTCGCTGGCGGTGTGGGGCGCGCGCGTCGATCCGCAGTTCATGCAGGTGTTCGCCAAGCACCTCAAGCACAAGCCACTGCTGGACGTGTGACGGAGGACGCCACGATGCTCAACCTCGCCGAATACCGCCAGCGTCCGGCTTTGCTCGCCGATTGGCTGCCGTGGGCCGGGCTGGTCGCGCCCGGCGTCGTGCTGAACAAGGATGGCAGCTTTCAGCGCACTGCACGTTTTCGCGGGCCTGACCTCGATAGCGCGACACAAGGCGAGCTGGTCGCCACGACCGCGCGCTTGAACAATGCACTGCGCCGTCTCGGTGTCGGCTGGGCGCTGTTCGTCGAAGCCGAGCGCCGGCCGGCAGCGGACTATCCGCATTCGGATTTCCCCGAGCCGCTGTCGTGGCTGGTGGACGAGGAACGGCGCGCAACCTTCGAGGAATCCGGCAACCACTTCGAGAGCGGCTATCACCTCACGCTGCAATACCTGCCGCCGGAGGAATCTCGGGCTCGTGCCGCCAAGCTGCTGTACGAGAACACGCCAAGCGCAGGTGTGGATTGGCGCGAACGCCTGACTGCATTCGTCGCGGAAACCGGGCGCATCTTCGACCTGCTCGATGGCGTGATGCCCGAAATCGACTGGCTCGACGACGCCGAAACACTGACTTACCTGCACGCGACTGTCTCGACGCGGCGCTACCGCATCGGCGTGCCGGACGTGCCGTTCCACCTCGACGCATTGCTGGCGGACGCGCCGCTGATCGGCGGCCTCGCGCCGATGCTTGGAGATGCGCACCTGCGCGTCGTGACGGTGCGCGGCTTTCCGACCTCGACCTGGCCGGGGATTCTGGACGACCTCAACCGGCTTGGCTTCGCGTATCGCTGGAGCACGCGCTTTCTCTGCATGGATAAGGCAGAGGCCGAGAAGGAGCTGGTCCGCCTGCGACGCCAGTGGTTCGCCAAGCGCAAGAACGTCCTGGCGCTGCTGCGCGAAACGATCTTCCAGCAAGAGAGCCCGCTGGTCGATACCGACGCGAGCAACAAGGCGGCCGACGCCGATGCGGCCCTGCAGGAGCTGGGCAGCGATCAAGTCGCCTTCGGCTACGTCACGGCGACCGTGACGGTGCTCGATGCCGATGCCGACACGGCCGACGAGAAACTGCGCATGGTGGAGCGCGTGATTCAGGGTCGGGGCTTCGTGACCATCCCCGAAACCCTCAATTCCGTGGAGGCGTGGCTGTCGTCGGTGCCGGGCAATACCTACGCCAACGTGCGCCAGCCCATCGTCTCGACGCTGAACCTCGCGCACCTGATGCCGGTATCAGCGGTGTGGGCTGGACCGGAGAAGAACGACCACCTTGACGGCCCGCCGCTGATCGTCACCCGCACCGAAGGCGCCACGCCGTTTCGGCTGGTGACACACATCGGCGACGTGGGCCACACGCTGGTCGCCGGCCCGACCGGCATGGGCAAGTCCGTCCTGCTCGCCACGCTGGCGATGCAATTCCGCCGCTATCCCGGCTCCCGCATCTTCGCCTTCGACATGGGACGCTCGATGCGGGCGACCGCGCTGGGCCTGGGCGGCGAATACTATGACCTGGGTGCCGATGGCGCGATCGCGTTCCAACCGCTCGCGCGCATCGACCAAGAGAGCTACCGCACCTGGGCCGCCGAATGGGTTGAAGGTCGCCTGCAACATGAAGGCGTCGCCGTCGGCCCCGACGAGAAGGCGGCCATTTGGTCGGCGCTCGGCAGCCTTGCCGGCGCGCCGGTCGAACAGCGCACGCTCACGGGCCTGTCGGTACTGTTGCAGTCGAACGCGCTGCGCCAGGCGCTTGCGCCGTATGTGCTTGGCGGTGCGCACGGCAAGCTGCTCGACGCCGATCACGACCGGCTGGGCGCGGCCGACGTGCAGTGCTTCGAGATGGAAGAACTGATGCACAGCAAGGCCGCAGTGCTGGCCGTGCTGGGCTATCTGTTCGCGCGCTTCGAGGAGCGTTTCGACGGCGCACCGACGCTGCTGATCCTCGACGAGTCCTGGCTGTTCCTGGATGACCCGGTGTTTGCAGCGCGCATCCGCCAGTGGCTCAAGACGCTGCGCAAGAAGAACGTCAGCGTCATCTTCGCCACGCAGTCGCTCGCCGACATCAAGGATTCGAGCATCGCGCCCGCAATCATCGAGAGTTGCGCCAGCCGGATCTTCCTCGCGAACCCGCAGGCCACCGAGCCGCAGATTCGCACGATCTACGAAGGCTTCGGCCTCAACAGCCGGCAAATCGAGATCGTCGCCACCGCGCAGCCCAAGCGCGACTACTACTACCAATCCCGCGCAGGCAATCGCCTGTTCGACCTCGACCTGGGGCCGGTCGCGCTCGCGTTCGCAGGCGCTTCGACACCCCAAGACCAGCGCGCCATCGACCGCGTGCTGAACGACGCCGGAGCACCGGGCTTCGCCGGCGCCTGGCTGCGCCACCGCGGCCTCGATTGGGCGGCCGACCTGCTGCCGTCCGCGCCATCCGCCGCGTCCTTCCTCGCTTCACAACCACAGGAGATTTCGCCATGAAGATTCGCCTTCTCGCCCTCGCTGTCGCTGCGTTCGTCGGCGCCATGCCTGCTGCGCACGCGCAATGGGCCGTCATCGACGCGACCAACCTCGTGCAGAACACGATGACCGCCGCGCGTACGCTGGAGCAGATCAACAACCAGGTCAGGGAACTCCAGAATCAAGCGCAGTCGCTGATAAATCAAGCGCGCAACCTGGAGAGTCTGCCGTTCAACGTGGTCAGCCAGTTGCGCACGAACCTGGCGACCACCCAGCAGCTCATCGCGCAGGCGCAAGGGTTGGCGTTCCAGGTGCAGAGCATGGATCAACAGTTCGCGCGCCTGTACCCGGAGCAGTACGCCGCCACCGTCAGCGGCAACCAGATGTACCAGGACGCGCATCAGCGTTGGCAGAACACGCTCGAAGGCTTGCAGACCTCGATGCGGATGCAAGCGCAGGTGTCGCAGAACGTGACCGCAGACGAAAGCACGCTGACCGATCTCGTCGGCCAGAGCCAGTCGGCCACGGGCGCCTTGCAGGCCATGCAAGCGACGAATCAGCTTCTCGCCTTGCAGGCCAAGCAGTCCATCCAGACGCAGCAGCTTCAGCTTACGCAGGGGCGCGCCACGTCGCTGGAACTGGCACGCCAGGCCGCCGCCGTCGAGCGCGGCCGCGAGGTGACGCGGCGCTTCCTCGGCACCGGCACGGCGTATACGCCGCAGCCCGTGACCTTCTACGGCAACTGACGGGCACAGCCATGAAACGCGCGTCCGTCCTGTTCGCCATCACGTGCCTGCTCGCTGGCTGCGACCGGCCACACGCGCTGTCGGTCGATGCACTGGCCACCGACCCAACTCGGCTGCACACGCTGCTTGCGCAGTGCCGGCGTGGCGAGCATGGCGGCGCGTTCTGCGCGCAGGTCGCACAAGCCGACCTGCGCCGCTTCCTCTCCGGGCGCGCCGGGCCCGATGAATACCAAACGCTGGCCGACCTGCCGCCGATCCCGGCCAGCTTCGACGGGCCAGACGCGCCGTTGGAGGCAGAGCCATGAACGACGTCTCAATCATCGACCACTTCCTCAACGTCTTTTCCAACTACATCGACTCCGGCTTCGGCCTGCTGCGTGGCGAGGTTGCGTTCCTGACCGCGACGCTGGTGGCGATCGACATGACGCTTGCCGGGCTGTATTGGGCGCTCGGTCACGCCACCGGCCAGGGCGAAGACGTGATGGCGAAGCTCATCCGCAAGGTGCTCTACGTCGGCGCCTTCGCCTACATCATCGGCAACTTCAACATGCTGGCCGGCATCGTGTTCCGCTCGTTCGCCGGCCTGGGCCTGACGGCCACTGGCTCGGCCGTGAGCATGGAGACGTTCCTGCAACCGGGGCATCTCGCCAAGACCGGCATCGACGCGGCGGCGCCGATCCTCGACCAGATCAGCGAGATGGCCGGCTTCCCCGAGGTGTTCATCAACATCACGCCCATCGTCGTGATGTTCCTCGCGTGGTTCACCGTCATCGTCTGCTTCTTCGTGCTGGCGGTGCAGCTTTTCATCACGCTGATCGAGTTCAAGCTGACCACGCTCGCCGGCTTCGTGCTGGTGCCGTTCGCCCTCTGGAACAAGACCGCGTTCCTCGCGGAAAAGGTGCTCGGCAACGTGGTGTCGTCGGGCATCAAGGTATTGGTGCTGGCGGTCATTGTCGGCATTGGCACGGGCTTGTTCGCCGAGTTCCAGGTTACGCCCGACGAACCTTCTATCGACCACGCGCTGGTCGTGATGCTGGCCTCGCTCGCCATGCTGGCGCTCGGCATCTTCGGGCCGGGCATCGCCACAGGGTTGATTTCTGGCGGCCCACAACTCGGCGCTGGTGCGATGGCTGGTGCGGCCTTGGGCGCGGCGGGAACTGCCGTTGCCATCGGTGCGGCGGCCACTGGCGTTGGTGGTGCGGTCGCGGCCGGGGCGCGCATGGCACCCGCCGCCGCTGGCGCGATTGGTAGCGGCGCGCGTGCCGCCGCCTCAACTGCCAGCAGCGCGCGGTCGGCGTTCCAGGCCGGTTCCGCTGCTGCGGGTGGTGGCTTAAAGGGCGCTGCCGCCGGTGTAGGCAACGTCGCAAGGACTGGCGCACAGGCCGCCGGGCAGAAAGTCGCCGCCGGCGCACGCGCATTCGGCGAGCGAGTTGCCGGTGCATTCCGTGGCGAGGGTGGCGCGGCTGCTGGCGGGTCTGCCGAAGCGAGCGCATCCGAAACCGGCCCGTCCTCGGCTGCTGCCGATCAAAAGCAACCTGCTTGGGCCAAGCGCCTGCATCGTCGCCGGCAAATCGCCCATGCCGCGACCACCGCCGCGCACACGCTGCGCGGCGGAGACGGCGGTGGCTCGGCGCAAGGCCCAAGCCTGGGCGATTCCGATTCTTGAGGAGAACGACCTATGCGATTCAAGCGACCGCAGGTGCGCTATGCCGATACGCCGCAGCCTGCCACTCCGTATCAATCCGCCGCGCAGGCGTGGGACGAGCGCATCGGCTCGGCCCGTGTGCAGGCGAAGAACTGGCGGCTGATGGCCTTCGGCTGCCTCGTGCTCGCGCTGCTGATGGCCGGCGGTCTGGTGTGGCGTTCGGCGCAATCCATCGTGACGCCCTATGTAGTGGAGGTGGACAAGTCCGGTCAGGTGCGCGCGGTCGGCGAAGCCGCCACGCCGTACCGGCCGGCCGATGCGCAGATCGCCTACCACCTCGCGCACTTCATCACGCTGGTTCGCTCGCTGTCCATCGACCCGATCGTGGTGCGGCAGAACTGGCTCGACGCCTACGACTACACCACCGACCGAGGCGCGGCCGTGCTCAACGACTACGCGCGCACCAATGACCCGTTTGCGCGCGTCGGCAAGGAGTCGGTGACGGTGCAGATCACCAGCGTCGTTCGTGCCAGCGACTCGTCGTTCAATGTGCGCTGGACCGAGCAGCGATTTGTCAACGGCGCGCCGGCCGGTGCCGAACGCTGGAACGCAGTGGTCTCCATCGTCCTGCAAACCCCGCGCACCGAGCAACGCCTGCGCAAGAACCCGCTGGGTATCTACGTCAACGGCCTGTCGTGGAGCCGTGAACTCGATGCGTCCGAAGGAGCCAAGCCATGAACCAGTCTTTCCGCTTTTACGCTTTCGTGCTGACCTTGGCGGCCCTGTCGGGCTGCGCCTCGCAGGGCAAGCCACCACCGCGCATTTCTCTCGACGAGCCGGTGCAGGCACAACCGCTGCCCGAACCGCCGAAGCCTGTTGAAGTGGTGGCGGTGCCGAAGGTGTTGCCGATGCCGGCGCAGATGAAGCCGCTGCCGGAAGTGGATGAGGCCAAGCCAGCGCCGGAGCCTGCCGACGAAACCTTGCGCGTATCGCGTGCGAACGCCGAAGCGCGCATGGCACCCACGCGCGAGGGCTATGTCAATGCGATCCAGGTCTGGCCCTTCACCGATGGCGCGCTGTACCAGGTCTATGCGGCGCCGGGGCGCGTCACGGTGATTTCGCTCCAACCCGGCGAGGAGTTGGTGACGGTCGCCGCCGGCGATACGGTACGCTGGATTGTCGGCGACACGTCCAGCGGCGCCGGCAACTCGCTGCGTGTCAGCGTGTTGGTCAAGCCGATCCGCTCGGGCCTCAAGACGAATCTGGTCATCACCACCAGCCGGCGCACTTACCTGATCGAGCTGACATCGACTGACAAGGCGTGGATGGCGTCAGTGTCATGGGAGTATCCGAAAGACCAGATGCTTGCCTTGCAGCGTCAGGATCAGGCCGCGCAAGCGGCAGCGCCGGTCGATACTGGCCTATCGCTGGAGAAGATCCGCTTTCGCTACGCGGTCAGCGGCAGCAATCCGCCTTGGAAGCCGCTGCGCGCTTTCGACGACGGCGAGAAGGTCTACATCCAGTTCCCTCCTGGCATCGCGCAAGGCGAGCTGCCTCCGCTGTTCGTCATCGGCGCGCAGGGTGACGGGCAACTGGTGAACTACCGCTTCCGTGCCCCGTACTACATCGTGGACCGGCTGTTCGGCGCAGCCGAACTGCGCCTGGGCGGCGATAAGGGCGACGTGGTGCGCATCGAGCGCACGGACGGTACGAAGGGGAAATGACCATGAGCCAGGACGACACCCCGGACGTGCCCATTCCCGACGCTGCGCCAAAGGTCGCGCCTGAGAACGTGGCGCTGCGTGCGCAGCCGCGCCCGGTAACGCGGCTCAATCGCCGCACGCTGGCGATGCTGACCGGCGGCCTCGGCGTCGCTGTGCTGGGCGCAACCATGTGGTCGTTGCAGCCGGCGCATCGGCGCGGCGGCAACGAACCGGCCGAGCTTTACAACGTGGATCGCGTCTCGCGCTCCGAAGGACTGGACCAGCTTCCCGCCGACTACTCCAAGCTACCGCCCAAGGTGCCAGAGCTGGGGCCGCCGTTGCCCGGCGACCTGGGGCCGGCAATCGTGAAGTCACAACCGGCGGTGGCCAGCTACACGCCGCCCGGCCAAGACCCCGGCGCGGCCGAGCGTGACGCACGGCGCAAGGAGGCGGAAGCGGCTGCGGGATCGACGGTGTTCTTCCGCTCCAGCAACCAGCACGCCGCAACCGCACCGGCGCAGGTGGCTGCTGCCGGTCCGACATCTGGCTTGGCGGGCTTCGATCCGCAGGCCGCGGGGCCGGCCTCGACAGCGGCGCAGCCTGCCGACCCAACCGCTGTGCAGAACCGGCAAGACCAGAAAGAGGCGTTCCAGAAAGCCGGAACCATCGAAACCCGTAATTCCGGCAACCTGCAAATGCCGACCTCGCCGTATCAGGTGATGGCGGGGACAGTGATCGCGGCGGCGCTGGTGACAGGCATCAAGTCGGACTTGCCGGGCGACGTGATTGGCACAGTGACGGAGCCGGTGTACGACACCGCGACCGGCCGCTATCTGCTGATCCCGCAGGGGTCGCGCATCTTTGGCAAGTACAACAGCCAGGTCGCCTACGGGCAAAGCCGCGTGCAAGTAGTGTGGAATCGCATCATCCTGCCGGACACGTCTTCCCTGACGCTGGACAACCTTGCCGGCACCGACCCGGCCGGCTACGCCGGCCTGGAGGATGGCGTCGATTGGCATTGGGATCGCATCGTTGCAGGCGCGGCGCTGACGACGCTGCTGGGCGTCGGCGCCGAGTTGGCCGCGCCGGAGAACCGCAATGGTGATCGCATCATCGTCGCCGGGCGAGACAGCCTGCAGGACAGCGTGAATCAGGCCGGGCAGGAGATGACCCGACGCAACCTCAACATCCAGCCCACACTGACCGAACGACCGGGCTTGCCGGTGCGCATCATCGTTAACCGCGACCTGGTACTGCGGCCGTACCAGCCGCTGTTCTTTAATCGGAGGGCTTCGCAATGAGCACGACCCGCAAGCTGCGACTGGGGCCGCTGCCGAAAACCGAAAGCGTCAAGCTGACCTTCGCGTGTCCTGCCGCGCTGAAGGCCGATCTGGACCGCTACGCCGCACTGCATGCGCAGGCATACGGCGAAGCGGTCGATGCGACCACGCTGATTCCTCACATGCTGGAAGCGTTTATCGCAGGGGATCGCGAGTTCAAACGGGGGAGGGGTGTCAAAGGGGGTGCGTCCTAGCTGTTAGTTCGAGCAATCGTCGCTACCGCGACGCGCCGGCCTGTGGCGGCGCGTAAAGGGCATATTTACTGCACTGTAAATATGCCCGTCCTATCAAATATGCGCTGAAACCGAAGGGGAAATCCACTGCACACCCTCAATCGCGCTTTTACGTTGAGGCGGGGGCGGCGAACCCTACACGTTGGCCATTCGACGAGCCAGGATGGAGATGATCACGGGCTTGGGCTTGCCGGCGGGCAGGTCCGGTCTCACGGTCTGAACATAGGGGAATGGGGTTGCCCCTTGATTCCAGTCCAGCACCTGTACGTCCGTCACGGTAAATCCTGAGTTGTTGAACATGTACGTTTCGTATTCTTTCGCCAACTCATCCTTGATTTGAGCCTCGCTAACCCCGGGTGGAGCGGCACCGCGTTGCACGGTGTGGACCCACTCCACGGATGGAGGGCAGAGCGGCAGCGCAACTAGTCGATCCTCGACATTTTCTCGGTAGACCTTGGGCTTTTCGTCGATGCGCAGGTCGGCCGGAGTACGCTTGTCATTGTCGTCAGGATGGGAGCCGATGAACCATCCGACCACGACCTTCGGCTGGAATGCCTCGATCGCCTTGAGCAGGTCCTCGGACGGCTCGAACAAGTCAGACTGGATGATCTGCGCAGTCACTCCGTGGGTGTTCAATCGGGATCGAGCGAGGCCAATCAAATAGGCGTTGTTGTCGATCGCCAAGACAGGCCGATTTGTCGCAAGACTCAACGTACTCCATCCTGCGCCGCAACCCACTTCCAAGGTCGCTTCGGTGGGAACAATCTGGCTGAGATGTGCATAGATATTGTCACTGGAGAATTGGGACGATTCACGCTCCCAGAACTCCGAATAGTCTTTTGGTGTCATTCGCTGCAGCATTACGCCCCCTGTTGAATTGACGAATTCCTAATGTGTTCGCGACTGCGCAAATTGCGTAGCCCCATTCATGATCAGATGCGCGCGCTGCGAAACGCAATGCACAACCTCGCGACCAACTCAACGTCCTGGCTCTGCGCCTTCCCGCCAGGTGCTCGCTTTGCTTCGCCCAGGACTCACGCAGACGGTTGGCTCTCCAGGTCCCCATTCGCTCCAACGGCATTCGCCTTCTGCTGAATAGCCTGGCATTGCTGGAGCAGGGCGTCGAACGATTCGACCTCATCGAGGAACAGCCCGTCGTCGACCATGTGTTGGTAGTCGGCGGCCAACTTGGCCAAGGCCTCGTCGTTGGGCACTAGGCACAGCCCGCCCGAGACGGCGGCGTAGTAGTCGATCGATGCGCCGTCCGGGCTTTTTTCCGCGAAGAAGATGCTCTTGTGATCGGCCACCGCCTTCGCGAGCGCCCTGTCGGCGATCGCCGCGTCAGCGAAGCCGGCGGCGTCCAAACGCGTTACGTCGTGCCAGTGACGTGCAAAGCGCTCACCACCGCGAAAGACACCTTGCGCGCAAAACACGTGGATCGCGGTGGCCTTCTCCCAGAAGGTCCGCTCGGCACGCATCACCTGCGGCGTCGCTTCGGGGAATTCCACGCCTTCGAGGTGCGCGGCGGCGTCGCAACGGACCGCGCGCGGTTCGCAAGGCTCCCCGGTGGAGCGCGCGCCGAATTCGAGCATGACCGCCGGCGG
Organism: uncultured Ralstonia sp.; assembly: GCA_913056305.1. Classification (GTDB taxonomy): domain Bacteria; phylum Pseudomonadota; class Gammaproteobacteria; order Burkholderiales; family Burkholderiaceae; genus Ralstonia. Next base: position 35,604 of record CAJXMR010000011.1, read on the forward strand.
CACATAGCCCGTTCCTGAAGCCAACGGCGTGTAGTCGATGAACACCTTGTCGCCTTCGGCGCGGGCCTGGGCCGGCAGACCCTGCTGCTGCAGGTCCTGCTGAAGCCGCAGGACGACCTCGTCCGTCACCCATTCAGCCAGCCGGGTGCGAATCTCCTTGCTCCATTTCTTTTCCTGGCTCTTGCTGGCGGGAAGGGGCGTGCCTGCCTCGCCGATCAGATCGCCGGCGATGGCGCGGATGTCATAGGTGAGATCCACGTCCTCGGAAAAACGCTGGATGACGCCGTAGGCCTTCGACAGCGAGGTGCCGCCCTTGAAGATGAGATGCGACGCGTAGGGCGCAGCGAAGAGATGGCCCAGAGCCCATACCACCCAGACATCCTTCTCCAGCAGGTGGGGAGGGCGGCCGGAAGCGTTGGCCGCCTGGGCCAGCGCTTCCAGACGCTCATCGGCAGACAGGTCGAAGAACTTAGCCATGCGACACCAGCGCGCTCACTTCCTTTGCCATCCATGTCGGCAGGCGCGCACGTGCCGATGCGACTTCCTTCATCTCGGCCGCCGGCAGTTTGGCGCGCAGCGTGCGCAGCGCTTCACCGGCGCGCTCGGGCCCCAGCCAGGCCAATGCCCGCACGACATCGCCGGCAGCGCGGCCAGGAAAAATCAACTGCCACACCGGCGCGTGCCGGAATTCGACGGTCTGGGCCCCCAGCTTCAACCGGCGGCTGGGGCCGGAGGTCAGGTAGACGGAGCGCACGGGCACTTGCGTGGTCAGGCCCAGCGCGTTGGCCGCCGCCGCACCATGCGACACGATGGTTTCGCCGCGCTGGTGGGCCAGCCCCTCGACCATTTTGGAGGCCGAGGGGGCGCGGGAGCCAAAACGGCTCTCCACCGGCAGGACATAGATGCCGCGACCGGCGCGCAGCAGGGCGCCGCGCTGCACGAGTCGAGACAGCACCTGGTCCATCGCCGCCCGGTTTCCCAAATGGAGCAGTTCCTTGGCGACCAAGGGTGTGCCCTCCGGCAATCCGGCGGCGTGCTCTAGTACCTGTTTGGCGAGGGTTTGCATGGTGGGAATCTCCTAACTGGTAGAAGTATGAAGGAATTTCTGACACTTTTCAAGAGATGAGGGCTTCTGTACTTGCCATGGAAGCAAGCATTCCCGTAGTTTTCTGTTCTAAACGAAACTTTTTCGTGGTAAAATGCCGAAAAGCGAAATCAGACCTTTGGAGGACGAATGGCCCAGCCGCCCGTAGACACAATTCCCGACCTGTTGCAGCGCAGCCTGCCGCGCGAGCTGGTGATGGCCGTCGAGGAAGCCTTGACCGTCGGCGCCCAGCGCGCGCACGCCGCATCCAAAGGCATGGACGAAGGCCACTTGCCCCACGTCGTGGGTCAACTGCGGCATTTCCACATGAACGAGGCGTTTCATCGGGCACTGGAAATGGGCGAGGCTTCGCCAACCGCCATTCGCGGTAACGGCATCGTCAGCGGCCGGGCCGGGGTGTTCACACTGGCCAGGTTCAACATCCCGGACGGCTTCTGGATCAACGGCCGACGTAGCCACACGCGCCGCCAGATGTCCTATGCGAACAAGGCCATTGAGCCGTTGGTGCAACCGGAACTGTTCGATCAATACACCGCGCCTGCCGATGCGGTCGCGTTTTTCGTGGCGTGCTTCTCGGGCTCGCTGCATATCCAGCCAGAGTCGCCCGTGTCGATCCAGATTGCGGTGCCGGACCGCGAGATGCGCGGCTGGCTGTTCAAGGAACCACTGAATGCGTTCCTGCAGCGGTACGAACAAAAGCCGGCGGCGCAGGACGACCTGGCCAAGCCCAAGCTCAAGAAGATCAAGAAGCAGGGCAACGATGGCAGCGCGTCATGAGCCGCGGTGGTATTCAAGGCTTTGAAAGCGAGCGCCTCAGTCAGATTCTTGCCGCGAGGCGTTTGAGCCAAGCGCAACTTGCCTCGCTGGTCGGCGTGTCGCCCGCGACGGTCAGCAAATGGCGGTCGGGCAATCAGGCGCCCGAACGGGAAACCCTGGAGCGCCTTGCCGGCGTGGTCAACGTCACGCCCGAATGGTTCACGCGGGCGCCCTCGGCCAAGGTGTCGCTGCCGCTGTTTCGCAGTAACGCGTCCGCCCACGTGGCGGCGCGCGCGATGCTGGAAGCGCGCATGGAGTGGGCGCAGGACGTCGCGCTCGCGTTGTCCGAGTTCGTGGACTACCCGGCGCTGAATTTGCCGACCCGGCAGTTCAAGGAGCCCGATGAGATCACGCCTGACGAGATTGAACTGGCGGCGAGCGAATGCCGCGATCTGTGGCGTATCGGCCGTACGGCGGTGCCCGACCTGGCGCTGGCCATTGAAGGCGCTGGCGTCGTCCTGATCCGCGAGGAAACGGGCATTTCGCAGATCGAGGGCCTGTCGGCATGGAGCGATGCGCTGGGGCGCCCGCTGGTATTGCTCTCGGCCGACAAGGATAACGGCTATCGAAGCCGTTTCGACTTGGCGCACGAACTTGGCCACCTGATCCTGCATCGGTTCATTCCCCGGCCGACCGAGCGTGACCGTCATAAGCAACTGGAACAGCAAGCCCATCGCTTTGCGGGCGCATTCCTGCTACCGGCCGAAACGTTTGCAAATGAAGTCCGCACGCCGGTGACGCTGGACGATCTTCTCTTGCTCAAACGCAGATGGGGTGTGTCCGTCGCTGCGATCGTGATGCGTTTGCGTGCGCTGAAGATTCTGGATGAAGAAGCGGCCCAGTCGCTGTTCAAACGTCGGTCCGCCCGTTGGGGCGCGAAGTCCGAGCCGGGCGACGGCGATAGGCCACCCGAGCGGCCGCGCCTGCTGCGTCGAACGATCGATCTGCTCGTCGAGGAAAACGTGATGCCGATCGACTCGATCCCCAGGCACATTGGCCTGGCGGCCCATGACATCGAGATGCTGGCTGGCTTATCGGAAGGGTACTTCCAGGGCAAGCCCAAGGTTGTGCAGCTGGCTCGGTTGCGTTCAGTGCCCAGTGGCGCGGACGCACCGGTTGCCACGGACAGCAACGTCGTGCCGTTTCGATTTTCGCCGAAGCGTTGATCGGCGCGTCTATGGAGATCAGTCAAGCGATGAATGACATTGACGCAGTACTGAGCAACAAACCGATTTCACCGTCGCGGGAGATGGCGGCGTACGAGGCGTTGTGGGCGCATCAAAAAGCGACGTTCAAGACGATCGCTGACTGCTTCCGCGATAGCCCGAATGCGATGCCCTCCGAGCTGGTCTCGGAAGAGGAAATTGACACGGCGCTACAGCGGGTGCAAGACCAGATTGCGCACACGAAGATTCACGACTTTGGTGTGCGTTTGCATGGCGCAGAAGACTACCCCGATCGGTTGCGCGATGCCGCGCATCCCGTCGAACTGTTGTACTACCGAGGCTGGTGGGATCTGATCGACTCGCCTAAGCGGATCGCCATCGTTGGCTCGCGCAGCGTGTCCGACGACGGCTTGCGCCGAACCCGCAAGTTGGTGAAGCTGCTGGTCCAAGACGGCTACACCATCGTCTCCGGTTTGGCCAAAGGCGTGGATACCGCGGCACACACGACGGCCATTGACAACGGCGGCAGCACGATTGCCGTGATCGGCACACCGATTACCGAGTATTACCCACCCGAGAACCGGGCGCTGCAAGACTTGATTGCCGAGAAATTCCTGCTGGTGAGCCAGGTGCCGATCTGGCGCTACTCGACCCAGGACTACCGTAGCAATCGCCTGTTCTTCCCTGAGCGCAATGCCACGATGTCAGCGCTCGCGCAGGCAACGGTCATCGTCGAAGCCAGCGATACGTCCGGCACGCTGGCGCAAGCACGCGCGGCGCTGCAGCAGGGGCGCAAGCTGTTCATTCTGGACAACTGCTTTCGCAATCCGAAGCTGACATGGCCGGCCAAGTTCCAGAGTCAAGGGGCCATTCGCGTCACCGGCATCGACGACATCAGGGCAGCTCTTGGCTAAGCGCGTACTCAAAATCGATGCCCTGACACTTCCGGATCATCACTATCTGGACGCACAGGACATTTGCTACTACGCAGGTGAATACACTGCGGGCGAGGGGCATGCCTACAGCGAAACCAACCAGCTGATCCTCAACTTCAAGAAGTCCGTGGACAAGCGTGGAACCGCGCAGTGGCAATACAAAGAGCGCGCGATCCTGCAGGCAGCGGCAATCTTTCGTGCCGCGATCAAGGCTGACGCCGAAATCACCTTCGTCCCGATCCCGCCGTCGAAGGTGAAGAGCGATCCGCTATACGACGATCGCATGCTGCAATTGCTGCAGGCCGTCTGCCGGGGGCGTCACACCGACATCCGTGAACTGGTCGTCCAGCGCGAATCGGCGGCGGCGGCCCATCTGTCGGACACGCGCCCGACGCCGGACGAACTGGTCGCCAACTATCAACTCGACGAGAGCTTGGCCGAGCCGGCCCCCCAGACCATTTTTGTCGTAGACGACGTGCTCACCACAGGCTGCCATTTCAAGGCGGTGAAGCAAGTGCTGGAGCGGCGATTTCCCGAGGCACGCATCGTCGGGCTGTTCCTCGCGCGGCGAGCGCCCAAGTCGGTGGACTTGGATTTTGACAGCATCTAAGAACAGGACAAGGGACACGCCACATGCTGATCGTCATGACCTCTCCGGACGCCGTCCTGCGTAATGGCCAACCCGACCCGCAACTCGCCCAGGTGTTGATCAACGCCAAGGCGGCGGGCAATCCGGTGGGCTTGATTTCCAATCATGCGGAACCGGCCTGGTTTAACGGGACGTTTGGCACCAGTGGCGTTCAGTTCCTGCAAAGTCGAGGGCGGCAATCGGGCGAGATCGTGTCGCAGAACGCCAAGAAGTTTGCGCTCAATCCCTTCGATGCGCTGGTTCTCGCGGCAAAGGACGAAGACGTCCAGATGGGGAAGAACGGCGGTGCGATCCTCGTGGCAGCCGGATGGTCGGCAGCACAGCAGGTCGCCTCACTGGGCATTCGCGTGGACAGCGCCGCGCAGCTGCAAGAGATCATCAACCTGACGGCCGGCTGGTCGGGGCAGTGGTGGTATGCAGGCGACGCTGGCCGCTATCGGGTGCGTGCGCTTAGCGACTTGTCCGGCCTTGGCAAAGGTGTCACGCAGCAACTGTTCGCGCAGCGGCTGACCGCCACCGTCAAAGGCGGTGGCGCGCGACTGAACGCTTTGCTGGCCGTCACCTCGCGTTCGCTGCTCATGGAAAAAGTGAACGAACTGGATGGACTGGTATGGGGCGTCTATCCGTCGTCGAAGAGTGCTAACGACGATGACGAGATCCTTAGCGATTTCACGCATCGCTTGCGAACGACGGTTTCCCGCGTTCGCTTCTCCAAGCGGGGAGAGCCGCTATTCATTCGGCACACCCCTTCGCCGAAGCGCTCGGCGGGTGGTGGCGGTGATCGAACCGATCCGACCGGCCAAATTTCGACCATCCACCTGAACCCTTTCTACAAACAGAGCGGACGATTGGTCGGAAAGCACGTGATCGTTGTGGACGATTGCACGACCTACGGTGTGTCGTTTGGCGTTGCCGCGGCCTTCTTGCGCAAAGCCGGTGCCGCCTCCGTGACGGGCGTTGCGCTGGGGAAGTTTGGCAATCAGTTGCGTTACTACGAGATCGACATCAAGACCGATCCGTATCAGCCGGTCGTGGCCGGCGGCTTCACCGTGGCCGCACCGGGGTGGTTCCCCGGCGCCACCAGTGGCGTCGCTCAGCAGGTTCTGCTGACCTTGATCCCGTAACCAGGCTGACGGTCATGGACCTGCGGGCGCTATTCCAAAGTTACAAGCCAGCCTTGGTGCGCATCACGGTGCAGACGCCGGTGGGCGATTTGAGTACCGGCACCGCCTTCCATATCGGTGACGGTTGGCTGGTCACGGCGGCCCATGTGCTGCGCGATGGTGTCGTGCAGGAAGTGGTGTCCGAGCATGCGTCGGTGCCATTGACCGTGCAGTCGGTGATCTTCAACAAGGACGATCGCATCGACCTGGCCCTGATGAAGACCGATCTGGATCTGTCGCACTACCTGGACATGACGACGATTCATGGTTCACCGAAAGGCTTTGTGCAAACTGACCATATCGAGATCGGTGGGCATCTGGACGACTGGATCGGCGACGAGTTGGTGCTCTCAAAAGTGCTGCTCATGGGCTATCCGCCGATTCCGTTTTCGCAGCAGGCCGTGCTCCTGGCGTCGGAAGGAGAGGTCAACGCGGTGATGGACAAATACAGTGGGCCGCACCCGCATTTCATCATCTCGTGTCCGGCGAGGGGTGGTTTTAGCGGTGGCCCCGTATTGAGTGAATATGGCTTTTTGCTGGGGGTGCTTGTCGAAGCGCTCGTGATGGATGGCAAGGACGCGGAGACCGGCTATTCGAGCGCCATCTCGATCGAGCCCCTGCTGGTCATGTTGCACGACAACGGCATCTATCCCGGCAAGAACCGCCAGATCATCGAGGCGCTTATTGGTGGCATCGACAACGGCTTCGGGAAGCCGTCCTTGCGGATGCGCTGGATGTGGTTCATCGAGAAATCAATTCTAAAAATTCGGATGCTGATCCGGCGAAACAAGAGGATGTGAGGGCCTATGGGACGACAGCTGCAGCTCAATTTCACGCCGCTGCGAGTGCGCGGTGATGCCATTCGGCTGCAGGCGTTGCCCTTTGAGGACGCGCAGCAGTTCCGGAATCTGCGCGACGAGCACCGCGCGCACTACGCCGTGACCCGTCGATCAGATCACATCGTGGCGCTGCCGCTTACTTTGAATGCGTCGCCCATCGGCGAAGAAAAGATTGTTTCGGTGGTTGAGCATGCTTCGCTCATCCGGCCGCTGCTTGAGCAGCGTCTCGTGACCTTGCTCAGTTCCAATCGGCGACCGGTGGCGCGCTATAACCCGATTACCACCATAGGGCGCACCTTGCCGACGGGCTTCATCGAAGCCGACCGGCATCTTCATCTGCAATCGCGGGTCTTGATCGCGATCCGCTCGTTAAAGCTACCGGACGCAGAACCACTCGGTCTCTTGTGGGACATCGAGATTCAGAAGACTTGCGCAACCAGCCTTGCCGTGTTGCATGCGCAAGGCGTTCGGCTGGATGGGTTGACGGTCGAGCGCCTGGTGCCGGTCGAAGATGTGCGCATGCTGCCCTATCGCCGGCTGGTGGGTCGAGTCGGCGCGCTCACGGACGGCCACGCGCGCCTGTCCGAGCGGTTTCAGAATGTAGAGGAGTTGCTTCCACTCGACGAGCTGTACCTGGAGGCCTCACCTGAGAATCTTCGGCACCTGCTGCAGCACTTCATGCGGAATACGTCGGGCAGGGTGCAGGGCAAGATCGATGAGATCGTGTTCGAGAACAGCAGAGGGCGTGCGCGCATGGAGCACATTGCCCGGATTTCGGACTGGCTCCGCGGCCTCGGCGAGATCGAGCTGCAAGAAGGTCTCAGCGTTGGCATCGGCAACCTGCTGAGCGAGAAAGATGCGCAGAACTTCCCCCGTTTCACCGAGGGCACGACGCCGACCTATGTTTTCGACGCCGGGACGCTCAAGTCGGAGTCGCGGGCTGCGGTCGGTCTAAGCAAGTTCGGTCCCTACAGTCGCCACGTCTTCACGCCCACGCGGCCTAATGTCTGCGTGATCTGCGACCGCGCGCGGCGTGGTCAATTTGAACTGTTCCTTCGGAAGTTTCGGGATGGCCTAACGGTCGACGGCAAGTCACTGCCATTTGGGCGAGGGTTTCTCGGCATCTACGGACTGCAGGACATCAACCTGACGTTTGTGGAGGCCGACGCCTTCACGGCCGACGCCTATCATGCGGCTGCTTCCAAGGCGGTCCGGATGGGCGCCGAGGGCGCGCCCTGGCATCTGGCCTTGGTGCAGACCGAGCGAGACTCACGCCAATTGGCGCCGCCGAAGAATCCGTATCTGGTGGCCAAGGCGGCGTTTCTCTCCAATCAGATCCCCACGCAGTTCGTCGCGTTCGAGACGTTCTCGATGGCGCCGCTCAATCTCGCCTACACCCTTAGCAATCTCGCCCTTGCGGTCTATGCCAAGCTCGGCGGCATTCCCTGGTTGATCAAGTCGGATAAGGGTATCGCGCACGAGGTGGTCATCGGCCTAGGCAGCGCAGCGATTGGCGAATCCCGCTTTTCAAGGAAAGAACGCATTGTCGGCATTACCAGCGTCTTTCGCGGTGACGGCGGCTATCTGCTATCGAATCTGTCGAACGCTGTTCCCATGTCGAAGTACGGAGAGGCCCTGACCGAATCATTGCAGGCCACCCTTCAGCGCGTGCGCAACGAGATGAACTGGATCAGGGGCGATTCGGTACGCGTGATCGTTCATGCGTTCAAGCCAATGCGCAATACCGAGGTGGAATCGGTCAAGGCGGCGTTGAAGGAGTTCTCTGAATTCGATCTGCAGTTCGCCTTCCTGCACGTCAAACAGGACCATCCGTATCTGCTGTTTGACGATGATTCCATCGGGACCAAGGGCAGGGGAGAGAAGACGCCGGTTCGAGGTCTTTTTGCGGAAGTCGGACACAATGAGACCTTGTTGACGTTGACGGGGCCGCAGCAGCTCAAGCGCCCGACGGATGGCCTACCCAAACCGCTACTGCTAAGCCTGCATCGCGATTCGACGTTCACGGACATCATCTATCTCACCAAACAGGTCTATTGGTTTTCGAACCATTCCTGGCGCAGCTTCCTGCCGGCGGCGATGCCGGTCACCATCTACTACTCCGACCTTGTCGCGGGTCTCTTAGGGCGGCTTGACCGTTTGGGTAGCCGGTGGAGTCCGAGTGTGATGCTCGGCAAGATCGGCACAACGCGGTGGTTTCTATGAGCGCCGGCAACCCGATGCTGCACGAAGCGCTGCGCGCAGTAGCGGGGCAGGCCGAGACACTGACGACTGCGGGCCCGCTGTCGATTGCCTTTTATCACTGGGTGCTCGCCGAAGGGTTGTCCACCCAGCAGAGCGCCGCGATGGCGCGGGACCTGTGCGAAGAGATTTCCGGCGGTGGTCGGTCGATTCATGCCGTGGCGGCTTTGGGGTTCCTGCTGAGCATCGATCCGACGTTGAGTGATGCATGCCGCGACTCATTCGCGCAGGGCGTGGACTGGCTGATGGGGCGTAGAGGCGATTCCCAAACGGCTCTCGTCAGTCTGATGCAGCCGTTAGCGCATACCGGCGTTCTGGTGGGTTTGTTGGCCACATCCGATGATGTGCGGTGGTCGAAATTCGGCGCATGGTTCGCGTCGCTCTATGCAAAGCTGCAGCCGCTGTTGCCGGCGGAAGTCGGCTGGCGCCATGAACTGCTGTCCATGATCAAGACGCGGTCCGAGGTGGGATTGAAGGGCGAGCTGGCGGTGGTGCCCGCCACCGCGGGCGCAGCTATTTACGTCGCACGTCGCTTGGCGGATGCTTCGCCGGCGGTCGATAACGACTTTGCGTCGCAGTTGCTTAGCCGCATCAAGTCGGTTGTTTATGACGACCCTGAACAGGCGGCCTTGGATCTGGCAGCGTTTCACTATCTCGCCCAGGGCGCGGCGCAGATCGATCTGCGCGCACCGAGCCTAGACGATGTCGGACTGCTGCTTCGCCGGCTCCCATCCGGGTTGCGTCGGTGGACCTGGGACGAACAGAAGAAGACGCCGAACTCGACCGCGCAAAAGTGGGCGGTTGAAAACGAATATCACTTTCAGAATCTTCTGTGCGCGGTGCTTTCGCCAGTGTTGCCCGATCTGCGTGATGAAGAGTGGCTTGCGTCGGTGGGGCAAAAGAAACCGCGGGCAGACTTAGTAGTCCCGTCGCTGCACCTGGTGATCGAGGTCAAGTATTGGCGAAAAAGCAGCACGCCGCAGGACCTGATTTCGCAGATTGGTGAAGACGTCAGCCTTTACCTGAAGCGGGGCAGCCCCTATCGCAAAGTGCTTCCGATCATCTGGGACCAAGGACGACGCACAGAGCAATACGACCTGCTTATTGCGGGACTTAGTGAGATTCGCGACGTGGTCAGCCCGGTCGTTATCGCTCAACCGGCGTTTATGGTTTGAGCAGTGTCCACACAAAGCCAATGAAATTGCATGAAGAGAGGAGACCCGAATGAGTAGTTCGAACTGCCCACTTGAGGAAGGCGATCGCATCGATCACAAGCTCTTCGGATTCGGAACTGTCGTGGGCGCACCTGTTCCCATGGTGGGCCCTGACCTCCGAAGCGCCAGTGGCGTCCGCGACGCCGGCTGGAGCGTTCCGGCCAAATGGGACGACCCGACGCGGACCGCCGGTGCCGTGATGCACCAGGCGCTACGCAAAGTGTCATCGCCTGACTCGCGGCCCTTCGGCCACTGGGATCGGCAGTGGCAGCCTCTGCTGCAGGCTTGGCTAGCCGCTCGACGCGACGTTGAACAGTTGTCGTCAAGCTTCCGGCCCGTACCCGAGCCTGATGCTTTGGCACGAATGCAGGACGTTGAGAGAAAAGCCTTCGAAGCGATGCGGCACTTTTGGGACGCCGAGCAATCGGGGGAGCATCCCTAGACGCGCTCCAAGTCCCAGCGACCGGATGGTGCTCGCCTGCCTGCGCTTACGTCGGCTGACGGTTGGGGATTTCTCCGGTATCCTGAGAGCTGATTGATGATGGTGTCGAAAACCCAGCTCCCGCGCAAAGCGCTCCATCTCCCGCGCCAGCAAAAGATGGTCGCCCTTGACGGTAAAAGCGACGGTAGTGCCCCATGTCGATCAGGCCCAATCCCTTTAACCACGCGGGTTTGCGAGGCTCATTGATGATCGAGTGGGAATAATTCCGCCTCTGGCAGCCACCGGCATCCGGTGGCGCCAACTTCCTGAAAGCCCGCGTCCTAGCGGGCTTTTTTTTTCTGCTTGGTTCCGGCAACAATAGGCAGCGTGCAGGGGCAAGCCGGTCAGCCTCCTTTTGTAGCCAAGCTGTACGCAGCCCTGCCTCGGCGCCCAAAGCAAAGCACCTTGGTCGCGATCAGTACCATCGCCAGCGCTGCAAACACCCAGCCACCGACCACGCCAAATTCGTTGGTGTAGAGGCAGAACCGCCTCAACGCGATGAGGAACAGCGCGCGCCCGGCGTTCATCGCTGCGCCTCCGCCAGCCCGGCATAAACGGCATCGCGCAGTTGCGTCACGAACGCGCCGGACATGCCTTCCAGCGCGGTATTGGTCAGGGCCACGACACTGAGCTTGCGTGCGGGGTCGACAAACCAGGCATGCCCATAGGTGCCGCCCATGCGCCACGTCCCCACCGACTCCGGCGATGCGGCCGCCACCGGATCCTTCAGCACGGTAAAGCCCAGGCCGAAGCCACACCCGGGCCAGTAAGCCATCGCATGATCCCCGATCTGGTTGCGTGCCATCTCGTCGACCAAGCTCGCCGGCAGCAGTGGCGCGCCGCCCGTACGCAGGATTTCCAATAGACGCAGCAGATCCCCCGCGCTGCCGACCATGCCCGCGCCGCCGGAGGGGAAAGCGGCAGCATCCAGCGCGCGATGGGGAGCGAGCCGGAAGCCTGCCGTGCGGTCGACGAAGGGGATGTGGTCCGCGTCCGCCAGGCGTCGCGGCGCCGGTTGTGCGTTGGCATAGGCTGCCGTCAAGCGCTGCGGATCGACTGCCACGAAGGCGGTGTCGTCCATGCCCAGCGGTGCGGTCACGAGGGTGCGCACGGCCTGATCCAGGCGCGCCTCTGCGACCCGTTCGATCACGGCGCCCAGCACATCCGTGGCGATCGAGTAGGCCCAAGCCGTGCCCGGCGCATACAGTAGCGGCGCCTCCGCGATGCGGCGCAGGTTCTCATCCAGGCCGAACTGCACGCGGTCCATGCCGTCAGACACGCCCGCGCGCGCGTAGAACCCGCCTTCTGGTTGGAAAAAGCGATAACTGAGGCCCGCCGTATGCGTCATCAGGTGCCGGATCGTGATGTCCGGCACCGTGCCGTCGGGCAGGCGCGGGCGGAAGGCGGGAAGCCACTGGTCGACCCGGTCGTCCAGCCGCAGGCGGCCTTGGGCGATCAGCGTCAGGGCTGCTGCCGAGACGATGGGCTTGGAGACCGAGGCCAGGCGGAAGAGGGCATCTTTGTGCATCGGGCGGCCGGCTTCCCGATCGGCCAGTCCAGCGGCGCGGTGGTAAATCCGTTCGCCATCCTGAGCGATCAGGATCACCGCGCCGACCAGCCGGCGTTCAGCCAAGGCTTGGTCGATCACCGAGTCCAGGCTCTGTGGCAAGGCGCGCGGGAATCGGGTTCGCTGCGGGGAAACGGCGTCTGCTAGGGACATGACGGCACTCCGTAAAGGGATGAGCCGAATGTTAAGCAGGCCTGTACCGAGGAGAAAAGAAGCTATAGTTCTTGGTTATGCGGACATTAATGTCCTTAATTGAGGGGCCGCCGTGGAGAGTTTGAACAGCTATGCCGTCTTCGTGCAGGCGGCGGAGAGCCGTAGCTTCGTGGCGACTGGGCGCCATTTCGGGATCTCCGCCTCCGCCGTAGGCAAGAGCATCGCCCGCCTGGAGCAACGCCTGGGCGTGCGCCTTTTTCATCGCAGCACGCGCAGCATCACGCTGACTAGCGAGGGCGCGATGCTGTTGGAGCGCAGCCGCCGAATCCTGGGTGAGGTGGACGCCATGGAGCAGGCGCTGTTGCAAAGGACCCAGGCGCCCCGCGGCCGCCTGAAGGTCAGCCTGCCCGTGGTCAGCAATTTGGTCCTGCCGGTGCTATCCGACTTCATGGCGGCCTACCCCGAGATCGAGCTCGACCTGGAGTTCAGCGACCGCCTGGTGGACGTGATTGATGAAGGCTTTGACGCCGTGGTGCGCACGGGCGAGCCGGCCGATTCGCGCCTTGCCGCGCGTCGGCTCGGTACTTTTCGCCAATATCTGGTCGGTGCGCCGACGTATTTCGAGCGTCATGGCGTGCCCCAGCGGCCCGCGGACCTGGCGATTCATCACTGCCTGCACTATCGGTTCGCGCACACGGGCAAGCTGGAAGTCTGGCCGCTTCGCACGGAAACCGGCGCTGTGCCGGAACTACCGACCTCGATGAGTTGCAACAACATCGAGACGCGCCTGTGTTTCGCACTGCGCGGCCGCGGCATCGCCTACCTGCCTGAGTTCGCCGTCCGCGAAGCGCTGCGCGAAGGCCACCTGCGTTGCGTGCTGGACGATTTTCTCGACGCGCGGCGCCAGGTCACCCTGCGTGTACTCTGGCCTTCAGGCGGTCCGCTGTCGCCCAAGCTGCGCGTCTTCGTGGATTTCCTCGGCGCTCGTGTATTTCCGGAGGCGATACACGGATAGTGCCAGTTCATCGCCTCGCAATTCACCCATTGCCAACATCAGTAAAAACTCTGTGCAAGTCACGTTAAAGCGACGGTAAGCGTCCGGTCGACTATGGCAAATTCCTTTAGCTACGCTGGTTTTGGCGATCTAATGATGATTGAGTGGGCGTCATGTTCTTCTCCACGGCATTGGAGAAAGCTCGCTTTGTGTGGGTTTTCTTTGTTCATCAAAACCATGTAAGAAGGGTGTCGGGAATGGTTTGAATCATTGATAACGCGCGATGACATATTTGACCGGGGCGCACACGTGAGTGGTGCTGGCCCTTTCGATATGCATGAATTGGAGGCGCCTGGATATACCCAATATGGAGGGGCTGCGGGGTAAGGGCGCCGACGAGCGACGCGTGTTGCCAAAACGTTGTTTTTCTTGCCGCACGCATAGGCCGTCGAATATTTTCCCGGCGGCTGATGGATAATTTTGCGTGCACTTGGACCCCAGGAAATAGGGGATGCCAAGACGCGACAAACTGAAGACACAGGGGCGTGCCTGAACGTGGCAACGTTCTGCTAAGGAATAATAACAATGGACTTGCTGCGTTTTCTGCTGCGGTTGCCCGTCCGGGTCATTGGTTTCCTGCTGTCTTTGATTGCGCGGAGTTTGCGCCCCATATTCGGCAGCATTGCCTGGTCGGCGCCTGCATGGATCCCCGCAACGGCGGCCGTGGCACGGCGCCGGCCATGGCATCTCGGTGGCGGCGTGGTGGCCGCTATTGCACTGGCCGTGGCCGGCGCCTTCGGCTGGCACTGGTATCAGCACCGCCCCAAGCCGGTCGAGCCCGAGCGCATCACCTTCAAGGTCAGGGCGCCCGCCCTCACGAGCTATGCGGACGACGAGGGCAAGCCCAAGGTCACCATCCATCCGTTGGAGATCGACTTCTCGCGCTCGGCGGCGCCGATCGAGCAGGTCGGCAAGCCGGCCGGCAACGGCATTTCGATGCAGCCGGCCCTCAAGGGCGAGTGGACGTGGGTCAATGACCGCACCCTGCGCTTCACGCCCGCCGCCGACTGGCCAATCGGCGCGCACGTCGAGGTGAACTTCGACGTAGCGCAGGTCTTTGCGCCGCACGTGCTGCTGGCGGACAACCATCTCGACTTCAACGTGCCGGCATTTGACGTGCAGTTCGGCGCCAGCGAGTTCTACCAGGACCCGCAGAACGCCGCGGCCAAGAAGACGATCTTCCCGATCAAGTTCAACTACCCGGTCGACGCCGCGCAGTTCGAGAAGCGCATCGCGCTGGTGATGGTCGGTCGCGACGGCAAGTCGACCACGCCGCTGCGCTTCAGCGTGACCTACGACGCGGCCAAGCTCAACGCGTGGGTGCACTCGCAGCAGCTCGATGTTCCTCGCGACGATCTGTCGGCGCGGCTGACGCTGGACAGCGGCGTGCGCAGCGCCCGTGGCGGCGATGGCACCAAGGCGCCGCTGGAGGCCTCCGTGCGCGTGCCGGGCCTGTACAGCCTGACGGTCAACCAGCTCTCGCCAACGCTGGTCGACAACGACCGCTATGAACCCGAGCAGGTGCTGCTGGCGGAGATGAGCGGCGCGGTGCGCGGTAGCGATCTCGCTGGCCTCGCGAAGGCCTGGGTACTGCCCAAGCACAAGGCCAGTGCCGGCTGGCCGGACTACGAGCAGCAGTACCAATGGGCCGTGAGTGACATCAGCGAAGACGTGCTGCGCCAATCGCAGCCGCTCAACCTGGAGCTGACCGCGACGGAGGGCGAGTATGCCCCGCTACAGAGCTTCAAGTACCGCGCGCAGCCGGGGCAGCGCATCTATGTGCGGGTCGAGGCCGGTCTGAAGTCATTCGGCGGCTACCTGCTCGGCAAGCCGGTGCAGCAGGTATTCGATGTGCCGGATTATCCGAAGCTGCTGCGTTTCATGGCCGACGGCTCGCTGCTCTCGATGAGCGGCAGCAAGCGCATCTCGGTGGTGTCGCGGAACCTGCCGGGGATGAAGCTGGAGATCGGCCGGGTCATGCCCGACCAGCTGCAGCACCTGGTGAGCTTCAACCAGGGCAGCTATGCGCGGCCCGAGCTGGCCTACAACTTTGGCGAAGACCACATTGTCGAGCGCTTCGAGCAGAAGCTCGCCTTCCCGGAAACGGAAGCGGGCAAGGCGCACTACGAAGGCATCGACCTGGGCCAATACCTGAAGAACGGCAAGCGCGGCGTCTTTCTGCTGCATCTGTCGGGCTATGACCCCGCCAAGGAGAAGAAGTCGGTCGATGGCGATGCGCAGTCCAGCGGTGACGCCGATAACAGCGCCGATGCCGAAGCCGGCAACAACGATGGCGACAGCAACAACAGCGGCGGCGACGGCCAGGTGCCGACCGACACGCGCCTGATCGTCGTGACGGACCTCGGCATGCTGGTCAAGCGCGCGCTGGACGGCAGTCAGGACGTGTTCGTGCAGTCGATCCGCACCGGGCGTCCGGTGGCCGGTGCGACGGTGTCGGTGCTGGCGGTCAATGGCCAGGCGCTCTACACGCAGACGACCAGCGCCGACGGCGTCGTCCACTTCCCGACCTTCAAGGGCCTGGAGCGCGAGAAGCGTCCCAAGCTGTACATCGTCAAGAAGGGCGACGACCTGTCGTTCCTGCCGATCGCCAGCCATGACCGGCAGCTCGACTTCTCGCGCTTCGATGTCGGCGGCGAGCGCAATGCAACGAACCAGGGCCAACTGTCGGCCTACCTGTTCTCCGACCGGGGCATCTACCGGCCGGGCGACCAATTCCACATCGGCCTGATCGTGCGTGCCGCGAGCTGGGCGCGCAGCCCGGCCGGCGTTCCGCTGCAGGCGGAAATCGTCGACCCGCGCGGCATGACCGTGAAGCGGCAGCCGGTGACGGTCGACGCCTCGGGTTTCACGGAGCTCGACTACACCCCGTCCGAGACGGCGCCCACAGGCACCTGGGCGGTCAACCTGTACATCACCAAGAACGGCCTGGCCGTCGATGCACCGATCGGCAGCACCACCGTGCAGATCAAGGAGTTCCTGCCCGACCGCATGAAGGTCGAGGCCAAGCTGTCGGCGCAGGTGGCCGAGGGCTGGGTCAAGCCGGATCAGCTCAAGGGCATCGTTGATGCGCAGAACCTGTTCGGCACGCCGGCGGCCAACCGGCGCGTGACCGCATCGCTCACGCTGCGGCCGGCCTGGCCGTCGTTCCGCAGCTGGCCGGGCTACCAGTTCTTCGACGCGCGGCGCGCCAAGGAGGGCTATACGACCCAGCTGCAGGACGGCAAGACCGATGATAAGGGGCATGCCGAATTCGACCTCGACCTGAAGAAGTACGCCGATGCCACGTATCAGCTGTACTTCCAGAGCAAGGCGTTCGAGCCCGAAGGAGGGCGCAGTGTGGCCGCCAACGCGCAGGGGCTGGTATCGAACAACGCATGGCTGGTCGGCTACAAGTCGGTCGACGACCTGGGCTATGTGAAGCGCGGCAGCCCGCGCACGGTCAAGCTCGTCGCCATCGACCCGAATGCCAAGGCCATCGACCTGAAGGACCTGCGCGCGCAACTGGTCGAGCTGCGCTATGTGTCGGTGCTGACCAAGCAGGACTCCGGCGCCTACAAGTACGACTCGCGGCTCAAGGAAGTGCCGATCGACGAGAAGCCGCTGGCGATTCCCGCCGCCGGGCTCGACTACGCGCTGCGTACCGACAAGCCGGGCAACTACGCGCTGGTGATCCGCAACGCCGACCGCACCGAGGTGAACCGCATCCAGTACCTGGTGACGGGCGAGGCCAACGTATCGCGCTCGCTCGATCGCAACACCGAGCTGCAGATCAGCCTGAGCAAGCACGACTACAAGCCGGGCGAGTCGGTGGAGGTGGCCATTCGCGCGCCGTATGCGGGCAGCGGCCTGATCACGATCGAACGCGACAAGGTCTATGCGCAGGCGTGGTTCCATGCCGATACGACCAGCTCCGTGCAGCGCATCACCGTGCCCGCCGGCTTCGAGGGCAACGGCTACATCAACGTGCAATACATCCGCGATCCGTCGTCCGACGAGATCTTCATGAGCCCGCTGAGCTACGGCGTGGTGCCGTTCTCGGTCAACATGGATGCGCGGCGCAATGTGCTGAAGGTCGATGCGCCGGCGCTGGTCAAGCCAGGCGAGACGGTCAACTTCGACGTGCACTCGACGCGGCCGGGCAAGGTCGTGGTGTTTGCCGTGGACGAGGGCATCCTGCAGGTGGCGCACTACAAGCTGGGCGATCCGCTCAAGTACTTCTTCCGCAAGCGCATGCTGGAAGTCGGCACCTCGCAGATCCTCGACCTGATCCTGCCGGACTTCGAGAAGCTGATGTCGATGGCCGCCCCGGGCGGTGACGCCGACGACGCGATCGGCCGGCAGCTCAACCCGTTCAAGCGCAAGCGCGACAAGCCGGTGGTCTACTGGTCGGGCATCGTCGAGGTGAACGGAGACAAACGCCTGAGCTACACCGTGCCGGATTACTTCAACGGCAAGCTGCGGGTGATGGCGGTCTCGGTGTCGCCCGATCTGGTCGGCACCTACGAGGGCGCGACCACCGTGCGCGGCGATTTCGTGCTGTCGCCGAACGTGCCGACCACGCTGGCGCCGGGCGATGAGGCCGAGGTCAGCGTGGGCGTGGCCAACAACGTGGCCGGCGCCGGCGACAAGCCGATGCCGATTGCCGTGGCGCTGAAGGTCGGGCCGCAGCTGCAGGTGGTCGGCCCGGCCACGCAGAACCTGACGCTTGCCGCGATGCATGAAGGCGTGGCGCTGTTCCGCGTGAAGGCCACCGACACGCTGGGCTCGGGCAACCTGAGCTTCAGTGCACGCGCGGGCGGCAAGGCGGCGCAGCAGGCGGTCGACGTGTCGATCCGCCCAGCGGCGGCCTTCCGCACGCAGCTCGACGTGTCGCGCATCGATGCCGACAAGAAGGAGAAACTGCCGAACCTGCGCAAGATGTACGACGCCTATGCGGCACGCGAGGCGAGCATGTCGACCGGGCCGCTGGTGCTGTCGCAGGGGCTGGCGTCCTACCTCGTCAACTACCAGCACTACTGCAGTGAGCAGCTGGTCAGCGCGAGCGTGCCGCGCCTGTTTGCGGCCAAGTGGATGTCGACGCCGTCGCTGCGCAATGCGCTGCAATCACAGCCTGTCGACGACAAGGGCGCGAACGCAGCAGCCATTGGGCAGTTCCTCGATGTGTTGCGCGCGCGGCAGAACGGGCAGGGCGGCTTCGGCGTGTGGACGGCGACGCCGGATGCCGATCCGTTCGTGTCGGCGTATGCCATGCACGTGCTGATCGATGCGCGCGAGCGTGGCATCGCGGTGCCGAAGGAAATGCTGGACGCAGGCACCCAGTACCTGCAGCAGCTTGCCGCCAACGAGCGTCTCGGCACGCTCGACCAACTGCGGCAGCGCGCCTACGCGGTATACCTGCTGACGCGCCAGGGCAATGTCACGACCAACAGCCTGGCAGCTGTGCAGAAGCGCTTGCAGGACGCCTTCCCGAACGACTGGAAGAGCGACCTGGCCGCGGGCTGGCTGGCGGCGTCGTACCAGCTGCTCAAACAGGACAAGGAAGCCGCCCGGCTGATCGCCGGACCGCAGGAGGTGCTGGAGCGCAAGCCGTCGCGAGATGAGCCGTATAGCTATGGCTATTACTTTGATCCGCTCACGCGTGATGCCAGCGTGCTGTACCTGCTGGCCAAGCACTTCCCGGACCGCGCGCAGGCGCTGCCGCCACGTGTGCTGGACAACCTGGCCGGGCCGATTCAGCACAACCGGTTCAACACGCTGTCGTCGGCCATGACGATCCTGGCGCTCGACGCCTATGCCTCGCAGAACGCCGCCGGGCTGGACAAGCTGGCGATCGAGGAGGTGCGCGCGGACGACAGCGCGAAGGACATCTCGTCGGCGCAGGGCAGCGTGATGCGCTCTGGCACGTGGAGTGCGGCAGCATCGCAGCTGCGCTTCGTCAACGGCAGCAGCCTGCCCGCATGGCAGATCACGAGCCAGACCGGCTATGACCGCACCGCGCCCACGCAGGCGATCAAGAACGGGCTGGAGATCATCCGCGAGTACACCGATGCGAGTGGCAAACCGCTCGACAAGGTCACGCTCGGCCAGGAAATCGACGTGCACCTGAAGATCCGCGCGACCGACAACAAGACCCTCGGCAACGTGGCGATCGTCGATCTGCTGCCGGGTGGCTTCGACCCGGTCACCACGCCGCCGCCCGTTACTGACGCGGCGGACGGCGATGCGCAGGCTGGTCAGGATGCCGCCGCCAACGCGGCACCGGCACCGTGGCGTTCGCCCGTGGGGCTGCCGGGGTCGACCTGGCAGCCGCAGTACGCGGACGTGCGCGAAGACCGCGTGGTGATCTACGGTAGCGCCAGCGGCGACGTGCGCGAGTTCGTCTACCGGATCAAGGCGACCAACGCGGGCCGCTTCATCGTGCCGCCGGCCTATGGCGAGTCGATGTATGACCGGCGCGTGCAGGCGCAGTCGGCCGGCGGCGCGGCGCTCGACGTGGTGCGGGCGCCGTAAGGTGTGGCGCGCGTTGGGCGGCTGGCTGGTTCGGTGGCAGAACTGGCTGGCGGGGGGCTTGCTGATCGCGGCGGTGTTCGCGGGGTGCCGGCTGTGGCCGCATCCGCCGCTGCGCGAGTGGAAGCCCTCGTCGATCGCCGTGCTCGACGACCAGGGCCGGCTGCTGCGGCTCGCGCTGGCCAAGGACGACCGCTACCGGCTGTGGGTGCCGCTCGACCAGATGTCGCCGCAACTGGTCGAGGCGGTGCTGCTGCATGAAGACCGCTGGTTCCACTGGCACGCGGGTTTCAACCCGTATGGGCTGGCGCGTGGCGCGTGGGTGACCTACGTGCGCGGCGGCAGCCCGCAGGGCGGCTCGACCATCACGATGCAGCTCGCGCGGTCGCTGTGGCAGCTCAATACGCGCACGCCGCTCGGCAAGCTCAAGCAGGTGGCGCGTGCCGTGCAGCTGGAGCTGTTCTATTCGAAGCGGCAGATCCTGGAGGCGTATCTGAACGATGCGCCGTACGGCCGCAACGTTGAGGGCGCCGGCACGGCGAGCCTGGCGTACTTCGACAAGCCGGTCGGCAACCTGACCCTGCCCGAAGCGCTGGCGCTGGCCGTGATTCCGCAGGACCCGGTGCGGCGGTTACGCGGCGCACCCGCGCAGGACCAGATCAACCGGCAACTGACCGAGTCGCGCAATCGGCTGTATGCGCGCTGGCTCAAGAACCATCCGCAGGACGCCGCGCTGCAGCCGCTGTTTGCGTTGCCGCTGGCAGTGCGGCCGCTGATGGCGCTGCCGTTCGAGGCGCCGCATGCGGTCGATCAGGTGTTAGCGGCGCGCCGTGCCCTGGGCGATTGGAACGGCGCAGACAACCGCGACGCGCGCGTCGCCACGACCCTCGACCTCGACCTGCAGCACGTGTTGGAGCGCCAGATCAACCGCTATGTCGCGCGCAACGGCGGACGCGGCATCCGGAACACTGCAGCGCTGCTGGTGGACACGCGCGACATGGGCGTGAAAGCGCTGGTCGGGTCGGCCAACTTTTTCGATCGCGCGATCCAGGGGCAGGTCAACGGCACGCTGGCGCGCCGCTCGCCGGGGTCGACGCTCAAGCCGTTCATCTATGCGCTGGGGTTCGATCAGGGCGTGCTGCATCCGCAGACGGTGCTGCGCGACGTGCCGACGTCGTTCGGGCCGTACTCGCCGGAGAACTTCGACGGGCATTTCCTGGGGCCGATCACGGCGACCGACGCGCTCAACCGTAGCCGCAACATCCCGGCCCTGTGGGTGGCGTCGAAGCTGCACCAGCCTGATCTCTATCAACTGCTGCAACAGGCCGGCGTGAGCCGCTTGGCCAGTCCGCAGCACTACGGCCTCGCGCTGGTCCTGGGCGGTGGCGAGGTCACCATGCAGGATCTGGCCGGCCTCTACGCCATGCTCGCGAACGACGGCATGTTCAAGCCGCTGCGCCTACGCGCGGACGCCCCCACGGAGCCCGGCACGCCCCTGCTGAGCGCGGAGGCCAGCTTCATGGTGCGGGACATGCTGCGCCAGCACCTGCGCCCCGACGAGACCAGCGGCGCGCAGCCCTCGCGCCTGCCGGTGTACTGGAAGACCGGCACGTCGTGGGCGTTCCGCGATGCGTGGACAGCCGGCGGGTTCGGCCCCTACGTGCTGGTCGTGTGGGTCGGCAATTTCGACAACACCGCCAACGCCTCGTTTGTCGGCGTGGATGCAGCGGCACCGCTGTTCTTCCAGATCGTCGATGCGCTGCGGGCCGAGCAGCCGCAACTGGCGGAGCCCGCGCGGCGCTTGCCGCCGAACGTCAAGCGCGTGCAGATCTGCCTGGCCAGCGGCGACTTGCCGAACCAGTGGTGCCCGCAGACCGGCTCGACGTGGTTCATCCCGGGCGTTTCGCCGATCCGGGTGAGCAGCGTGCACCGGCCGGTGGTCATCGACGATGGCACCGGGCTGATGGCGTGCCCACCCTATGCCGGCAAGCGCACGCATGAGGAGGTCTACGAGTTTTGGCCGACGGATCTGCAGCAGGTCTTCGCGCAGGCGGGCATCCCGCGCCGCAAGCCGCCGCAAAACCCGGCGTGCCGCGCGACGGGCGAGGTGGAGGGCGATCCGCCGCAGATCACCTCGCCGGTGCGGGGCAGCATCTATGCGGTGCGCGTCAAGCAATCCGCCGAGACGCGCATCGCCTTCAACGCCACCGCCGATGCGAGTGCGCATGCGCTGTACTGGTTCGTCAACGATGCCTACGTCGGCAGCACGGCGGCAGGCGCGACCCTGTTCTGGCAGCCGCCGACGGCGGGCGAGTACAACGTGCGCGTGGTGGATGATCACGGCCGGGGCGATCAGCGGCGGTTGCAGGTGCAGCTAGTGGACTAGCCGTGCCTCTGCATGGCGTGCTGCCGGGGCGCGTGATCGATCATTCGGCTGCAGCTTTGGCCGATGCCTTCTTGGGGCGACGCACGGCGCGTATCTTCCCGCTGGTTCCGCCACCGCAGAAAAACTGATCGCCCCCATCCGACTCCAGCCCTGACACACCCA
>CAJXMR010000012.1 GCA_913056305.1 uncultured Ralstonia sp.
ACCATCGGCGTGCTCGTGCCCACCGCCACCAACCCCTACTTTGCGGAGCTGGCGCGGGGCATTGAAGATGTGTGTGCCGCCGCCGGCTACAGCGTCATCCTCTGCAACTCCGACGACGACCCCCGCAAGCAGCGCGACTACCTGCGCGTGCTGATGGAAAAACGCGTTGACGGCATCATCGTCAGCAGCGCCGGGCCAGACACGGCGTTGGTCGAAGCGCTCGGTGAATCCGCCCTGCCCATCGTGATGGTCGACCGCCCGACCGAAGGCATCCAGGCCGATCAGGTCCAAGTCGATCACGAAGAAGGCGCGTACATGGCGACCAAGCATCTGCTGGACCTCGGCCACCGCCGCATCGCCTGCATCAGTGGGCCTTCGGCATTGAGCGTGACGGCGGAGCGCCTGGCCGGTTTCCACCGCGCGCTGCGCGAGGCGGGCGTGCCCGAAGCCACCGCCCGCATTGCCGAAGGCGATTTCACCAGCCCCGGCGGCTACCGCGCCGCGCGCCAGCTGCTGACCGAAGGCGCGCCGGACCATGTCATGAATTGGGTGCTGGATGCTGCCGGCAATCCCGCCTTCGCCTTCAGCACGAATGGCCGCGGCGGCAGCGTCGTGCATTGGCGCACGCCCGAAGGCCGCTGGGCGGTCTGGCATGAAGTTGCCAGCGGCGAACCCAACCGGCGCCCACTGGCCATCGACCGCGCCGGCCGGCTCTATCTACTCGTGAACGAGAACGGCCGCATGGCCCTGCACCGGTCGGACAGCCTCGCGCCCGACGCGCCGACCACCCAGCTGGTGGGCTCCAATGTCTACAGCGTCTGGCCCCAGTTGCTGCGCGATGCCGACGACGTCCGGAATGCGGTCGTCGGCCGGCGGCGTGCCAAACAGGTCGGCAACCTCCTCGCCCACCACGAAGCGGCTGGCACCGGCCTGCGTGAACGGCTTGGCAACGGCGTTGCCCGCGGCATCCGACCCCACGCCCATGCCCGAGTAGCCGAGCAGGAACTGCTTGGCGAACTTGAGCGCGGCCGGCGAGCGGTCGTTCAGCCACAGCAGGATGCCGTCGTCGTCCATGGCGTGCGCGATCAGGTGCGGCAGGCTCGGATCCTTGCAGGTGGCGGCGAACTTCTCCCACGCGCAGTTGAGGGCGTCGGTCATGTCGCCATCGTTGATGATGGTGAGCTCGGCGCGGCTCTGCGGCGATTGCCCATGCTTGGCCGACAGGATCACGACCGTGTTGGACGGATCGACCGCCTTCACCAGCGCGCCCACCTTGTCGTCGACGAAGGTGAGCGCGCTCTGCAGCACCGGGCCCGGTACGGTGCCGTTGTTGGTGTAGCCGCCCAGGCCGCCCGTCACCTTGTTGCCGGTGTTGTTCGGGTCCGGGTAGTAGGCCGACTTGTTCAGCTTCTGCGCGGTCGACACGGCCTGGAAGTTCATGCCCAGGATGGCGGGCACGCCCGGCGTGCCGTTGCCAGCGTGGTCGTGGCCCTTGAGCCAGTTGAGCACGGCCTGGACCTTGAAGCTGTCGTAGCGCTGGGTGTTGGTGTTGTCCTTGGTCCAGTCGGGGCCGGGGCCGCCCGGCAGCGACGGGTCGGTCACCGAGCTGTTGATCTCGGGCGCGAACAGGTCGTCGATGCCCTGCCCGCTCGGGCCGTTGAGGATTTCATAGGCGGCGTGCTTGTCCGACCAGGCCGTATGCAGGCCGTGCTTGCGCGCAACCTCGAACACGGTGTTGACCTTCAGGTACTGGTGCGGATACACCGGCGTGCAGGTCACGGGCGACACCGGCAAGGTGGTCGGATCGATCAGGTCCTGGGCGTGGCCCGTCAGCTGGAAGATCTTGGAGAAATCGGCATACAGGCCGGGGATGCCCTGGCCGCTGTCGAGGCGGTTCATGTCCTTGGCAATGACCTCGGCGTAGAACACTTCCGCACCCGGCTTGGTGGTGTGGCAGTTGGCGGCCGTGGTGCCGGCCGGCAGCAGGCTGCGGCTATAGGCGTCGTCGTAGTAGATGCCGGTGGTCTTGGGGTTGCCGCCGGTCACCTGGCCGACCATGCCAGGAAAGGAGTCCGACGGGAACGGCGTGCGGGCGTTGCGGTACGCCACGCCCTGGTGCACCAGGCGCGCCAGCGTGGAGGCCGGATGGTTGCTGACGTACCAGTCGAGATCGGCCTGGTGCAGGCCGTCGACGGAGATCAGCAGGACGTGCTTGGCGTACGCGCGGTGCGCATCCTCGTCATCGGCCATCGCATGCGCGGACAGGCCGCAGGCAATCGACGCGAGTACAGCTAGGGTGAGGCTCTTCTTGGGGGGCAACACGGGACTCTCCTCAGGGAAACCGTCATGGGGACGGCCCGGCCACGCTACCAACGATGCATGTCTGTCCGGCGACCCGTCCATGTCATTTGCGTGACAGATGTAACGACCGGCCGCCAACCCCGTTGCGACAACGCCCACGCGGCCCTCAACCGTTTGATCGATCCCGCTAGAATGGCGTGCCGGCCGTTCCCCTCAACCCCACCCTTTCATGCCCGTGCTCTCTTCGCGTGCCCTGCCCCACGTCGTGTCCGCCTGCCTGCTTGCCCTGGGAGCCCTGTCTGGCTCTGCCGCACAGGCCCAAACCAGCCAGACCAGCAGCGCAGACGCCAACAGCGGCGACTGGAGCGTCGCCATCGGCCCCTCGGTGTTCGTGACACCCAAGTACCCGGGCGCGAAATCGAGCTTCGTGTTTCCATGGATCGATCAGGAAATCGAATACAAGCACCGCTTCTTCTCGAAGGGCATGGACTTCGCGGGCGTCTACCTGGCCAACGACGACACCTGGCAGGTGGGCGGCAACTTCCAGTTCGACCCGACCTGGCGCCACGCCGGCGACGATGCCCGCCTCAATGGCCTGGGCAACGTTAATGCCACCGTACGCGCCAAGGCGTTCGCGCAGTACACGGTGTCGTTCCTGACGCTCTCGACCGACGCCGAGCAGGACATCCTCGGCAACCGCCAGGGCCTGATCGCCAACGCCGATGCATATGCAAGCGCCCCGCTCGGCCGCTGGATGTTCAGCCTCGGCGCGGGACTGTCCTGGACCAACGGCCAGTACATCCGCAGCTTCTTTGGCGTGGACGACGGGCAGAGCGCACGCTCCGGCCTGCCCGTGTTCGCCACGCATGCCGGCGTGCGCGACCTGCATGTCAACGCCATCGTCACCTGCAAGCTGGACGACCGCTGGACCGCCAACGGCTCGCTGACGGTCGCACGTCTGCGCGGCGACGCCGCCGACAGCCCGATCACCCAGCGCCGCCAGCAAACCACGGCGATGGCCTCGCTCACCTACCGCTTCCGCTGAAACGGCGGCGCCCGGTCCAGAGAAGCGCCTCGCATGACGTTCGACCCGGCCACGCTCAAGGCGCTGTGCTTCGACGCACAGGGCACGCTGGTGGACTTCTACACCCCACTCGTCGAAGCGGGCGCTGCGCTGGCCGCGCGCCGCGGCTTCGTCGCCGATTGGCCCGAGGTCATCGCCCGCTGGCGCGCCGGCTACCGCGCGGGGATGGATGCGATCCTGGCCGGTCAACGGGGCTGGACCTCCACCGACGTGATCTACCGTGAAGCGCTGGACGCCCTGCTGCGCGATTTCCCCTGGGCCCAGCACGTGAGCACGGAAGACCGCGATGCGCTCAACGCGACGTGGAGCCGGCTACGTCCATGGCCCGATACGGTGCCGGGGCTGACCCGCCTGCGCACGCGCTACCTGACGGCCGCCCTGTCGAACGGAAGCATGGCTTCAGTGATACGCATCGCACGGCACGGCGCCCTGCCCTTCGATGGCCTGCTGAGCGGGGAACTGGTGCGCTCGTTCAAGCCGGACCCGAAGGTCTACGCGCTCGCGGTGCAATCGCTGGGGGTGGCGCCGGGCGAGATCATGATGGTGGCATCGCACAAGTACGATCTGGTGGCGGCACGCGCGCAGGGGTTTCGTACGGCGTTCATTGCGCGGCCGCTGGAGTTCGGGCCGGGGGCGGCGGTGGACATCACGCCAGACCCTGCTTTCGACTGCAATGTGACGAACCTGGAAGACCTGGCAGACCAGCTCGGTGCCTGATCTCAGCACCGGCCCAGAGCAGACGAGTTCCGCTGATACGTCGTTTGGTTGGTAATTCCTACCCAAACGGGCGGGGTCACTGCGGTCTTGGCTGGGTAGAAATGACAACGCCATGCAACGGCACGGCGCGCAATCGGTTGCGCTGCCCCAAAGTAGCGCATCGCTGAAGACGATGGCCCGCGCACGAGCCAAACACCTATCAAACCAGAACATCGGCCGCCGGCATCTCATCCAAATGGCCCATGCTTCTTTTTAGCAACAAGGGGCCCCACCCCCTCCAGCAACCGCTGCGATTTTGATAGGCTGTACTTCAGCAGGCGATCGCTTCCGATCATCGCGTGCGGGTCGCGACAGCCTGTCTCCACACCAGTGGGTTGGCACCTGACAAACAGGAGGGCTTCACCATGTTGCGGTGGATTGCAAACTGGGCCTTGAACCACGCCCCCTCTCCCGAGAAGCAAGCGGAGCGCGCACTGCACGAGTTGCGCATGGAGCTGTACCAGGCCGAACAGCGTGTGCTCGACGCGCAGATGCATGCGGACTACTACCGCGCACGCCTGACCTTTCTGGAAGAGGTCGTCAAGAAAGGCATCGAGCGGGTCTCCGACCAGCGCAAGGGCCGGCAGGAAAGTGCGCATGCGCTGCGTACCGGACTCAAGTTCACGGCGGAACTGTGGCGCGAGTCGCAGGCGCGTGAATCGCATGTCCTGCGGCGGCGTACGGCGATGTCGTTCGTGGACGCGCAGGACGCGCACATGGACCCACCCCGCGACGCGAAGATCCATCACCTCTCCGAGCTTCCGGCTGGTTCGCATTTCGATGGTGGAGCCAATCCGCTGCCACACGCCAAGCACGTGGCCGCCGAAAAGTTGTAGCCCCCCCCCCCCGCGGGGCGGACCTGTACGTCGGTACTCCACCACGCCCGCTCAGATGCGCAAAGGAAAACGCCCCGCAATGCGGGGCGTTTTCCATGATGGCTCAGGCAGCTCAACGGGCCACGAGATCCAGCCGCGCACCAAGCTCGACAACCCGGTTTGGCGGCAGCCCAAGGTGCGAGGTCACGTCCAGCTCGTTCTTGTGCATCCGCACGAACAGATGCAACAACAGGCGTTTGAAGATATTGCCGCGCTCCGGCGGCACCAGCGACTCGCGCCCCAGATAGAACGAGGTCTCCATCGGGTCATAGCAGGCACGGCCGATCTTGACCGAGACGCGCTCGAGCAGCTTCGGCACGTCGACCGCTTCCAGATAGCCATAGCGGGCGACGATGCGGGTGAAGCCAAGTTCCAGGGCTTCGACCGTGAAGCGGCCGGCCTGTGGCACGCGCGGGATCTCCTCGGTCAGCAGCGTGAGCAGCACCACATGCTCGTGCAGCACCTGGTTATGTTTGAGGTGATGCAGCAGCGTGGTCGGCACCGACGTACCTGCCGCCATCAGGAACACGCCCGTGCCCTTGATGCGGTACGGCTGCGACGCCGCCAGGCTTGCGATAAACACGTCCAGCGGCAACCCTGAATCCTGACGCGATTTGCGCAGCGCGCGCAGCCCAAACAGCCACGCCAGCGATGCCACAAAGGTGAGCGAGCCGATCGCCAGCGGCAGCCAGCCGCCATCGGCAAACTTCATTGCATTGGCCACCAGGAAGGCCATGTCGATCACCATGAAGGTGCCGGCCACCAGCGCGACGCGCCACAGCGGCCACTTCCAGCGCACGCGGGCAAAGGCCGCAAAGAGGATCGTCGTGATGGCCATGGTGGTGGAAACGGCAATCCCGAACGCCGCGGCCAGCCGGTCGGACGAGCGGAACAGCAGGACGACACCGATGGTGGCGAACATCAGAACCCAGTTGATGCCGGGCAGGTAGATCTGCCCCGCCGTGCTCGACGACGTGTGCTTGATCGTCACGCGCGGCGACAAGCCCAGCTGCGCGGCCTGCCGCGTGAGCGAGAACACCGCCGAGATCAACGCCTGCGACGCAACGATGGTGGCCAGTGTGGCCAGCACCACCATGGGGTACACGCCCCACGACGGCACCATCGAGTAGAACGGTCGGGCAGCTGCCGCGGGTTCGCGCAGCAGCACCGCGCCCTGCCCCAGGTAGCTGGCCGTCAGCGCCGGCAATGCCAGGCCATACCAGGCCAGGCGGATCGGCCGCGCGCCAAAGTGGCCCATGTCGGCATAGAGCGCCTCGCCGCCGGTCAGGCACAGGACTACCGCCCCGAGCGCGAGAAAGCCGTGGAAACCGTTGTTGATGAAGAACGCGACGCCGTGCATCGGGTTGAGCGCCAGCAGGATCGACGGCGTCTGCGCCACCGACACCACGCCCAGGATGAAGATCACCACGAACCACGTGCCGAGCACCGGCCCGAACGCCACGCCCACCTTGCCCGAGCCCAGCGGCTGGATGGCAAACAGGCCCACCAGGACCACGACCGTCAGCGGCACGATGTAGGGAGCAAAGGCGGGCGTCGCCACTTCGAGGCCTTCCATCGCGCTGAGCACCGAGATGGCGGGCGTGATGACGCCGTCGCCATACAGCATGGCGGTGCCGAACATCGCCAGGAGGATCCAGCGCAGCGCGCGCTGGTTGGCCGACCGCCCGGTGCGGTCGCCCACCAGCAGCGCCAGCAGTGCCAGCAACCCGCCCTCGCCGTGGTTGTCGGCCCGCATCAGGACGAACACGTACTTGACGCTCACCATCAGGATCAGCGACCACAGGAACAACGAGACGATGCCCACGACGTTGTCTGGCGTGGGCAGCACGCCATGGGTGCCGTGGAACGCCTCCTGCATGGCATACAGCGGGCTGGTGCCGAGATCGCCGAAGACGATCCCGAGCGCGGCCAGCGCCAGGGCCGCCATGCCGGCAGTCTGCGTGGGAGAGGCTTGCGGGGGCGCGGAAGATGCGGTCTGGGTCTGCATGGGCTCACGGGTTCTCGTTCGACAGGGTTCGTCAGACGAACCCGGGCACTATAGCTGCACGACCCGCCAGCCTTCACTCAGATTTGGATGATTTACAAGAATGCGCAACATCAGCTCGACAGTTTTGACATTGCGCCAAACAATGCGCCGGCGCCGGTGCGCGCGCCCCTGCAAAGCCGGCCTGCCCTTGGACAAGGATGTCGCCTTCGGAAGCGGCCTCTGCGCGCTCGCCGTTGTTCCGATTTACCCAGCCGCATCTTGAAGATTGCCCGCGAGTCGAGCCGCAGCCCCGGGCGACTCCGTCACTGCCAACCAACCGAGAGACGGCCGACAGCGCCATGCCGCGCGGTCCTGGCGAGCGCCACCCGACCTGCCCGGATCGCGCCAACGTAGTACGTCTCCCCAGAAGAAGTGTGGGAACCCACCCCATTTCGATCCCCCAAGCCCGGCACCTAACATTGCAGTCATGAGGTGACAGCGGGCAGCACATCAGGGGAAAGCCATGACGACTGGGCGTGCACTGTTCAAGCCAGCAGCAGCGCTGTGGCTTGCGTTCACCTGTTTGCTGTTGCCGACGGCACATGCGAACCCGCTGTTTGCCCGGCAGACCGGGCTCAATTGCGCGTCGTGCCACACCATCTATCCGGAACTCACGCCGTTCGGCCGGAAATTCAAGCTGACCGGATACACGATGGGGGAGCGCGAGAAGGTACCGCTGGCGTTGATGACCGTCGTTTCCAGAAACTCAATCGCTGACGACACCAACAAGTCAAACGGAACGCCGCTCTTTGCGAAGAACAAGGATTTCGTGCTGGAGGCCATCAGCATCTTTAGCGGCGGGAAATTCACCGACAACGCCGGCGCATTTGTCCAGTGGACATACAACAACATCACCACCGCGGACAACCTCAATTTTGCCGGGCATGGCGCGCTCGACAATACCGATCTGCGCCTCGTGAAAAAATTCGGCTCCGAAGAGAAGCCGACCGTCATCGGCCTGACGGTGCACAACAACCCCACCGTGCAGGATGTCTACAACACCGCGCCGGCCTGGAGTTTCCCTTACTGGAGCCCGAGTGTTGCCGCACCGGGCCGCGGCACCCCGACCTTTCTCGAGCGGGGCGTGCGCGTCGCGGGCATCGGCGCATATACGTACCTCTTTGATTCGCTGTACTTAGAGGGGACGTCATATCAGACGGCAAAAGGATGGCTCTCGGCATTGCAACTCGGTAACCCGGACAATCAACGGGTGTTGCTCACCGGCGCCAATCCGTATTGGCGCATTGCCTATACCCTCGGCGATGAACACCAGAATCTATCGCTGGGGCACTTTGGCACCATTGCCGACGTTGCAACACCCGAATCCGGATTGCCAGCGGACCAATTCCACGACCTGGGATTCGACGCGCAATTCCAATACATCTCCCCGGATGATCATCACATCATCAGCGCCCAGGCGACCTACATCGACGAGCGAACGAAATGGCGCACGGGTTTCCCCAACGGGCTCAACGACAACCCCACGTCCAAGCTGCGCTCCGCCCGCGCCAAGGCAACCTACGTGTACGACCACACCTACGGCGTGACCGCCGGAGTGTTCAAGGTGACGGGCGATCCTGACTTCTTAAGATTCGGCTCCACCACGGGCACGCCGGATACCACGGGCTACATCGTCGAACTCGACTGGTGGCCGAAGTTCAAGGTCCCATTCGATCCGCAAATGAATGTTCGACTCGGCATTCAGTACACGGGCTACACAAAGTTCTTGGGCAGCTCCGCCAATTACGACGGCACCATGCGCAGGGCCCGCGATAACAACACGTTGTTCTTTTTCGCCTGGTTCATGTTCTAGGCACGCGGAGAACCATACGCCGTTCATTTTCAGATGTCCCTGCAGGTTCGGCGTATCGAAACGGACATGACGTGTGTCGTCACTGTCGCAACCGGCAGCAATTAGGGAGCGCAGGCCATGAACCCAACCAAGACCATCTCGCGCCGGACCATGCTGCGCCGAAGTGCCAGCGTGGCAGGCACCATCGTGCTGGCCCCGATCGTGTTCTACCCTCGGTGTGCCCAGGCCAGCGCTGGCAACAAGGCGATGCTCCACTACCAGGACAGCCCCAACAACGGCCAGAAGTGCTCGGATTGCACGGCGTTCAAGCCGGGGCCCGAATCCGCGCCCGACACGGGCACGTGCAAGGTCATCGGTGGCCCCGTCAGCCCGACCGGCTGGTGCATGGCGTTCTCGCGCCGCTAGGGCTTGGGGCTTGCGCGAACGACGCACTACATGGCGGTCGACAGCCGCCGGTAGTGCGCCATCACCGCCGGCACGTAGGATTGCGTCTCCGCAAAGGCTGGAATCCTGTAGCCGGCGCGGATCACCGCGTTCTCGCCGGCGTTGTAGGCCGCCAGGGCCAGCTCGATGTTGCCGCCAAACAGGTCCAGCAGCAGGCGCAGATACTGCGCGCCGGCATGCACGTTGGTGCGTGGATCAAACAGATCGCCCGTCGCAAAGCGCCGGGCGGTTTCCGGCATGAGCTGCATGAGGCCGCGCGCGCCCTTCCTGGACACGGCGCGCGGGTTGAAGCCCGATTCGACCGCGATGATGGCCTGCAGCAGTTCGGGCTGGACATTCCACTTGCGGCCGGCTTCCGAAATGATGTCGCCAAAGCGGGACATGTCGATCACGCCGGTGCCGGCCGCGTGCGCGCTCTCGGCCCCAGCCGAAGCGGGCTCCGATTGCTTGGCGACAATCACGCGCAAGCCCGGGCTGCGCGAGCTGGTCGGCAAGTTGGTGAGGACCACCGTGCCGTCCGCCCGCACCGTGCCGAAGATCTGCGCCTGCACCGGCTGCGCCCATGCCATGCCCACGGCCAGGGCCGTGGCCAGCGCGGCGCCCGTGAGCGATGCATGCATCTGCGCCCCCACCAGTGCGTCAATGCGCCGCGACGAGCATGTGGAACGAATCGAGCAGCTCGTCAGCCGTGGCAAAGCCGTCGATACGCAGCCAGTCCTTGCCCGGCGCGGCGCGCAGCAGCACCACCGGGTTGTGGTCCATCTTGTCCTCCCGGAACACGTTGAAGGCCTTCTGCGCCGCCACGCTGGCGGCCAGCGTGCCGGTGTAATGCTGCCATTCCGGCCCCGCGCCAAACTTGGCCGCATAGGCGCGCAGGCGTTCGGGTGTGTCGTTCTCCGGATCGATCGAGATCGACACCAGGTGCACCTTGTCCCGGTCGGCGCCGAGCTTGCTCTGCAGTTGGGACAGCGTCTGGCTGATCACCGGACAGATCGACGTGCAGGTGGTGTAGATGAACGTCAGCACCACGGGCCGCCCATCATTGATCTCGTCCTTGAACGACACGGTGCGATTGTCGTCACGCACCAGCATCACGTCGGGCAGGTTGTAGGCCACCTGCGACATCTTCATGTTGCGCATCATGTGATGGTGCGCATGCGGATCGGTCTCGTCGTGCGCCGACGCCGGCGGCGCCGAGATCCCAACCATGGCGGCTGCCGCCAGTGCGGCCAGGCGCATGGATACGCGCAAAACAGGGTTCATGTTGCCCTCCGGGCTGGATGGTTCTCCTCTTCATTGTGGACATCCACACAACGGATCGGCAGGAGGATCACCCCACCGGGCCGGTAGGGAAATCCAGCCGCGGCGCTACCGTGCAACAGGGGTGTCGCGACGCAGCGTTGCTAGGGCACGATCCAGTCACCATCCGCGGCGATGCGCGTCCCGCTGGCCTCGGAAAAATGCACCATATACCCGCCCTTGGAGGCGAAACGCTGCCCAGGCGCGAGGCTCAGGCGCGGGTAGTAGCCGGTGATGACCCGGCGCTCGACCATGTCTTCGAAGATCTCCACGAGATGGTCGCGCACGAAGGTATCGGCCATGTGGCCCAAGGTCTCGGCAAGCAGCCCGCACGCCAGGAACGTGTCGGCCTGCACCTGTTCGTCCACGATCGGGATATGCCGGATCGCAAACCACCCGAGCGCGTAGTCGACGCGCACGCGCCTGCGCTCCGGCAGGTCGAATGGATAGGCGATGTGTGTCACGTCGCGCCAGCTCGCCGGCAACGGCGCACGCTCAAGGCCGCCCATCAGCCCCGAGATGAACACGGTATGCGGCGGCACAGTCTTGCCCAGCGCAGCGAGATCGGCCGGGCGCAGCCAGAGGACCAGCGCATCGTCGCGGCGCATGCCGCCCAGCGCCTTCGCCAGGCTCTCGCCCGGTGCCAGCGCGCGACTCGTCACGTCGATGCCCCGCTCCTGCAGCCTCCGGGCCAGTGCCCGCGCGCCGGCTTCGCCGTTGTCGCCGCTGCGGTAGACCTGGCGCACGGCCTTGAGCGCATGGTTGCGGACCGCATCGCCGATTTCCGTGGCGAACAGCCCGGCCTCCAGCAACACGCCGCGCGAGAAATACAGCGCGTAGAAGTCGTCATGGCCGGTCTCGGGAACCTCGACGTTCGGAAACAGGCACGGCACCGCGGCACGCTCGCAGAATGCGCTCACGGGCGCCCAGTTCTTGCCGCCCAGCCCCGAGATCACGGCAAAGACCGGCTCGGCAGCCATATGCTGCTCGAGTTGCGTCCCCCACGTTTCCGGCGGCCCGCGCAGGTCCCAGACGTGCAGTTGCCATTGCCGGTTGACCATGTACATCATCTTGCGCGACGACCGCAGCGGCGGCGTGGCGCCAAACGGAAACGCGTTCTTTTCCGCAACGTAGTGCTCCAGCACGTCCAGCATGCCCTGGCGCTTCACCGGATCAGCGTCCGGCGTGATGATCGTCGCAAAGTGCAGCACACCGTCGCCCACGCCAGGCGCACGGCGCGGGTCGAGCCGCTTCAGATAGGCGATCAAGGCCGCCATCTCGCTGTCGTCCAGCGCGAAATGCGGCATCAGATAGTTGAGGGGTCGCCCCTGGGCATCGATCCCGTCACGGATCGCCCGTGCCAGCGTCGCATCGGTGTACGGCTCGTGATCGCTGCGCATGGTCTCGACGTAGGGGATATCGAGGTCCTCGGCGCTTTTGGCGGACGGGTGGAACAAATACCGGCCGGTGATCGGCGGGATGTTCGTCAAGCCCGATTTCGAGCCGAGGCCGCTGCGCCGATGGCAGTTGACACAGGCTGCCGCCGCGCCGTCCATGCGCAGGCCGCCGTCACGCATGGCCTCCAGAGGCGCGCCGGAGGGAAGCACGCCCTGGCGGAAGATCGCCTCGCCCGGGTCGGTCGAGATTGCGCTGCCCGCCGGGCCCGCAGGCACGGCGAGCAATGTGATGGAACACGCCGCAAGCAGCGCGCGGAAACCCGCTTTCCAC
This sequence comes from uncultured Ralstonia sp., assembly GCA_913056305.1. Lineage (GTDB taxonomy): Bacteria > Pseudomonadota > Gammaproteobacteria > Burkholderiales > Burkholderiaceae > Ralstonia. Next base: position 12,348 of record CAJXMR010000012.1, read on the forward strand.
CTGCGCCGGCTGCCATGCAGAGGGGTCACGGCGCGCCTCCGTTGCTATTGAGCAGGCACGCTGCGCGGCATAGGGGAACCCGGCCCGGTGTCCGGACGCACCTCCACCGAGCGGCTGTGGTCGGACGAGACCAGTGGCCGAGCGAACAAGCTGTCGTCCAATTTAGGGTTGAACTGCACCTTGTCGATCATGATCTTGTCGCCTGCCTGTCCGGGCCCCGCATTGCTTTCGATGAGCAGCGGCAGCTTGACGGATTCGACGGTCTGGTAGTTGCGGTAGTACACGGTGATCCTGACCGGCTGCCCCTGCAGGCCACGCGCCTCGCGTTCGTACTTCAGCTCGAGGAATGTTTCCGCATCGACCCAGACATGGCGCACCGCACCGGATGGCATCCGCACACCCAGCCGAAACGCCTTGTGGCCGTCCACGTCTTCCGTGCCTTCCAGCTTGATCGCGATGCCCTTCTCGGCATGATCGATCAGCAGGCCATCAATGACCTGTTCGTCATGGGCAAACTTGAGCTCTTCCGGCGAGTACGGCTGCACAGTCGGGCCCTCGCCGCGCCGCATTGGACGTAGCTTCCAGCCTTGCGTGCCGTCGTAGACGCGCAAAGCCATGCGGTTCATCGAAACGATTTCGAAGCGGGTCTTGTTCGGGCGACTCATCGCCAGGACAAAGTGTGCGGGCGCGTTGGTGCTATCCACGTGCCCAACCCAGACCATTGTGTTGATCTTGCGCCATGCGTCTGCACCGCCACGCGCAGCGGCATTCTTCTCAACGATTTGCGCCACGGTAGGCATGCCTGCCGCGTTCTGCTCGGTACCGCCCGCGCAAGCTGAAAGGCATACAGCCAGCGCCAACGCTGCAATCCGTCTCATGATTGCAATCCCCCCGGTTTGCACGCCCACTTAGTGGTGGCCAGCTTGCGCTCCCGTTTGCACACTTGCCAGTGCTGGCTTACTGAACAGCCCGTCGTCGACAGGTGAATTCACCGCCACGCGTTCGATGGTGATCTTGTGGGTCTGCTTGACGCCCTGCACCACCGTTTCGAGCACATGCGGCACCTTCAGGCCGTGCTCGGTCCGGTAGTCACGAAGGTAGACGGCGACATCACGCATCTTGCCGTCAAGCCTGCGCGGCTCGCCATCGATCTTAATATCTAGGAACGTCGCCGCGTCGACCCACACGTGCTTGGTGGAACCGTCCTTCATGGTCAGTTTCAGCTTGTAGGCGCGGTGCCCCTCAACCATGTCCGTGCCGTTCATGGCGATCTGCGTGCCCTTGCTGGCGTAGTCCACCAGCGGTCCATCCAGTTCGGACGAGGCCGCGGCCGACTTCAGTTCCTCCGGCGTATAAGGATCGACCTCGTCGCGGCCAAGGAAAGGCCTGACCTTCCAGCCCTGCGTACCGTCGTACACCTGCACCGCCGCCTGCCCTGCAAAACGGAGTTCGAGGCGATTCTTGTGAGGCCGCTTCATCGTCATCTCGAACGGCAGGGTCGAATTCTTCTTGCCGCCTGCGTCCATCTGCCCGGACATCACCATCGTATTGACCGCGCGCCATGCCTGCAGGCCACCCCGCGCAGCAACGTTGCGCTCGGCAATCTGCGCCGCGCTGAGCCGGCCTGAATCAGCAGCCGCGGCGGCAGATGCGGCAAGCGCGCACGCCAGGCTCACTGCCAGCAAGTGAAAACGTGTCATCACAGCCCCCTCTTCATGTCTGGCGTATGGCCGGATGCCGTCGCCAGGTCACTCGACCATCAATCCATCCAGATGAAAAGCGCCGGCCACCACGTTGACGCGATCGCCGTGCTTGACCAGGTTGCCCTTGTTGGAAAACACCATCCAGTACACCCTCCCCGGCTGCAGCTGCCCCGTCTGGCGCAATTGCCCGACGGTATCCATCGCGGGCACCTGCAGCAGCGCGCGGCTGCGCTGACCAAACAGATACGGCATCACGTTTTTGTCCGCCAGCACCCTTGCTGCCGCCGGATCGATCACGCGGTAGCTGAGCCGGATCAGATTGCCCGACGCCGTCAGCCGCACGTGGGGTTCGTTGATGCCGGCGTAGGCACCGTAGTACAGCATTGCGTGGCCGGTCGCCTTCATCGGGAGGTAGGGCGAGTCCTTTTGCGCCTGAGCGACAGGGCCCGCCGTTCTGCCGCCGGGCCAGAACGGGGCGCTTGAACATGCGCCAAGCGCCGCCGCCACTGCCAGCCCTGCCATGAGCGCCATCGGCGCGTGGGTCCGCCCGCTCATGGCTGCTACCCTCCGAACGGGAAGCCGAAACCCGCCCCCTGGAACCCGCGTGGGAACCGGCCTTGGAACCCACCCGGCAATTCGCCTCCTGGCGCACCGGGCGCCCCGTTCGGGAACCCGCCAGCTGGTGCACCAGCCGCGTTGCCGGGGGGCCCACCCACCGGCGGGCGACCTTGCGGTCCACCCACCACGCCACCACCACCACCGGGTGCGCCAGGCGCTCCAGCTCCACGCTGCCCTCGCCTACCCTGCCCACCCAGGAACCGACTTTGCGGCCGCAAGGCAAACAAGCCCAGCAGGTGGTTGGACGGGCTCCACTGCACCGCCCCGATGTCGTAGCGGAACGGTCCCCGAGCGTTACCGAAGAAGTCGTACGACGGTGCACCATCCGCGGTCCCGTTGGCGATTGCCGACGATCCAGGCTGGATCGTGTAATTGCCCATCGCCGGCTGGCCTGCCCCAGGCGTGGTTGGATTCGCCGCATTGACCAGCGACAACGGACCGTACTGCAGGTTGATCCAGTTGTTGCCCTCGTCCGGCGTGGCCGAAGGCGTCAGGCTGAACAACGGGTTCGGGATGACGGCGTCCGAAATGCCCGGCGGCACCTGGATGCCGTTGCCACCCACTTCCGGCGGCCGGCGCGAACCGTTGCAATACTGGCTGGTCACCGCCGGATCGCCACCCTGGTTGGAGCCGTCGTAGTCGGCAGTGTCGGTCAGGACCGAGTACATCGGGTTCAGCGTGTAGCCTGAATCGTGAGTCGTTGCTCCCATATCACCCATGACACCGATGTCCCAGTAGTGCGCATTCGGATCGCAGTAGCCCGTCACCTGGTTGGCCTGGTTCAGCGTCGGCAGCAGCGTGACGATGTTCTGCAGGCCCTGGATGCCCGCGTCGAGTCCTCCCACTTGGATATGGAACGTACGGTTCTGCCAGAAGAGGTTGTTGGTCATCAACGGGTCGGAGATCTGCGTGCAATTGTCCATCCCGTCCGGGCACGAGCCGTCCGAGCCGACGAATGCACTCACGAACTTCGCCGTATGTGGCGCCACTTCAAGCCCTGCCGGCTGCTCGGTCGATGTCGTGATCGGCTGGCACGTGGTGTCCGCACCCACGGTCGTGCAGTTCGGCGGGCCGACGTTGGCCATGGCGGCCCCATCGGTGTTGAACAGCACGCCTGACGAGGCAGTCGCATCGTTCGAGATGACCGTGTTGTTGATGAAGCTCACATTCACGGCATCCTGCAACGACACGCCACCACCCGCCCAGCCGGCCACGTTGTTGCCGATGATGTTGTTGATGACCGTCACGTCGTGCCACTTGGTCGGGTCGGTGGGGCTGCGCTGCACATCGGTCCCGTTGATCAGTTGCAGCCTGAGCCCGCCGCCCTTGCCGCTTTCTGCGGTATTGCCCATCAACAGGTTGCTGTCGATCACCAGGCCCGGGCCAGCGCCATCGGACAACTCCGGAGCGCAATCCACGTCGACCAGGGAGTTCTCGCAGAACGTGCCGTCCGGCGGTACGCCCATGGCCACGATGCCGCCGCCATAGGTTGGCAACGTCGGGTTGTTGCTCTGGTTGAACAGCACCCAGTTGCGCGCGATCTGGCCGTTGTAGCTGAAGCCAAAGTGCGCGATACCGCCGCCGTCGCCCCCGCTGATGTTGCCGCACACCCAGTTGTCGTTGAACTTGTAGTAGTCCGCTCCGGTGCAGAAGGTCACCCCACCCGCCGAGGCCGGCGTGGTCGAGTTGATCTCGTCCCCGTACGACGCATTGCTGGTGACCGCGTTGTTGTGCACGTTCACATCGTGGTTGTACAAGAACGGCAGCTCTGTCACGCCATCTGCGCCGCCGATGGTGCCATCAATCGTCTCCACCTGCCCGACGGTGATGCCGCCGGTGAGTGTGCCCGCATTGCTCATTACACGGTTATTGGCGATCTCCAGGTTGTGGTTCCAGCCGTGCACGAAGATGCCACCGCCGCCCTGCGAGCTGTTGGTGAACGTGATGCCATCGATGCGCGACGGGTTGCACATGAAGTTGCTCGGGAAGTTGTTGCAGTCAGCCGCGCTGTTTGTGAGCGTGTGGCAGATGCCGTTCCCGGCACACTGCGCATCATCTGCCAGCGTCCCGCCCGCCACTTCCCGCACGCCCTTGGCAAGCACGGTAATGGCCGCCCCTTCATAGGCCCCCATCAGCGTCGGCTCCATCAGCAGTTCGCCAAGATTGCCGTTGAGCGTCGAGTCCCAGCCGACGATGGGTTCCAACGGGATCGGGTCGACCTGGCCCTGCATTGCCGGCTGCGCCGGTGTTGCCGTCGCTGGGCAGCTGTACCCGCTCGTGCCGCTTGGGTCGTACGGATTGTTTGCGCCGATCATCCAGCCGTTCAGCGCCACGCCAAACAGGCAGTCCACCTTTGCGCGCCACGGATCCATCTTGCCGGACGGATGCGTATTGGCATTGACGACAACCGACGCTGCGCCCACGCCCTGCAGTTGCACGGGCTTCCACATCAAGAGCATCTCCTTGTAGCTGCCCGGCCCGACGAGGATCAGGTCGCCCGGCGTTGCCTGATCGATGGCCTTCTGGATCGCATCGTTGGTCGGGTTCTCGCCATTCACGTAGGTCGGCGGCTTGCCGCCAATGGTGACGGTCACGGCGTCAACCGACTTCTTGCCGTTGTCCGCAGTGATGACCAGTTCGCCGCAGAACGACGGGGTCTGGCCAGCGGCCTGGTTGTACTGCTGGATCGGGCAACTCGATTGATCCGCCGTCAACGGTGGCACCATCACCTTGATCTGCGTGTCGCCCCAGGCCGTGACCACCGCGGGTTGGCCACCGATCGTCACCTTGCTGTGAGGCCCTTGGCCTCCAAAGCCGTAGTGTCGCGTGACGAACTTCTGGTTGAACGGCTCTGTTGTCGCAGACGGGCCGGTGTAGCCATTGTTGGGCGCTTGCTGATCACCGAGTGCATTGATCGTCAGCGTGTGCAGCGGAGCACTGACCCACGGCCCCTGGGCATCATCGCTGACCACCGTCGAGACCGCAGGCGTGGCATCTGGATACGCGCAATCCGGCTGGTTGTATCCGTCCGCAAAGGCTTGCACCGGCACGACGGGCGTGTCCATGTACTGCGTCTGCCCTGGCATGAACGGAATCTCGTAGCAGAACTGGCTGTAGGCCGGATTATAGAGCGGGTCGCGGATGGTCTGGCCCGGGTGCGCCGGGTCAGGCATGTCCGGATCGTTCATGCAGGCCACCATCATGTTCGGTGCATAACCGGTCGGGTTGGGCGGGTCAACTTCCCAGGTCGAGTAGGTCAGGCCGTTATAGATGCCCCATTGGTCCGAATACAGACGTGAGATTTCGTTGCCGGCAAAGTCCTTGATCGAGATCGGCACGTTCGGGACAGCAAACTTCTCGCCAAACTGCGGCGAATACGGATCGAACTCCGACGAGAAGTCATCCAGCATGAAGCCCGTGAAGTGCGAGGCGACGTGCGTCGAGCTGAACAGGTAGAACTTCGCCCGGACGGACATCTGGTTGTCGAGCCTGACCAACTTGCGGTCGCAAAGGTTGCGCGACGCGCCGGCAAACGGCGCCACTTGCTTGGACTGCGGGAAGATGCTCATGTAGTCCGGCACGATGCGCTTGGCGCCCACGCACGGCCAGTAGGTCTCGGTCATGCCGGTGTCGCCCTCGCTGCGCGGGAACGTGATGGAGCCGAAATTCGACGTTGGGTTCTGCGGGTTGTTGGGGTTGTAATAGGCGTTCACGGCAGCCTGGTCGGGCATGATGTAGATGTTGCTCAAGCCGGCAAACTGCTGCGTGACCGGGGCGATGAAGTTGTCGCCGATCAGGATGTTCTTGTCTTCCTCCTTCATCAGCTCATAGCCGGGCGGCACGACCACTTCCACCACGTACTTGCCGGGGGGCAGCATCACCGTCGTGGGGTCAGCCGGATCGAAGGCCTTGCAGACGTTGGGATCGCAGTTCGTGCCCTGGTTGCCTGGGAGCGGCTTGCCGGTGGTTGCATCTCTGGCAATGACGCTCGGGAACTTGTACATCCCGTCGTACGGCGCAGGCTGCAATTGGTTGAAGACATGCATGCCGTCATAGCACTTGAATTGCGAGTGGCTTGGCAACGCGCGCTGTTGCGGATCCAGCCAGTTCGGCGTGTCCTTCAGCGTGAAGAAGTACGGGTCCTTGGTTTGATCCTCCTGCCCCGGGCAATTCATGAATGGAACGCCGTCGGAGCGGAAGCCTTGCGCCCAGTCGTCCCAACTGGTCGACAGCGTGTGGTCCACGAGTTTCAGCGTCGTGGAGCCATCCGGGGCGGCCGTCTCCTGGTACAGATTGACGGTCACTCTCGGGATGTTCGGGATCCACTTCGTATGCACTGTCAACGTCGGGTCGTCGAACGCACGCGTGGATGCATACACCACTTCACCTTGGATGCCGCCGTTTTCGGTGGGCGCGAACGCCTTCTTGCCGAACTCGATAAACCCGGCCTGGCCCGAGAAGCCTTGCCAGCCCATCGTGGTCGCCCACGGCGGGTCGATCCGGCCAGTGGACGGGTTGCTGCCGGTGCGATCAATGCAGTCCGCATCGTTGCAATAGACCGCGCCAGGCACTCGCTGATTGGCTGGCAAATGCGCCGTCTGCGACTCCTGGGTGTTCGCCAGATAGGCTGCGATCTTCGACTGCCCACCGAGTTTGTTCACCGGATCGTCCGGCTGGCCGCCTGCGTCGTAGACGACGTGCACACCCGTTTGCTTGTACCGCGTCGTATCCGCCTCCACCACATACCAGTTGAACAGCGGGAACACCTCGTTGAACGGCATGTAGCCGTTGAGATCGGTGGCGCCCAGGTTCGAGATGCTGCCGTCACGGAACCGGATGTTGGTCGGCACCATGGCCAGGCCGGGGTCGGTGTCGCGCGACACGCCGTCTCCAACCAGGTCGAGGAACGTGCGCGTGTACAGGTTCGTTTGCCACTGCAGCACGGCAATGTCGCCAACGTTCTTCGTCGTGGCCGTTGCACCGGCCGTGAGCGTGACCGCCCGCGCCAGGCCATCGACGATCTGGTCATTCCACTGGTCAAACACCGTCAGCCTGAAGTTGCCGTCCGGCAGACCGCTCATGCTGAACGTGCCATCCGCGTTGCACTTGGTGAAGGCGATGTCATCGCCGTCGGTATCGCCAAAGCTCACAAAGCACTGCGTGAAGCTCAGTGGCTTGCGATCGCCGCTGCCATACAGGTTCTCGTTGGGCGGGCGGCTGTAATGCAGGTTCGTGACACGGCCCGTTACGGTGTTGTTGCAGTTGATGCCTTGGCAAAACACCGGCAGGCGGTCGTTGATGATCTTCGGATTGGCAAAGCCGATCGACACGTGGAACCCGGCCGGGCCGAACTCCTGGAAGTAGGCCGGACCGCCCACCTTGATGAAGGAGTCATGCGCCTTCTGACCGTCCAGCGTGTTGGTCTGCAGCCACTGCTCGCCGCGCCCGATACGGTCGGCAGCGGGCGTCGCGATGATGCCGTAACGGCCCGGCATCAGGTTTGCGATGACCGCCTGGCCAACCAGCGGCGAGACGACCGCGGTCACCGTGCCATCCGCCTTGACCTCAAACTTCGGGCAGGTCGGGATCATGCCCACGATGCCGTCTGGCTTTGCCGAAATCGAGCACGCATTGAACCCCGTGGCCGGGTCGATCGTGCCCTGCAGCGCGTTGCTCAACGGCATGTTGAACATGTCGTAAGTCATCTGGCCGGTCGGGTCACCCGTGCCGCCTGCGTCATCCCACATCTTGATCTCGAAACCGCCGAGACCGGGCTCGCGGGCGGTCCCCCCCGCGTCGCTGCCGCCATGCACGTCAACCTCGCCGTTGAGCGGGGAGTCGTCCTCGAACACGAAGATCGAGACCTTCGCTGTCTTCAGCGGCGTTTGCTGCAGCAGAATGTTGACGGTCGACTGCCCGGCCGCGATCGGGGCACCGCCCAGACCGTGTCCGCACTTGCCGGCAGGTGGCATGAAATCCGCACCGCCCGGGCCGGATGGGCAATCCTTCGCAATGTCGAATTGCCGCACGCCACCCGGGCTGGCTGGATCCACCACCGGAGCACCGGCGCCGTTTGTAAACCCATTGCCCGCATCGCCAGGCAGGATCGAGATGAAATAGCGCTTCTTCGGGTCCAGCACGACCTGGCTCGGACTGACTGGCGTCTGCTGCTGCGCCGTGCCATCCGTGCGGCAGGTACCGTTGCCGATGTCGCACACCGTGGCCACATGCGTACCGGTGGCCGGATTGAACACCGTCTGGCCGCTCTCGCACGCGTAGATTGGCACCAGCGGATTAGGACCCCAGCAGCCTGCAGCGACCACTGGCATGTAGCTCGTGTGGAAGTTCGTACCCAGGGTCTGCACCGGCAGCGGCGGGCAGGTCGCCGGCCTGACGTTCGCTTTGGTCGAATTCACCTGGCATGCCGGGTCGACATAAACGGTGCGGTCTTCCTCGATGATCCACCGGTAGTCGGTGATGGGCGTGCCAGTCTTGGCATCCTTCACAACGACGTTAAGTCCGCTGCCGGCCTTGAAGGTCACGGTCGCCGTTCCGGGCGTTGTGCTCGTTCGATTCTCCGAATTAGTGACGTTGTAGCTGAAGGTCATCACCACCGACGAACCGGCGGTGGTGGGTGGCGAGGCCGGCGTCGCCACGAACGAGCCATCCGGATTCAGCGTGACGATGCCATTCGTCGCGGAGCCGGCAACAATGGCGGCCGTCATCGACAGACCGGTCGGATCCGTCGCGGAGGCCAGGACGCCCGGAGACGACGAGCGGTATTGAGATGCGACCTTGCTATTGAAGGCCGCGTTGCCAGCCGTCGGCGCGCCGCCCAGGCACGTAGGACCGGCGACGCCTTGCCCGCAGGCGGTCAGGGCCGTCAGCGTCACGGTTGACTTCGGGCCGGTAGGGCCGTTGGCTTGGAACGTGAAAGTATCGTGCGCCGTATTGAGGGCCGGCACATAGGTGAACGTGCCGTCGGCATTGAGGGTGAGGGAGCCGGCCGTCGTCGCTGTCACCAGCTGGACGCCATACACACCGGTGGTATTGGCCAACACGCCCTTGGCCGGGTCCGAGACCGACAGCGTCGTGTTAGGCGCGAAATAGTAGGTCGACGTGTTGGGGACCGTCACACCGCTTGCGGCTCCCTGCTGCGTCGGCAGAACGCCGTTGTTCACGCTGATGTAAGTCAGCATGCCGCCGTCGCGCTGGTTGTCGGTCGACAGGCTCAATTGCCGGTCGTACACAGGGATGGCGGCCGCACCTGCCGCAGGCGCATTGATCAACACGTCAAACACCTTGCCGGCAGGCAGGAACACTTCGTTCTGCACCTTCCATAGACCGGGCTGGACGTGGGCGTCCTCGGCAATCAGCGCGAAGCCAGAAGCCGGCTTTGCACCCGGCACCGTGACAACCTGCGTGCCGACCATGGACGGCACGTGCATGCGCAGGCCGGCGTTGACGAAGCGCACAAGAACCTGGCTCGTCGACGCGGCGATGCTGTTCACAAAAACCTGCGAGCGGGACGGATTGTTGCGGTCGAACGCGACGCCGTTGATCAGGTAGTACCGCGGGTCGTAGTTGACCATCGGCGGATAGCAGGTGCGGTAGTTGGCGTTGCCGGGTGTTGGATCACCGCATTGGTGCGGCTGGCCCGACCACGGCTTGGTCTCCACGAAGCCGGTCGTCACCACGTCGAGCGCGATCTCGCGGTTGAGCACCGGATCGATTTCGCCCAGCACCATCGGTACGTCGGCGTCGTAGTTGACGATCGAATTGGCGCTCGAATAGGCCACGCCGCGGCCGCCCGCGGCGGGAGCCGTCGTGACGACGAGCACCCCGTACAGGCCCATCGGCCCTTGAATCGACGGATGCGTGCCGGATTCGATCAGGTACGTTCCGGGATTCAGTTTTGCCCATGTCAGCGCCGTGGTCGCGCCATGCGCGACTTCGGTCGAGAACGACTGCACACGCGCCGATTGCGACGGCGGGTGGAAGATCACGGGTGGCGGGTTGCCCTGCCCCGCAACGCCGCTTGCAGGCGTGACGGTCGACCAGGTCGTCGCACTCAGGTCTGGATGAGTTGGGCTCGCCGCGGTCGTCGCAGTGGTGCCCAGGCCGCCGCCAGGCTGCCCGACCATCGTGAGCGAGGTCGGCACGGCACCGGGCAGGTTGTTGGTCAGGTTGATCGTCAGGGGGCCGGGAGGCACCGTGATGACCACCGGTGACCACCCCGCGCCGGCATTCGGATTCGCTGCCGCGCAGGTGGCCGGCGCGGTGATCGCGCCGCACGAATAGCCCCACATTGGCACGATCTGGCCATCCGGCAGCGTGGCGTTTGCGCTGGCCGCCGTCAGGTTCACGGATTGCGCGAACGACATGCCGCTCGCTGCCACGAGAATCGATGCCACAAGTCCGGCCTTCCTGACCAGGCCGAAGAGCGTCGCATTGAACGGATCGGATCTCATCGCCTTACTCCCGGGTGTCCTGCTAGTTGCTTTCGTTAATCTTGAAAGCTTGCGGATCGACAAGCATCATCATCATCATCCCGCCGGGGAAGATGTTGTTTGTCGTAATCTCGCGCTCATTGTGCGAATGCCACATGTAGGCAAACCCTGCTTCGGTGCTGGGGGGGTTCACTACAAGACTGCTGGGTGGAGTCGTGCCCGTCGCACCCACGGCTCGGATGGTGGCGTCGGGCCCCAGATACGGGCTGCCGCCGTACCAGGCACCGTTGGTGAGGATGTTCGGATCAGGCAGCGTGACCGGGCCACCGCTGGCGACGTCGCCAGTCGGGTTCGCTTCGAGCGGCTTCTGATGGTCCTCGCACCATTCGTAGTAGTTGGGTGCCGTAAGGGGTGCGGGCGGGTTGGAATCCTTGGTGTAATAGCCGTTGGCATCGGGGACGCAGATGGTGCCGTCCCCGGGCTTGTGCGCATACACGTCCCAGTTCAACCCCTTGCCGGTCCAATAGAAGATGCCGTCCATTGCCACGCCCGGGGTGGTTGTCGTCGTGAACAACAGCGGGCCTGCAAGCTTGGTCGCGTCATTCGCGGCGAGCAGCAGGTTGCCGTCGCGCGCCAGAATGCGCACGTGGTTGCCGTGTTCGTGGAACGGGTGCTGCCACCGCCCAGTGCCGATGATGCGCAACAGCACCATCTCGCCCGGATGCATGTGCGGGTTGCCGTTATACGGCTGGTTCGGATACTGCGGCGCGTAGTTGGAGTCCATGTCGTCCGGCATCGATCGGCCGTTGATCATGAAGTACGCGGGGTGGTAGGGCTCGGTCTGGACGAGCATGCAGCCGGTCGGCTGCGTGCACGGCAGGCCGGCCTGCTGCTCGGCCTGCGCGTGGATGGCCGGGTCCACCTCCGAGAACTGGAAGATGTATTCCCGGTCGTAGCACGCCATGCTGTGGTCATATGCGGCGGCGGCATTGCGGTAGTCAGGCTGACCATCCGGCAAGGTGCTGGCCACTGCGCGGCAACCTTGAGGCACGACCACGGTATGCGGCGCGGCCACTGAGGTCGGCAGGACGATCAGCGCGCCGTACAACCCCATTTCGATCTGCAGATCGCCTTGCGTGCCGCTGTAGTACGCATGCGTGCCGGGCGTGGATGCGACGAAGGTGTATGTCACGGTCTTTCCAGTCTGGGCCTCGCGCGCCAGCAGGCCCTGCACGCCGGTTGGCGTGCCGGAGCAGATGCCGGTGTTGGGGTCCAGCGTCCCGGAGCACACCTGGAAGCCAGGGAACAGCATCGAGGTGTTGCCGGCGGCCGGCGGCAGGTTGTTGGTGAGCGTGATCGTCACGACGTCGTTCTGATTGACGATCAAGGTGGGGCCCGGAACCTGCGCGTTCTGACAGATCTGCCCGTCCAGCGGATTGACGCTCGGCAAGAAGGCCGGCTTGGTGCGCGGGTTGCATCCGTAGGCCCACGAGTAGACGCTTGCACCGTCGGGCTGGTTGAGGCGCGTCTCCGCGGCGGTCAGATCGAACGTCGGACCGGTAATCCCCGGCACCGCTGCATGCGCGGCAATCGAGAACGCCGAGAGCAGCGTGACGACGATGGCCGCGGCGAGGCGCCCAGGCCACGCGTTCCACGTATGGAAGGTAATGTGGTTCACGGCAGGTCTCCTAGGAGCACAACTTCGTCACCGGGTCCACCGCGTTGCAGACGTGGACCTCGGTCATCAAGCCGCCGAAGTTCTCTGCATCGTTCGACAGATGGTCGAGGTTCGGCGTGTACAGGTAGTAGGTGCCCAGCGGATAGCTCGCGGTATCGCTCGCGTCCAGGATGACGTCAAGCGACTCGCCGCCACCCAGCGTGATCGAGTTCGTGAAGTACGTCATGTCGTTGCCGGCCAGGTCGCGCAGCAGCCGCGCGTTGATACCGATCACGTGCATCGGGATGCCGAGCGACGCGAGCGTCTGGTATTCGGTCACGTCGAGATTCGAGATGCGCAGCAGGGCCTTGCCGCCCAGCGGGACGTTGATGATCGTCGGCAGCGGTTGCGAAAAGTGCAGGGCTCCGTCGGACGAGGCGGTGGTCAATGGTCCGGCCGTGATCGTGTCCGGGTAGCTGCGGCCGTTGAGCATGAAATACTTGTCCTTCATGTCGGTGAACGGCTCGGGGTTGAACGTCATGCCGATGAAGTGGAAGTTCGGGTCGAAGCCGTGCATCTGGACGGGGTACTCGACGTCGTACGCGGTGGAGCCATCGCCGTCGTTGTACGCATAGAGCGTGGGGGTGCCGCTCTTGTTGTTGGCGTGCAATGGAGGAACGGTGGGCGCGGGCGGAAGCGGCGCGGAGCACAGGATGTCCGGCTTCGTCAGATCCGGTGTCGTCGTGGTTGCCGAGGTATGGGCGTAGCAGGCCGTGCGCGAGTCGATCTGTTGCGCGAGCAAGGAGTTCGGGTCGCCAATCGCCGGGTTGGCAGTGTTGCCATACAAGGACGCTCCAGCTGCCACCCGGTCCTGGCGCGGACGCACGTAGATCTGGCCGACCATGCCCATCTGCAGGTGTTCGGGCGGGGTGATATGGCAGTGCCAGAAATAGGTGCCCGCATCGGGCGCGAGGTAGTAGTAGGTAAAGCTGCCGCCGATGTTGATGGCGATCGACGCATCCGGCACGCCGTCATAGAACGACGACGCGTTCGGATAGCCGTGGAAGTGCACCGTGTGCTTTTCGAACAGGTCCGGGCGCATGATCATGCCGACGTTGGTCAGCGTGAGGAAGAACTCGTCGTCTTCGTCGATCGCCATCATCGGCGCCGGAATGTTGCCGTTCATCACCCCGACGTCCATGATCGGGCGCGGATCGACGTGGCCCGTGATCTGGCCGGCCGGGACGGTATTCGGGTCTGGCGCCAAGCCAACGGCGCCGTTGAACATGTTGGTCCGGAAGTTGTACGGATCACCGAGCGTGTTGAAGACTGACGCCGGTTGGGTGCCTGGCAGGCCCATGCTGATGTCGTACAGGCCTGAGAGCGGACCGAACGAGAACATGTAGGTCTGGACACCGTCGGCCATGGTCGAATAACCGTCGCCGCCCGAGATCTGCTGGCACTTGATCTGGCCGTGTACGTTGCTGGCCGGATCGCCGTGCGTGATCGTGGTGGGCGGGCACTGGACCCGGAACGACTGCGCACGCGCCGGAAGCGCGACAGCCAACAGCAACAGCAACGCTGCGAAACCGCTGCGTGCCACGCGAATTGCGAACATATGACCTCCTAGCGACTGGTCATTGCGCGCGGTACGCGTCAGGCGTCCTGTCCCACCCTTGCGGCGACCGTGCAGCCGACGATTCCCGTTCCCCCGTGACATCTATTGTGGAAAGCCGCGACGGCTTCCGACATGGGTCAACCTCCTACTGTTGAGGTAGGGCAAACCATCGTCAGCGCGCCCGCCGGCCCGGTTTGGTATTCGGCTTCGGCGGCACGCCCGGCAGGCTTGGCACGCCGGCGCCGCGCCTGAACAGGCCGGGCACCGGATAGATGAACTGCCACTCGGCGTAGGTTTGCGCGTTGGCGAAATACGCGTATCGGTCCGGAAAATTCGCCTGCTTGATCGGTACGCGGTCGGAACTGCTGCGGATTCCGTAGATACCGGTGCCGTCGCGCAAGAACTCCCAATCGTTGCGACCGGTCATCGGGTCGGGGTACGCACGGCGCAGGTGATGCAGCGCCACCGGGAAGCGCTTGTCGTTGATCAGATCGTCGACGGATGCCGGCAGGCTGTGGCCTGAAAGGTAGTAGCGCTCGATGGCGCGCCTGTATTGATTGCCGACGAACAGCAGCTCTTCTTCCTGCTGTCGCTGCCGCTGCAATGCCCAGAAGTCCAGCCCGGCAAGCAGTGCAATCGAGGCGAGCATCAATGCGATCAGCAGGGTGAGCATGACCAGGCCACGCCCTCGCCCCCTCTGCCTGGACAGCCTCGCACGGCTTGCCCACTGCGCGGCGTTCATTTTGAAGCCACCGGTTCGGACGCGGCAGCCGGCGCGCTTGCCTCGCGCTCCGCCGGCGCAACGTCGTAGATGCCGCCGGTCTTTGCCGTGTCGGTCGGTGGTGCGACGATGGTCCAGGCGGTGCTGCCATTGACAGGGTCGACCGGAATGCTGCGCAGGTAGCGCTTGACCACCAGGTCGTCGAGCTTGTCCGGATACTGGCCGTTATCGCCGTAGTATTTGTCGATAGCGTCACGGATCACCGCCAGGTTCTGCTGCTGAACCTGGGCCTTGCCGCGCTCGATGCTGTGGAAATACCGCGGCAGGGCAAGCGTCAGCAACAGCCCGATGATGGCCATGACGACCACCAGCTCGATCAGCGTGAACCCGTCGCGCCGCGCATTCAGTGCTCGCGTTGTCATGGCACTCCTCACCAGTCCTTGTACGGAATGCCGTTCAGACCCACGCCGTCCGATTTCGATGTCACATCGAACACATCGTCGCCGCCCGAGCCGCCGTCCAACGGCACACCGTATGCACGCACATTCCAGGTATCCGCGGCCAGCGTCGACGCGTCGCCTGTAAAGAACGGATCGCGCGGCACCCTTCGCAGATACATCAATAGGCGGCCTTTTGCGTCCTTAGCGTCCTTGACGCCGTCCACCAGTACCGCGAGCGACGGCGGATAGCCCGACGCGCCCGCCTCGTGCTCGATCGAACCCATGTCGCTCGCTTCCTTGTAGGCATCGAGCGCGGTGCGGACCTCACGCAGCGCCACGCGCAGCTCCTGCTCTTTCTGGCGCTGCACCGACAGCTCGGCGAGCGGCACGATTGCCATTGCAACAATGCCCACCAGCGCAAGCGTGATCACAAGTTCGATCAGCGTGAAGCCGCGGCTGCGCCGGTTCGCGCAACCGCGGTCAAGGTGGAGCCGCTGCAGACGGTTCATGGCCTAGTACGACCCTGACGGGACCGGGTGCAACGGGTTGTCGCTCGGCATATCACCAGCCGGCATCGTCAGGATGGGCGGCCGCTCCGTTGCGGGCGCGGCGGCCGGCGCTGCAGCGGGTGCCGGTGCCGGTGCCGCCGGTGCGGGCGCTGGCGCGGCTTCCGCAGGGGCTGCCGCAGCTTCCGGCGCTGCCGCTTCAGGTGCCGCAGCCGGCGCAGCTGGCGCTGCCGGTGCGGGTGGCACAACCCCTTCCGGTGGTGGCACCGTGGTCATGAAGCGCCCGCCAAACATGGCCGGCGGCGGCGTCGTGCGTGGTGCGGCCGCCGGCTGCCCGAACGAACTCTTGGGTGCGGCGCTGCTTGCCGCCGCAGCCGCAGCGGCCGGGGCCGCCGCCTTCTGGTCCTTGGCGGTCGAGCCGCCGCCCACCGCACCCGGAGCGACCCCTGCGGGGGCCGCAAGGGCCGGCACCGGCGTGGCTGCTGCCGCCCCTACGCTCGGCGGATCAAGCCGCAGTTGCTCGGTGCGCACGTTGCTATCGGTGCCGGACCAGATCTCGCGCGTATCGGCATCGGCCGCGAGCTGCGGGCGCACGATATGCGGCGTGATCTGCAGGACGATCTCGGTCTTCTTGTGCTCGCCATTGTGGTTCGAGAACAAGCGGCCAAGCACCGGCAGTTGCCCGAGGCCCGGGACCTTGTTGGCGGCGTCACGGTCTTCATCCTGGATCAGGCCACCGAGAATCTGGGTCTCGCCGTCCTTCAGGCGCAGGCTGGTCGACGCGTTGCGGGTGCCGATCTGATAGGCCAGCGAACTCAGGCCGGTCTGGGAATTGCTGCTGGAGATGACCTGCGTGATGTTGCTCACCTCCAGGCTCATCTTGATGCCCACGTCGTCGTCCCGATACACCTGGGGCTCGACCTCGAGCTTGATGCCCACGTCCAGATACTGGATCGATTGCGAATAGACCGGCCCACTGGTGCTGGGCACGCTGGAGCTGGAGATGACCGGCACCTTGTCGCCGATCAGGATCTTGGCCTTCTCCTTGTTGCGCGTGCGGATGCGCGGGCTGGCGAGCAGGTTCGCATCGGTGTCGGTCAGCTTGAAATTGGCCGTGGCCGACAGGCCGCTGGCGGTCAGCTGGTTGACGGTCAGATGGTGCAGACCGCCCCAGGTCGAGACACTGGATGGCGTGCCCAGCGTGAAGCTGTTCGGCCAGTCGATGCCAAGATCGGTCAGCCGGTCGCGCGAGACCTCCAGCACTTCCACTTCCAGCATCACCTCCGGCTCTGGCAAGTCCTGTGCGGCAATCATGCGCTCGGCCACGCGGACCGACTCCGGCGTGGCCCGGATCGACACCGTGTTGGCGTGCTCGTCGGTCACGATCTCCTTGATCTTCAGCAGGCTCTTCAGCAGCGATTCAATGTGCTTGGCGTTGGTGTTCGAGAGCTGGAACGTGCGTACCTTCAGATCCTGGTATTCCTGCTGCTTGGCAGGCGTGGCCGGGTAGATGAACACCGTGTTCGCGTTCAGCACCTTCTTGGCGAGCTGGTTCTGCATCAGGATCATGTCGACCGTGTCATCGAGCGTGGCGTTCGAGACAAAGATCGTGGTCTTCAGGTCGGTCCGCACGTCGCGGTCGAAGATGACGTTCAGGCCCGTGGTGCGCGACAGGCCTTCGAACACCATGCGCACATTGGCATCGCGAAACTGCAGCGAGACCGGCTTGCGCATGATCGATGCCGCCTCATTCTTCTCGCTGGCGGCCTGCCGCTGCAGGCGTCGTTTCTCATTGATATCGCGATACAGGCGTAACGCACCCGCATCCTTCGGATTGAGTGCCAACACCTGCTCGACGCGCTCGGCGGCGTTGTCATACGCGCCGCGCTCCATCATCCGCTCCGCTTCGAGCAGGATGATGCCGTCGCGCCGGTCGAGATCCAGCGCCGCGGCAATGCGCCTGGCGCGCTCGTTGGTCGGGTCCAGCTGCTTGGCATGCTGCAGCATCTGCTGGGCGTGGTCGAACTGGCGCGCAAGGCGCAGTTCGTCTGCCTCGTCCAGCAGCAATTTGACCTGCCGGTCGCGCTCATCCATGTACTTGAGCCGGAGTTGCGCATTGGACGGCTCGCGCTGGCTGGCGCTTTGCAACTGGTCGAAATTCTTCGGCGTCGCGCAGCCGCCCACCAGCAGGAGGAGGACGGCCCACGCGATACCGGTCTTCAGCACTGCGGCACGTGGCTCCGGGCGCGAATGGCAGCGGCCCGATCCAAGCGCAGCGCTCGAACGCAATAGCGGCTTCATTTAGTTCCCCTCACCTTGAACGGACATCGTTTGTTGTTGGTGCAGCGGCAGGTAAGTGAAGAGCGCGCCCGTGGTCGCAATCGAATCGAAGCGGTACGTGCCGTCAATCACCTCACCCGGCGAGACGATCAACAGCTTGTCGCCGTTGCTCACAAACACTTGTGGCTTGCCCTCGCCCGGATTGAGCGTGCCCAGATAGACGAACGGCAGCGGCGGCGCGGTCGGCGGCGGCGGCGGTTCGGGCGCCTGCACCACGACCGGCGGCGGCGGTGGCGGCGGTGGCAGCCACGACAGCACCGTGAACGGGTCATTGGCCGATTCTGGCGAGAGCGGCGCGCGCAACGCGGCCAGCCCTTCCCGCGCGGATGCGACGCGCGCATCCGCCTGCTTGGTCACTTGAAGCGCCTTGGAAGCACCCGAGGTGCCCGCTTGCGCCGCTTGTGCGGCTTGTGGCGGTACGTGGCGCTCGACGCGCGTGACTGCCGCCTCCGCGCGCGGCGCAACCGGACGCTTGGCCGTGACCCAGTACGACAGCGCGGCAATAGCGATCGCCACCGCTCCAACCAGCACGCGTGTCAAGAGAGGCAGCCTCATGATCGGCTCCCCTTGTAGATCAGATCAAAACGGATGCGCGCCTCCAGTACGTCGCCGCTGACCGCCGGCCGCTCGACGTGGATCTCCTGCAGCGCTGCATTGGGGAGGGTGTTCAGCACCAGCGCCACGAAGCGCCGAATGGCGACATACCGGTCCTTGACCGGCAGCAGGACCTGGTAAGTCGTGTACGCACTGGTGCGGTCGCCCCCCACCTGATATTGGGCAGACCCGAGGGTCAGATTCGCCGCCCGCGCCTGGGCGAGGATCGCCGCCACGTCATCGCTGCTCTGGGCGAAGCGCGGAAAGCGTTCGGGCAGCGAGTCCAGCAACTGCGCATCCGAGACCACGCGGGCCTCATGCGCGGCGGCCTCGGCGGTGGCAGCACGGGCCAGCACGGCCTTGCGATGCAGATCCCGCGTGCTGGCCTCGATGGCCGGTATCGCCAGCATGATGGACGCCGCCACCACCAGCAGGATCGCGCCTGACAATCCCGTCCAGCCAAACGTGCGCCGCAGCGCGAATTGCACCGTCAACAGGCGGTCGCGGAGCTGGGTAGCGTTCATGGCTTTCTCCACACCGCGGTCACCTGGAAGCGCACCGGCACACCGGGCACCGTGGTTTCGATCAGATGCGTGTTCAGCACCGCCTCGCGCAGCAGCGTGCTCTGCTGGAGATATTTCAGGTAGCCGATCAGCGCATCAAAATCCTTCGCTTCGGCGGTGATGCGGATCTGCCCCTGCGCCGGGGTCTGGTCGATCCCGATCAGCGCGACATCGTGTTCGCGGTAGCCCTCCACGATGGCCAGCAGGTCCTGCCACGGCACGGTCAGTTCGGAGAGCACCTTGCTGCTGTCCTTGGCAGCCTGCTTGGCTAGCGCAGACGGCTCCAGCGGCACGGCATGCTTCCTGGCGGGCCCGCTGCCCGCACTCGCGGCCAGCTCGGCACGCGCGCGGTCATTCTGCCGGTAGGCGCGCCAGAGTGCACTGCCCGCCAGCGACATCAGCAGCGCGGCCGCGATCAGCAGCACGAGCCCGGCAGCGGCCGGCCCCGTCCGGCGTTTCGCAAAGTCGATGGTCAGCGGCATCATTGTGCGAACTCCATCAGGCGAAGCGAGGGCGCTTGTGCGCTCGTGTGGTCCGTCAACAAGTGGACGTGGTCGAAGACCTCGTCAAACTGGCCCTGATCCACCGCAGCGCCACACAGGTAAACCGGGCAATCGTCACCACGCCGCGTGCAGGAGCGCTCGAACACGTGGCGGGCGACCTCCGCCAGCGGCACCCTGCCGGCATTGGGATTGGCAAATACCCGTTGCCCGTCGACGGCACACCAGCGCCCGTTCTCGATGGACACCGCGTGCAGCATGGTTTCGCCGATCACCAGCAGCAGGCCCTCGCGGCCCACCACTGCACGGCGCGTGCGATTGAGCACATGCGGCAGACCCAAGGTCAGGCTCGCCACCTCCGCCTGCGCGGCCGCGCAGGCGTCGTGGATACCGTCATGCAGCGTCCGCGACAAGGCACTGGCAAAGAGCGCCCGACCGTCTTCCCGGAGCTGCCAGCCGATCGACAGCAAGGCGGCATCGACGCCCAGGACGTCCGCAAAGTAGGCGCGCGCAACCTCGCCCACGTCGGCCGAGCGCAAGGTGCGGAAATCACCGCGCACGATGGCGTGGTTGCCCCAGAAGTCGTCCAGGACGATGGACGCGCGCCGCTTGGCGCGCGGGCCACGCAGCGCGTTGCCGGTGGCCTGCGGTGCGTCGGTCGCCAGCGCGCGGCGCAGCGCGTCGAGCGCGCCCTCCTCCGAATAGCGCAGCGCCGAGTCAAGCTCGATCGTCAGATCGGGGGCATGGGCGCCTTCCGGCGCAACCGCCACCGCCAGCGCCGCCTCGGCGGCGGCTTCCTCCGGTGCGGCTTGCGCGGGCCCGGGCAAGCCTGGCACGCCCCGCGCGCCCAACGCGGCATGCAGGCGCTCGGCGAAACGCGCCTGCGCGCTACGCCGCCGGCCCAGCGCGAGCGCGCTGGCACCCAGTCCGATGGCCAGGGCCTCAGTCGACGATCGTGACACGGTTGATCTCCTCAAGCGTGGTTTCACCCGCGGCAACCAGCTTGACCGCGGCCGCGCGCAGCGTCGTCATGCCGCTGCGCATGGCCGCCTGCTTGATGTGCCCGATCGGCGCGCGCTCTGACAGCAGTTGCCGCAACTCATCGTTCATCCGCAGGGCCTCTGCAATGGCGCGGCGGCCGCGATACCCCGTGCCGCGGCACGACGCACAGCCCACGCCGCGCCGGAACCGGTAGCCCTGCGCGACGTCGGGGTCGATGCCGGAGCGCAGGAGCCGGTCCGGGGCCACCTGCTCTTCGGTCATGCAATCCGGACAGCACTGGCGCAGCAGCCGCTGGGCCACCACCCCGTTGAGCGCGGAGACGAAGCTGTACGAATCGACGCCCATGTTGGTAAAACGCCCGATCACATCGAACACGTTGTTGGCGTGCACGGTCGTGAAGACCTGGTGCCCGGTCAGCGCCGCCTGCACGGCAATCTGCGCGGTCTCGCTGTCGCGGATCTCACCAACCATGATCTTGTCGGGGTCGTGCCGCAGGATCGAACGCAGCCCGCGCGCGAAGGTCAGGCCTTTGCCCTCGTTGACGGGAATCTGCAGGATGTCGCCCAACTGGTATTCGACCGGGTCTTCGATCGTGACGATCTTTTCCAGGCCGTCGTTGATCTCGGTGAGGATGGCGTAGAGCGTGGTGGTCTTGCCGCTGCCGGTCGGCCCCGTCACCAGCAACATGCCGTAGGGCATGGTGGCGATGGTGCGCATGAACGCCATGTCCTCGGCCTGGAAGCCGAGCGCCTCAAGCGTCAGCCCACCCGCGGCCTGCGACAGCTGGTAGCGGTCGAGGATGCGCAGCACGGCATCCTCGCCAAACTGGTTGGGCATGATCGACACGCGAAAGTCGATGTCGCGCGCGGCGTATTGCGCCTTGAAGCGCCCGTCCTGCGGCACGCGCCGCTCGGCAATGTCGAGCTCCGAAATCACCTTGAGCCGCGACAGTACCTGGTCGGCCAGATCCCGCCCCTCCATCCTGCTGACGACGCCGAGCACACCGTCGATCCGGTATTTGATGGTCAGTCCGCTGGCGCGGCATTCCAGGTGGATGTCGCTCGCCTGCAGCTTCAGGGCGTCGTAGATGGTCGAGTTGAGCAGCCGCACGACCGGGCTATCGTCGTGGCTGATCCCCTGCAGCGTCAGGGCCAGCGCCGCGGTTTCGCTGGCGCCGCGCACGGCGCCGTCCAGCGCGAGCGTGTCCATGGCCCGCACGTCCTTCTCGCGCGCGACGATGTACGCATTCATGTCGCCCACGGTCGCGAGCGCCCACTGATACGCGACGGTCGGCTGGGCACGCATGCGCTGGTCGACGCTGCCGCGCGTGCGGGCGTCCAGCGGGTCCGCCACCACGAAGAGCAAGCCCGCCCCATCGTGGAAGCACAGGCACAGGCGCGCGGCCGACTCGACAAACGGCATCACGCTGAAATCCGGCTCCAGCGTGTACATCTGGCGCAGCGCAATCGGCGTCATCCTGAACGCCTGGGCAAGCTGCGCGAGCACCGTATCGGCATCGGATTCGAAGTAGGCCGGCAGCTCCTCCAGCGCACGCAGGCCGGAGCCGTACCGCTCGCCCAGTTCGATCAGGGCGTTGCGCAGCCTCGCTCCGGGCGTGTCGACGGTCGCGTGGTTGATGTCCATGGCGGGCCTACTGAACGCTGGAAGCCAGTTGGAAGATCGGCAGGTACATCAGCACCACGATGCCGCCGATGACGAAGCCGATGACGATCATCATCACGGGCTCGACCAAGCGAGAGGCCAGATCGATCGCGTGGGAGACGTGCGCCTCCTGGAAGGCGGCGATCTTGTCGAGCACGGGGCCCAGACCGCCGGTCTTTTCCGCCACGGTCAGCAGGCGGTAGGTGATCGGGTCGGCCAAGCCACCGTCGAGAAACGCGTCGGACATCTTGCCGCCATTGCGGATGCGCTCCATGGCCTCGGCCAGCGCGGCGCGATCGGTGCGGCTGACCAGCCCGCGCGCCAGCTCGAACGCCTGCACCGCGGGAATGCCGCCGTCCACGAGCATGGCCGAGGTGCGGAAGAACTGGGCCTGCCGGTAGACGCGGAACTGCTCGCCGATGCCCGGCAGCGCGAGCAGCCGGTCGAAGAACCAGCTGCGGGCGGCTTCACGGCGCAGCGCCGCAACCGCGGCCAGCACGCAGAGCACGAAGCCGATCGCCAAGGCCTGGCCGTGCGCATGCACCACCGCGCCCCAGGCCATCAGCCATTGAGACAGCAGCGGCAACTCGCGCCCGCTGTGCTCCAGCAGGCCGGCAAAGCGCGGCACCACGAACGCGAGCAGGAACACCGCCACCGAGCACCCCACCGCCAGCAGCACCGCGGGATAGATCGACGCGGACACCACGCGCGTGCGCAAGGCCTGCAACGCCGCGCTGTTGTGCGAATAGCGCTTCAGGCTGGCCGCCAGCCCGCCCGTTTGCTCGCTGGCCTTGACACAGGCCACCAGCACTGCGGGAAAGATGTGGTCTGCCAGTTCCAGGGCGTTGGACAGCGCCAGCCCCTCTTCGAGGCGCCGCAGCAAGTCCCGATAGACTGCCGCCGATGCCTCCCGGCGTTCATTGCTGCCCAGCGTGCGCAGCGCGTCGATCACGCTCACGCCCGCATCGAGCAATGCCGCCAGCTCGCGCGCAAACAGCTCAACATTGAATCGCCGGCCGGCGAGCCCACTGCGGCCGATGCCGTGCTGCCCGCGCACGCTGCCGGAGCGCACTGCAATCACCCGCAACCCCCTCGATTGCGCAACCGCGGTGGCACCCGCTTGGGTGTCGCCCTCGATGCAGACGGTCTGCACCAGGCCAGCGGAATCGAAGACGCGCAGCAGGTACTTCACCTCAGCTCCCCTTTTTCCAGCCGGACACCTCACGGCCAGCCTGACCGGCCCTTCACCATGAAGTGATCGTCACGTTCTCGCCAACGCCACCGGGTTGGCCGCTCTTGCCTAGCGAGTACAAGTCGTATTCAGCGTGCTCGCCGGGCGACCGATAGACGTAAGGCCGGTCCCATGGGTCGAGCGGGACCGACTTCTTCAGGTACGGCCCGCTCCACCGCGGCTGGTTTTGCGGCTTGGCATTGAGCGCGTCCAGGCCTTCCTCGGTGCTCGGGTACGCGCCGACATCGAGGCGGTACTGGTCGAGCGCCTTGCCCAGCGACTCGATCTGCGCCTTGGCGATCTTGATATTGGACTTGCCGATCTGATCGAAGTACTGTGGTGCCACAAGGCCCGCCAGCAAGCCGATGATGACCATGACGACCAGCAGCTCCAACAGCGTGAAGCCGTCCTGCCAGCGCGCGCTGCAACGCACGGTCGTGCTGCCGCGGTCGTGCCGCGCGCGCTGGTGGATCCGGATCATTCGCCTATCAAGCACCACGACGCCCCCTTCCCCGTTGCCGCCTCGTCGAACCACTGTCCCGAAGAGGCTTGATCTCATTCTTGTCGCTGCACCACGGCGTAAGAAGTGAGGAACTCCCGCCCCCGCGCATGGGTAACGTCCCGATGGTCGATAGGCGCACTGCGCCCCGTTGCACACCGCCTCGCGAAACCTAGAATGTGATGACAAGAAAAGACCCCAGGGCCGTCGGGGCTGAACGCCTGCAGGCGTATGCCGACGATCGGCGCAAGCTGCGGCGGCGCGCTGCGCGAGCGTGCCGCGTCGACCGGTGACCCACGTTCGGAGGCCAGATGAAAGCATCTTCGCAGCGCGAAGGCCGGCATTTGGCGTGGCACGACGTGATCGACGCCGTGCGCAGATTGACTGCAACCCTCCGCCCCAACGAGCGCAACTTCGATGCCTCGGCGGACGTGCGCGGTGCGGCGTTCTGCATCCTCTCGCCAGACGGGCATTTCGTTTCCGCCAACGGCAGCACCGGCGCCATCTTCGGCTTGTCCGTCGACGAGCTGATCGGCCGCTCACTGCTCGACATGGTGGCCAAAGGCGGGCGGGAGCACGTGGTCGAGGGGTTGGCGCGTTGCTCGGCCGGCGGGTTTCACTCGTTCCGCGCCCGGCTGTGCGTCCGCGGCGGCCACCAGGCCACCATGCTGCTGCACCAGCATCCGATCTTCGACAGCGATGGTTGCATCGGTGCGCTGCTGACGATCTTCGAGGAGACGCCTGCCACCGAGCGCAAGGCACCCAACGGTAACGGTAACGGTGCGCTGGCGGCAGGCGAGCCGGACACGACGCGCCAGTACACCCACCTGATGATCGGGCAGGAACGCGAGCGCAAGCGCATCGCCGGCGAACTGCACGACGGGCTCGGACAAGCGCTCACGCTCATCAAGCTCACGGTGGAAGACGCCCTGATCCAGCTCCACCACGACAACGTGAGCGGCGCCACCGAGTTGCTCGATACGGCCGTGCTGCGCATCCGTGAGTCGATTGGCGACGTGCGCCGCATCTGCAGCGAGCTGCGACCAGTCCTGCTCGACCGCCTGGGCCTGGCTGCCGCGCTCGACGCACTGTGCAAACGGATCGAGCAAGGCTCGGGATTGCTCACGGTGCGCTTCGACTGCCGCGTCGAGGACGAAGAAGTGCCGGACAACCTGAAGCCGGACATCTTCCGCGTGACACAGGAAGCCATGAGCAATGCCGTCAAGCACGGCGCGGCCACCGAGATCCGGCTCAGCCTGCGCCGCATCGAGACCAACATCCTGCTGACGATTCAGGACAACGGCATCGGCTTCGATACGCAGCCGCTGGTTGCAGACCCGGACTCACTGTCCGGACTCGGCCTGATTGGCATGCAGCAGCGCGTCGAACTCAACGGGGGCAGCTTCTTCATCCAATCGACCGTAGGCGATGGCACGCTCGTCTCGGCGCTGTGGCGCGTTTGACGGCAGCCAGGAGAAAAGCGCAACCGCGCCTTCTCCTGCCCGCATGGCACCTACGTTTCCTGGCGGCTGACAGACGCCTCGCCGGCGCTGGCTTCATGGTGGCGATCCTGCAATGGGGCGATCAGGCCAAGGTCGATCGCCGCCAGCACCAGGCCCGTGACATTGCAGACGCCGAGCTTTTCCATCAGGTGCGCGCGGTACTTCTCGATGGTCTTGGGACTCAGGTTCAGGTATTGCCCGACCTGGCGGTTGGTGCGGCCTTCGGCCACGAGCTGCAGGACGCTGCGTTCGCGCGCGGTCAGCGTCTCCCAGGCGCTCTTGGGCGTTTGCGTGTCGTGGCCGTTGACGAACGACTGCACCACGTTGCCGTAGACATCGGCGCTGAGATGCCGCTTGCCCTGCATGACAAGGCGCATCGCCATCACCAGCTCTTCAAACGATGCATCCTTGAGCACGTAGCCGTCCGCGCCCACGCGCAACGCCTCACGCACGTACTCTTCGGACTTGTAGACGGTCAGTACCACCACGCGAATCTGCGGCAGGCGGCGCTTGATCGTCGCCACCATGTCGATACCGTTCATGCCCGGCATCGACAGATCCGTCAACACAAGATCCGGCACCAGCGAGATGGCAAGCTGGCAAGCTTCCCGCCCATCCTTCGCCTCGCCAACGACTTCGTACTCTCCCAAAGACGACAACATCGAACGCAGGCCACCTCTGAGCAGATGGTGGTCCTCCGCTATCAGCAAGCGATGTACATGGCTCACGGCAACTCCTCCCCAAATTGGTCCCTGCGCTGCCCGGGCCACCTGGGTGTGCTTGTTATCCCGAGTTTGTCGACACGATTGCTGGCTCTCTGGCCAGTTGTGTCAGGCCAGACCAGCAACATCCTCGTGCGATGTGCGGCCTGACCCGCACCGAACTAGGCAAGGACTGTGCCACTGCTGGCGAAGCCAACATGGCGCCGCCTTTCCTTCAATTTCCTGCGAGAAAGATTCGCGACCCATTACAAACCGTTACATCGTCGTAACAGGGATTTCCCGCTTCATGACTGGGCAAACACCCGGTAGTGGCACGCCGAATGCCCGCAAAGCCTGATGGCATCGCCATGTGCGATGCGCCCGATGCCACCCACATCACTCAACTTCACACTGCGTGGAGATTGAAACAATCCCGCAACGAGGATGGGGCGGAACCCGCCCGGGCGAGACGGGCGCCCGAACTCATGTCGCTTGGCTGAATGCCGCGCTAAGGCACTCAGCAGAAAGGATTTGCGCGCGAAGGCAAGGTGGGCAACCCAAGGGCGGGCAAGTGCGCGCCGGATGCATCATCCGCGAATCGACGGCACGCGCTGGTGGGCGCGCGTCCGGCAAGCCGGGCAGCCAGCGCGCCTTGCGGCCATGGATGCGCGGGCGGGCACGCCGGCCGGCGAACGCCGAGTGCGGGACGGGACGTTGGGGGCGCACAATCCAGCCGCGCACCCTCCGTTCTGAAGGTCGGCTGCCGGCGCTTGCGCGGTCTGAAACGTTTTCCCCGCGCTGGCTGTGGCACCTATTGGCTAGGCCATGACTACGACGCCCGGTCAAATCCGGTCGAGGTCTCACCGTGCGAGCATCGTGCTGCGTGCCGGGGAACGCCGGACACACGGGCTTGCCCAGGGTTGTCGCTCACGCTGCCAGGAAGCCTTCGCGTGAAGGAACGCTCACGGCGCGAAGTGTTTGGAGGCGACGTCGCGCGGGCTCCAGCTCATCGCCCAGGCGTACAACCCGATCAGCGTGCCGAACTGCAGGAAGATCGAGCCCAGCAGGAAGACCTGCGGATACCACAGCATCGAACCGTGCAGCAGCGCGACCGAAGCCAGCGTGTACTGCAGCGGGATCAGCAGGCACAGGTAGGCCATGGCCATGACCGACAGTAACAGCTTGCGTACCAAGCCGAAGTCGAGCACGTTGTAGATCAGCGCATACAGCCACGGCGTGATCAGCACCACGATCACCGACGCCTGCGTGAGCGAGGCGATCGACTTGCCGCCGTCGTACGGAAAGCTCGCCGGCCACACGAAGAAGTAGAACTGCGCGCTGGCCTGGACCAGGCCGACAAGGCGCAGGAAGTACGCCAGCGGCAGCGCATTGCCGCTGATGAAGCGCGTGCCGAGCAGCAGACCCAGCGTCACGATCATGCCGCACAGCCACTGCACTGCCGTGGGCAGGGCCGCATCGCTGTGCGGATACGGCACCGTACCGAAACCCGGCAACAGGGCAGGATCGGCACCCAGGCGGATCTGCCCGCCCAGGGCCACGCTCCAGAACCCAATGATGGTTTGCCATAGAGCCGACACCAACGGCCATGCAACGCAGAAGGCAACCGTGAGTGCCAGCGGAATCCCCAGCACGTCGACCCAGCGCACGAGTGGAAACGCCAGGCGCCGCATCGCGCGATGCATGACGATGCGATCGCCGCGATAGCCAATCACGCGCCGCGGCTCACGCCCGCGCAGGCGTCGATGCGTGGGTGGAAGGCCCCGGTGCGCGTGCTCAGGGGCGGCCTCGGGCGATGGCTGGGATGGACTCATCGGAAGCTCCAGCGGAAGCCGACTTCGCCGTACGTGCGGCTGTAGAAAGGGTTGTGGTAGTACTGCGCGCCCACCAGCAGCAGCAGGTTGTGCGAGACGCGCTCGCGCCACTGCACGGCGTAGGTCATGCTGTTGTAGTCCACCCGCTCGCTGCCGCTGGCGAACACCTGGTAGGCCTCGCGCGCGTGCTCCACCCGCACGATGAACGCGCGCTGATCGTCACTGCCGATGGTGGCGGCCAGGTACTGGCTCGGCCCGAACACCTGGCCCGGATTGGCCCGGTTGAAGCGCAGCCCGCCCTCGAACACCATCGACGAGAAATACGCCAGCGTGCTCAGGACCACGCCCTCGTCCGAGCGGCCGCTGTCCTGCCCCTCGGCATAGTAGGCGCCGATGCCGGCCACGAAACGCCGGTCGGGGCCGAACTTGCGGTAGCCGGCCACGTCCACGCGCCAGCGCGAGAACAGCTCGCTGCTGCCGGTGCCGGCGCCGACCGTCATGTAGGTGTCCTCCGACAGGTCGCGCGTGAGCGAGAGTGCGCCGTACTGGCCGGCAAAGCCGAAGCGGCTCTGGCGGTCCAGCTCGCCCTGCACGATGCCGAATGAGGTGACCATCATGCCGCGCACCGCCAGGCCCGTGGCCGAGCCCAAGCCGTTGGTCATGGGGCCATTGTCGAGCACGACTTCGATCGCGCCACGCTCGGGCTCCATCGGCACGGGCAGCGGTTCGGGCACGGTGGCGGCATCCGGCCCTGGTGTCGCCATGGGGTTCGGCATGGATGCCGATGCCGTCATGTCCTCGGCCTGCGCGGCACCGTCCTGTGCGGCCGCCTGCTCAGGCACCGGTGCGGCTTCCGGCATCGGCATGGGCTCGGCGCCATCGGCTGCCATGGCGGGCGCGTCCTGCGCAACGGCCGATGCAGGCGCCGGTTCAGCCGCCGGTTCAGCCGCCTGGGCGTGGGCGACCTGCGCCGTCATACCGCAGATCGCCGCCGACGCGATCCACGCGATTGGAGTTCGATACACGCTCTCGTTTCCCCGTTTGTTCTACGTTCTGTATTCGGGTGCCATCCTTTCTAGAGGCGCGGTGGCGGCCCGTTCTTCACTGCAATGTGCCGGTGCTACAGCAAGCCGCCGGCCTTCAGCCCGGCAGCAACGGCGAGCTTCTTGCCCGGCCCCGCCACCACCATCCAGTTGTTGCCCTGCCGGGTGATGCTGGCCTGCCCGCTCTCCACGCGCGGCTCGGCATAGCGGTCGGCCGGGAACAGCCAGGTCAGCTGGTCGAGCGAGGCCGGGTTCTCTGCGCTCACGCGCACGACGTTGCGCTCCGATGTCACCTGCCAGACGGTTTGCTCGCGCCGCTCGGCAAACTCGGCCATCTGCGTGATGGTGTGCCAGTGGAACCGCTTGCGAGCTTCCTCGGCATCAGCCGCGGCGAGCAGCGCCTCGATGGCGTGCAGGTAGCGCACCGCGCCCGGCGGGTGGAAGTAGATCAGGCGGATCTCGCCCGTATCGGTGGTGAACTTGACCAGCGAGGTCAGCCACGCCGCGATCTCCGGCTCGGGGATATGCGCCATGTCGGCTTCTTCGATGGTCGCGTACTCCCCGTAGGTCTGCACCGGGAACGACCAGATATGTTCGTCGCGGCGGCCGTTGCGGTAGGTGCGCGTGGGTCCCTGGCCGATGTTGCCCGTGAAGTAGTAGCCCTTGACGTTGTGCTCGTCCAGCCAGCGTGTGGCCCATTCGGGCTGGTTGCCGGTGGGCGCGGAGTACTCGGTCTGCGGCTTGCCGGTCAGCGCCTCGATGGCGTCGGCGTTCTTCTGCAGATAGGTCTCCATGGACGCCTGGTTGTCCTCGCTGACGTTCAGGCCGAACCAGTCGTGGATCCAGCCCCCATGACTGCCCACCTCGTGCCCCTGGCGCATGAGCCCGTGCACCACCTCGGCAAACGCGTGGTTGTTGGCCAGGTTCACGCCCAGGCCGTCGGTGAACTGGCGCTGGTCGGGGCCGGCGGTGATGTGGAAGCTGAACGGGCCGCGCTTGAACACGCCGTCCTGGATCAGGCGGTCGGTGGCGTCGATGCAGATGCGCGCGTCGCAGTGCCAGTTCAGCACCAGGCCGCCCACCCCCTGCGGTGCCGGCGACAGGCGCGGCTGCTCCAGCACATGGCCGGCGAAGTAGCTCAGGAAGCCGTGCATCAGCACGCCGTCGGTGCGCAGCTTGAGATAGGTCAGTGGCAGGTTGACGAACAGCACACGGCCCTTGCCCACGGCGCGCTCACCCGCGATCACGGTGTTGTCCTCCGCGCGCAGTAGCACTCGGCCCTGGTAGTCCTTGCCGGTATGTAGGGTGGGGTAGCGGAGCTTGTCCTCGCCGTAGCCCGACAGCACCGCGCGTCCGTCCACCACGATCCAGCGGCCCGGCGGGATGTGCAGGTCGACCATGTCGGCGGGCTGGCCGTAGACCGTCACCTGGGTCGCCATCTTGTCGCCCAGCGTGGAGTAGAAGCCGTAGGGCACGCCCGCCAGCGTCGACAGGCGCGACGCGCCATCCTCGTAGTAGCCCTTTTCGTTGAGGATGCCGGCGTCGTACACCTGCATGAGCGCGCCGCCCTCCTGCACGAACTGACCGATCTTGTTGATGAGCGAGGTGGTCATCGCGCGGTGCACGGTGTCGGGCAGGATCACGCCCGCGAAGGTACGCGCGCCGTCCAGGCCATGGCGCGCAAACTCCGACGCGCTCATGGTGCGCAGGCGCACGCCCTCTTCCAGGGCGGCGTCCTCCCAGGCCTGCGCGTAGATGCGGTTCTCGGCGCCCAGGTTGTCGGGCAGCACCAGCACGATGTCGTCGGTCTGCGGCCGGCCGGGGCCGGCGCTGATGCTGCGGTAGACCAACAGGACGCAGGCCAGCAGTGCGATGAGGATCAGCGCGCTGGTCTGGTGCTTGCGCCAGTGGATGGGGTTCGTGTTCGTGCTCATTGCGAGATGGCCATGGCGTGCGAGAGCCCGATCCAGGCGCCCTCTTCCATCAGGTTCCAGCGGCCCTCGCTGCGCCATTGCGCGGCCGCCTGCAGCCACGCGGCCGCGACTTTCCTATCCCCGAGCTGGTACGCCGCCCAGGCGATCAGCCCCCAGGGGAACGGATCGGCCTTGCCGGCGAGCCAGGCGCGCTCGTAGCGGTGCTTCCACACCGCCCATTTGCGCAGGGCGACGGGGCCGGTGTCCAGGTCGAAGACCCACAGGTAGACCGGGGTCACGGCGTTGGGATAGAAGCCCGGCGGCGTGGGCGGCAGGCTGGCGTACTCTGGTTCGAGCGCGCCGTCGAATCGGTAGTTGAAGGAGCGGGTGAGCCCGTTCAGCATCTGCGTATGCGATGGCAGCGCGCCCAGCTCGCGCGCATAGCGCGCTGCGGTCCGCGGGTCGGCTCGCAGGTACCGCAGCGCGCCGATCACTTCCACGTTGTCGGCAAAGTAGGCTTCCGTGCGGCCGGTGAGCGCCTGGAAAGTCTCGCGCCGCGGGTCCCACAGCGTGGCCAGGTTTTCGAGCGATTTGCCGCAGCTGGCCTGCAGGCGCACGGGGCCCTGCAGCACCTCGTTGACCAGCAGGCACCAGAACACCGCGAGCGAGTCGTCGGCATCGGCCAGGCCGCAGGCGACCCAGCTATCGCCGCCACTGCGGCAGATGCGCGGGAACGGGCCGTTGGCCTGCTGGTACGGCAGCAGCCAGTCGGCCAGGGCGGCAGCGTTCGCGCGCACGTCGACCCCCAGGCGGTGGGCCACCAGCAGGGCCTCGATCGCGGCGTAGGGCTCCACGTAATCGCCTTTGGCGAACACGGTCATGGCACCGTCGGGGGTGGTGAAGTCTGCGAACACGGGGGCGCTCTCGGTGGCGGGTGCAGCGGGCGCAGCGGCCATCACCGTCATGGAGAAGACGAGCCCCCCCCCCAGCACGGCAGCACAGCGGCGGGCAAACCGGAAGCAGATCATCGATGCACTCCTTTACGCGTCCACACGAGCGAACTCGTGCGCGGTGATGACCCCGTGGACAATGCAGCCCGGGGCGACGAACAGGCGGTTGCAGACGAGCGTGGTCGGCGCATCGGGGCGGCCGATGCGGCAGTTCGGGCCCAGGACGATGTCTTCGAAGCCGATCAGCGGGCCCAGCACGGCGCTACCGGCACCGATCTCGAGATTCTTCCGGGCCGACAGCGTCCCGATAATGCGCACGCCGCTACCGGTGCGCAGGTGCCCGTGCGTCTTGATGCTGCCGGCCAGCACCGTGCCGTCGGACACATGGCAGTTGCCGCGCACCACGTAGTCGCAATCGGTTGCGTCGTCGGCCGCGAGGTTGGCGTCACCATCCAGCACGCGCCGCTGGGTGCTGGGCTGCGGCATGTCGACCGGCTGCGCGGCCGCGCTGACATCGCCGAACGCCACCTCCGCCGCGCCGGCGCGCTCGAAGCGCGCGGGCGCCTCGACATGCACGCGCGCCTGGGCCGTAACGCGACCGTCGACGCGCACGTTGGGCAGCAGGCGGACGCTGCGGCCATGCACCCAGCGCTGCACCCTCACGTTCTCGCCGAGGAGGATGTCGCCTTCGGCCAGGCATGCGCGCAACTGGGTGTCGTGCTCGACCTCCACGTCCTGCCCTACGTACAGATCCGCGCGGACCCGGCTGCGCGCCGCCAGCCAGGCATTGCCTGGGAACACCACGATATGGTTGGCCGTGCCCAGTGCACGCGCGAGCGCCGACGGCTCGCCGTCCGGCAGCGTGCGCGGGTCGACGCCGACGCTCAGCTCCGCGCTGGTGGGCACCGCATAGGCCATGCCCGCCTCGCGCATTGCGTCAAGATCGACGCCGTGCTGTTCCATCAGCCGCCGGCGGAAGCTATTGGCAAAGAACGTGAGGCTGTTGGGCTGGTCGCGGCGCATCGGCAGCGGCGCGTAATCGGTCGGGCGCAGCCACTCGGCCAGCGCCGGCACAAACGGCAGCAGCACCAGGCCCGCCACCGTTCCGGTCAGTAGAAAATAGTTCGCGATCATGAGCCTTCCGCCCCAGGCCGGGCCGGGGCCTCGCCGCTCACCATGCTGGCCACGCCGGCGGCTTCGGTGCGGAAGCGCTCGGTCTTGTCCCACACCAGCTCACGCTTGTTCCAGGCGTCCATCACCTGCGTAAGCGCCGCGCGCGAGATCGTCACCATGCTGATCAGGAAGCCGAACAGGTTCAGCGGCAGCAGGCGGATGCGGTTGCGGTGGCCATCGAGGTAGGTAGCCGCTGCAATCTCGAAGAAGGCGGCATTGCTGCCCAGCCCGCCATAGCACACCAGCGCGGCCAGGAAGATCCAGCCCGAGACGATGGACTGCGCCGCCGCGTAGAACAGGATCACCGCCACCACCCAGCCCAGCAGCTGGACCATCGGCATGACGAAGATCAGCAGCAGCAGCGCGCCGTCGAGCCGCTCGATGCGGCCGATGCGGTCGTTGGCCAGCAGCTTGCGGATGTTGTTGACCATCACCTGGTTGTGGCCGCGCGACCAGCGGCTGATCTGCTTCAGGCGCACCGGCCAGACTTCGGGCACCTCTTCGTAGCACTCCGAGCGGTTCTGGTAGACCGTCTTCCAGCCGTGCTGCAGCAGGCGGAAGGTCACATCGGTGTCTTCGGCCAGCGTGTCGATGTTCCAGCCGCCGATGTCGTCCAGCGCGCGGCGGCGGATGCCGCCCACGGTGCCGCCATACTGCGGCACCAGGCCGAGGTTCATGCGGGCGGTCTGGTCCACCTGGTAGCCACCGGCGCGCTCCAGGTCGAGCAGGCGCGTGAGCAGGTTGGTGCCGGCGTTGACGGGCACCACGCGCCCCATGATCGCGCCGACTTCCGGATCGAAGAACGGCGCCACCAGCTGCTTGATCAGGCCGCGTGCCGGCAGGTAGTCGGCATCGAACACGATCATGATCTCGGCGTCGATCAACTGGGTGGCATCGCGCAGCGCAGCCGCCTTGCCGGGCCGCCCTTCGGTGCGATGGAACAGTTGGAAGCGGCCCGGATTGCGCGCCGCGATCTCGTCGATGATCTCGCGCGTGCGGTCTTTCGACCGGTCGTTGACCGGCATGATGGTCATCTTGTCGCGCGGGTAGTCCACCAGCAGCAGCGCATTGAGGCAGTCGGCAATCACGCGCTCCTCGTTATGCGCCGCCACGCAGACCACCACGCGCGGCCAGACCCCCTGCTCGATGTCGAGGTAGGGCTGGCGTTGGCGGCCGAACAACCGGTTGAGCGTGAACACATAGTGCCGCGCGGTGTAGATCACCAGCAGCGTGATGATGCAGAACGCGAGGCCCAGCAGGATGTCGATGGCGAGCGCAGAGAGGTCCATGATCGCGGTCAGGTTGCGCGCGCCTTGCACGCCGAAGGGCGGACTTCGGCAGCAACGCCGAACGCGCTCAAAGACCGATCGCCGGCCGGGCAGTCTACGCGCCGCATGGAAATCCCCGTTACAATTTTTGCAAGGTCGGCGCGAGTCTATGAAGAACGGTGCAGCAGTGTCTATAGAACGAATGCGCTAAAACGCAAACTGATCCGGCTGGCAATCGCACCCGCTCCATGTGCACGTCTGATATACAAACCGACCCCAGCCGCGCAAAACAGGGGCGCAATGTACAGCGCGCCTGTGCGGATGCGCAGGGTGGACTTTTGCGCGAATGCGGAATTGTTTTGCTGCAAGGGAAAATATTTCTGGCCTGCGGCTGTTTTGGAGAAACCGCCCCTGGCACCCCCGCCGAAGGTGGGGTAGGCCAGGGGCGCGGGTTCGCACGCTGCGCCGGGCCCTGCGTGTTCTAATTGCGCCCCATGATGGGCAACCCGACTTCCCTGTATTCCGATCCGCTGCGAGGTCAGCGCATCCTCGTCGTTGACGACGTCGACGAGAGCCGCATGTTGCTGGTGGATTTTCTCCAGCAGCGGGGCTGCCGCATCTACATCGCCAGGGACGGCCAGGACGGCGTGCGGAAGGCGCAGAGCGTGCGGCCCGACCTGATCCTGATGGACATCCGCATGCCGGTATGCGATGGCATGACCGCGTGCCGCCTGCTCAAGGCCAATCCGGTGACGCGCGCCATTCCCCTGATCTTCCTGACCTCCGCGGCGCTGCCCCATGAGCGTGTGGCAGGCCTCTCAGCCGGCGCGGTGGACTATGTGACCAAGCCATTCGATTTCGAGGAAGTCCGGTTGCGGCTGTGCGTCCACCTGAAACCATCTGTGCCGGCAACCACGGACCACCGCACCGACGACGAAGAAGTGAATGCCGCCTCCAGCACGCTGGATGTGATCCTGTATCGGGCAACGCGCAAGCTTTTGCTCGAAAGGCTGGCCGAGACCCCAAGCCTGACCGAGCTTGCCGCCGCCGTTGGCACCAATGCGCGCCGCCTCAACGCGGCGTTCAGGCAGTGCGTGGGCGTGACGGTGTTCGATTTTCTGCGTGAACAACGCATGAAGGAGGCGCGGCGCTTGCTGTCCGAGACCTCGCTCGAAGTGCAGGCGA
Source organism: uncultured Ralstonia sp. (assembly GCA_913056305.1). Taxonomy (GTDB): domain Bacteria; phylum Pseudomonadota; class Gammaproteobacteria; order Burkholderiales; family Burkholderiaceae; genus Ralstonia. The sequence continues at coordinate 48,019 of CAJXMR010000012.1, forward strand.
TCGCGCGCGAGCTCGGCTATGGCGGCACCGCCAATTTCTCCACCGCGTTCCGCGAGCGCTTTGGCCTGTCGCCCAGCCAGTTCAGGCAGGCGTTGGGAGAGCGCGGGTAATGAGCAGCGAAGGCGGCAGCAAAAGCGGCGTCGCATGGGCGGCACGCGCCTTCCGCTGGGCGGCGCGCATGTCGACCGTGCTTGGGCTGCTGATCTGGCTTGCTAGCCATCCGCTCTGGGCGAGCCCGATCGATGTGGGACAGCGTGCTGTCACCGCCCTCGGCTCGCCCGCCCTGCTGCCGCAACTGTCGATGCTGGAAGACACAACCGGCCAACTCGACCTCCAGGCCGCCATGGCCCGGGCGGACTGGCAACGCGTCCAGGGCGCAAGCCTGAACCGGGGCTATACCGCGTCAACGCTGTGGCTGCGCGGCTCGCTCTACAACAGCAGCCCCCAGACGGTGACGCGCTGGTTGGCAGTCGGCACGGCGCGGCTGGAGTCGGTGAGCTATTTCCGCCTGGCCCCCGGCGAGACCGTGGCACGCGAGGTGGTGCTGTCCGGCAACAGCGTGCCTTTTGCCAGCCGCCCGGTCGCAGCCGCGATCCCTGTCTTTCCTGTCACGCTCGCCCCGGGCGAGCAGATGGAATTCGCGTTAAAGGTGCGCAGCCGCTCCGCCGTGGAGATCGACCTCGGGCTATGGGAGCCGGAGGCTTTCCGCCAGCGAGAAGGCCATGACCTGATGATGATGGCGCTCCTGGTCGGCTCCTCGCTGATGCTCGCCCTGTATACGCTCGTCCAAGGGTGGAGCTGGCGCGATCGCGGCTTTCTGTTGATGACAGGATGGATCTGCGTGGCGCTGCTCTACAGCCTGGCGTTCAACGGCTACCTGTACCGCTACTTCCTTGGCGCCGGCGGCGAACCCGTGCTGCGCGCACCTTCGACGCTCGGAACACTCGCCACGGTGCTCTACACGGCCGTCACCGTGACGTTCGTCGGCCTGGGCCGTATCGCCTCGTGGCGACGGGTCTATCGCACCCTCGCCGCCCTGCTCCTGCTGGGAACCGCCTGGACCCTGCTCGGCGACTATCGTGCCGGCGCCGTCTACTCCAACACCGTCATCGCGGTGTTCAATGTGGTGTGGCCGGTCTCGATGCTCGACGCCTGGCGTCGCGGCTTGCCCAACGCCAAGCTGTTCGTCCTCTCCTTTGCGCTGGTGTGGCCGGTGCAGCTGGTATCGCTGCTGGTCATCCACGGTTTCCTGAACGACGAATGGCTCGCCAGGCTGCCATTTGCCTGGATGCTCGAGCTGGCGGCCTTGTTCATGATGAGCGTGATCGTCAGCCAGCGCTCGCGTGCCATGTACACGGCGCATATCCAGGCCCAGCAGGCCCTGCTGGAAGCGCGGAATCAGGAACAGCTCAAATTGGAGCAGGCGGTCATCGAGCGCACCCATGCGTTGCAGACGGCGCTGATCGCCGCCGACGAAGCCAATCACGCCAAGACCGATTTTCTGGCCCGTATCAGCCACGATCTACGCACGCCGCTGACCTCCATCATCGGCTTTGCCGAGCTGGTGCAGGCAGCGGGCCACGACAACGCCGAGCGTGGCCGGATCATCCGTCGCAGCGCCAGGCACATGCTCGCCATGGTGAACGACCTGATCGACTACGCGAGCGGCGGCGAACCCGATGCACTGCAAAGCGCGCCGGTCTACCTCCATGCGCTGCTCGATTCGATCGCGCAGGAAGGCGCCGAGCTCGCGCGCCGGCGCGGCAACCGCTTCACGTTCAGCATCGAACGCCCGCTGCCGCCCGTTCTCCAGCTGGACGCCAAGGGGTTGCGCCGGGTGCTCGGCAACCTGCTGGACAACGCCGCCAAGTACACCACCGACGGCACTGTCGAACTCCTGGTTGACTGCCGCCGCGATGCACAACCCGTGCAACCCGGCGCCCCCGTGGACTTGACCTTCGTTGTCAGGGACACCGGCCTCGGGATTGCGCCCGAAGATCAGCAACGGATTTTCGAACCCTTTCGACGGCTCGATACCGCGCACACCCAGCCAGGCATCGGGCTGGGCCTGGCGATCGTCAGCCAGTGGATCGCGCGCATGGGCGGTTCGCTGGACATCGACAGCGAACGGGGCGCCGGCACCACGATCCGCGTGAAGCTGCCCGCGCTGACGGCGGCAGAAGAATGGATGTCGGATCACCACGTGTCGGACATCGCCGAGGTCGAGCCGACCATCGATGGCAGCGGCCTGCGCATCTGGATCGCGGAGGATACGGCCGACATCCGTCGCCTGCTGGCGGATGAGCTCTCCAGCCTGGGCTTTGTGGTGGAAACCGCGCCCGACGGCGCCGCCATCATCGAACGGATGGTACAGGCACAGGGGGCGGCCCCCGATCTGCTGCTCACGGATTACCTGATGCCCGGCGCCGACGGTTTGGCCGTGCTGCGCGCCGCTCGCGAACATCTCCCTGGCGTTCCCGTCGTCGTGCTGTCCGCGATTCCTCAGGCCACGCAAGACCATGAAGGCAATGCACCGTCCGGCTTCGATGCCATCTTGCTGAAGCCCGTCAATTTCATGGAGTTGCAGAACACGCTGGCACGGCTACTGAAGCTGGATCGAATCCCATCATCGGCCGCCGACGCGCAAGCGGCACCGCCGCTCGTCAGCCCGCCGCCGCAAGCGCTGGCCGTCGCCCATATGTTGATCGACCTCGGTGCGATTTCAGATTTGATCGATTGGGCCGATGCTGTCGCGTCCCAATACCCTGGGTGCGAGGCATTTGCACGCAAGGCGCGACAGTTGGCAACCCTTGGGGATCTGGCGGAACTGGAAAGACTCTGCGGCTAGGAAGCCGCGTCAGGGAGAATGCCGTACGCAGCCGCGCTGACCACGATCGCTATCACTCAATGCGGGTGGCGATGGGGGGATGGGCAGCGCAAAAAAATAAAGCCCTGAAAAATCAGGGCTATATCACTACTGCTGGCGGAGCGGTGAGTCTGGTTTGTCTCACTCCGCTGCCCTGCCAACTGGGAAATTTGCAGAGAATTTAGGCATCTATCTCCCTCATCGAACCAGCCTACCCTCGATTCTTTGCCGGTCGCAACGGGGTTGTCAGCTACAACAGCCGACATGGAACAGGGAAAGACAGGGAATATCGTGCTTGGCTATTCCCAAGGTTGATTGCTCCCGTTCAATCTAGACTCGAAACGACCCGCCACGTCAGTGAAACAATTGCGTGGCAGAAGTCTTTCCTGGCTGCACAGATAAATTCCCTGATTGTTGCGGGTGCTCATTCATCCGAGCAAGATCGGCACCCGGGCGCGCAGATAAAGCCCTGCCAGATCAGGCCGCCTACGATTGTGCCGTTCATGCGGATGTAGTGAAGATTTTTGGGCTTGCGACGCAACAACCAGAAGCGGCGCCGCACGCGTGAAATCAACCCCCTCAACGAGGGGTGAGCAGATGCGCTACCCGAAAGGGACTGAAAGGTTACATTCTTGTAAACTCGCAAATTGGCTGGCGATCCCGGCCGCATGTTTGATTGCCGTTTGGCGACCCGACCGCACCAAGCGAGTACGCCGCCTAGATTTGGCGATGCCGTCCGGGCCGGTCAGCCCCCAAGGCGACACCCGGTTTGGTCACCTGACTCCGAAAGGCGCATCCGCGCCAACATCGATAACGGCAGCAACGGACATTTCTTTCGGATGGGCAAGCACCGTCCCGCGACGCGACGAATTTTCGAGTCCCAGGCATGAGTATTCTGTTGACCGGCGCGACCGGTTTTGTAGGCGGCGCTATTGCCGCCAACCTGGCGGACAACGGTTTGCTGGGCGACACCCGTTTTGCGGTGCGCGGCGAAACCCCTGCCGAGGGCTTCGTGCGCCTGCAAAACAATCTGCGTCGTTTTCAATTGCCGCAAACGGTGCTGGATGGCATCAGCGAAGCGCAGATCGTGCCGTTCGACCTGCGCAATGCGGCCGGCGCCAAGCTTGGCGACCCGGAGATCATCATCAACTGCGCCGCGCTGGCGACGTTTTCCAACCACCCGTCGCTGTGGGAAACCAACGTGGACGGCGTGCTGGCGCTCGGCCGGCTGGCGGCGCAAGGCTCACGCCTGAAGCGCTTCCTGCAGATCGGCACGGCCATGTCATGCGGCCAGCTGGCCGATCGCCATGTCAGCGAGAGCTGGGATGTCCCCCCGCTCGCGCAACACGCGGTGCCATACACGTATTCAAAGGGGATGGCCGAGCTGAAACTGCGCGAAGCGGTGCCCGAACTGCCGTTGGTGGTGGTGCGGCCGTCCATCGTGGTGGGCCACAGCGCGCTGGGTTGCGAGCCGTCAGGCAGCATCTTCTGGATGTTGCGCATGGTGGCGCTGCTCGAGACGTTCAGCTGCCGCCTGTCCGACCGCGTCGACATCCTGCCCGTGGACGATTGCGCCGAGGCCATCGTGCAGTTGTCGACCAAGCCCAGGCTGGCGCACGACCTGTATCACGTCAGTGCCGGCGACGCGAACTCCGAGCGCATCGAAACGCTGTACCCGCGCTTCAAGCGTTGCAAGACGCCGGAAGAAGACGCACAAGCGCTGGCCGGCTACGTGTATCAGGAAAAAATTGCCGAGAAAGCATTGGCGCGTAAATTCCTGAGCCTGACGGGGGACGGCAACGTGCGACTGGTCGCGCGCTGCATTCACCTGTATGCCAAGTTCGCCAGCATGAGCTACGTGTTCGATAACACGCGACTGGTAACAGAGACGGGCTTTCAGCCGCGCTCGCTGCTCAGTTATCTAGACCGCTGCCTCGACACGTCGGACGCCGTGTCGATCACCGAGCAGATGCAGTGGGACTACAAATAAGCGTCCCCAACTAAACCAAACCACCAGACCAACAGTAGCCTCACCGCCCTCGGCATGCGCCCGTGGGCGCGTGCGCGAGGTAGTCTTTGCAGTCGTGAGCTCGCCTAAGCAACGCGCCCGTAGTGATCCTGGAAGCGAACAATATCGTCCTCGCCAAGGTAGGATCCGGATTGCACTTCAATCAGCTCAAGCGGAATCTTGCCCGGGTTTTCCAGGCGATGCGTCACGCCTAGCGGTATATACGTTGACTGGTTTTCCGACAGCAGCATCACCTGATCACCGTTGAATACCTTGGCGGTGCCGCACACCACGATCCAATGTTCTGCACGATGGTGATGCATTTGCAGGCTGAGCGACGAGCCCGGATTGACGATGATGCGCT